>CAZFBN010000008.1:0-30527 GCA_964517145.1 uncultured Saprospiraceae bacterium
CTAAGTTACTCGCGCGCATTACTTTATTTTAATTATTCTGTATAAAATCTATTAAAATATACCGTGCCACTTGAAAGGTTGATGACTTCCCGATTGAAAAAAATCAACCTTTCAACTGTTTATATTTCCTTCAGCCAGCCATATTTGCAAATAGCATCTTCAATTCCGTTGCTTGTTCTACTTTCATTCTTCCGCTCAAGATAAGGCGCAACTCTCGGCGGCGAATGGCGCTGTCGTAACGCTGTTGTTCGATTTCTGTCAGTGGCACCACCGGCGGCGCTTCAATCGGTTTGCCATTTTCACCGTCTAACGCTACAAAAGTGTAATAAGCATGGTTGCTACGTCGGTTATTATGTCCTTTAATATCAGCTGCAAAGATTTCAACATAAATTTCGACCGAAGTATTAAATGCACGTGTAACGGTAGCCTCCAATGTTACAATTTCTCCCATTTTAATGGGTTTTGTAAAAGAAACATGATCCACCGACGCCGTAACGACATGCGCTTCGCAGTGGCGCCCCGCGCAAATACTGCTCACAATATCCATCCAGCGCAAGAGGTTGCCGCCCATGAGATTGCCCATCGGATTGGTGTCGTTGGGCATCACCATTTCGGTCATCACCGCTTTAGACTCGCTGACGCGCTTGGGTTTCAAGCTCCGATGCGCCTTGGATTGAATATCTTCCGATGCTTTGATATGATTATTTCCTTGATTCATGGCTACCTGTTTTTAGTTGCTACCTTTGCAACACAGAATGGCGTCATCCGGTTTGAATGATAAAAGGTAAATTATTTTATAATAAAACGAAGAAATATTACATTAGCGTATCATAACGCCTTTCCGATTTAAAAAAGGAATGGTTGTAAAATTCATTTGTGTAATGCTTTCCGGCACAAAGATGTATTTTTTGTCATACATATAGCCTTCATGCACAAAGCTAATCCAATATTCATTGGTAATTGTAAAGAGTTGCGTTTGGATAGGCTCTATTTGGACACAGGCAAGCGGACCAATTTCTTCAAAAAAATGGCGCAACACCGTCGTGGAGCGTTTTTCCCCATTGATATCGCCGTAGCCGCGGGAGTTGATGAGCACGCTATTGATGCAGTCTTCGCGCAAATTGAGCAAAAACACATCCCATAAGTCTTCTTCTTCTTTCACCAGTGGGGCATCGTCTCTTGGCACAATCGCCACCGCCAAATCTTCTACTTTATGAAAAGGAATGTCTTTCTTCATTTAAAAAAAGTCAGTCGCCAGCTAAAAAGAAGGATAATTCAATCAATCCATCTGCACCGGCGCAGTAACAAATTCAAATTCAAACAGTTCCGCAAGTTGGTATTTCAGTCGTTCTTTCACTTCTTCCAGGTCTAATGGGTAGCCCAATTCTCTTTCCATCGAAGTAACGTCTTTGTCAGGATCATCAATGCCACAAGGTACAATATGCTTGAAATGTTCCAGATTGGTATTCACGTTGAATGCAAAGCCGTGCATGGTCACCCAGCGGCGCAAGTGCACCCCGATGGCGCAGATTTTTCGCTTTGGCAGCACACCTTTGGGCGGCAGCCATACCCCGGTATACCCCTCCTCGCGCATGGCGGCAATGCCATATGTTGCCAGCGTCCGGATCACGGCTTCTTCGAGGTAGCGCACATACCGATGTACATCCGTAAAAAAACAATCGAGATCAAAAATAGGATAGCCTACGATTTGTCCAGGACCATGATAGGTAATATCGCCGCCGCGATTGATTTTAAAAAACTCAAAACCAAGCTTTTCCAACATTGCTTCGTTTAGCAACAGGTGATCCATTGATCCACTTTTACCCAAGGTATAAACCGGCGGGTGCTCGCAAAAAAGCAAATGATGCTGTTGCGGGGTGCCCGTTTTGCCTTCTTTTTCCAGGGCGCGATTGCGAATTTTGTTTTCAACCAACGCATTCAACAATTGCTCCTGATATGCCCAAGCATCGGCATAGCGGACCGATTTTAAATCTTGAAATATAATCCGCTCCATCCCTTCAAAAAAATGTCCGCAAAGGTAAGCAAATTATAATTGATATTTTCTAAAAAAAGGCAAGATTTTTAATTTTAATTTATCAAAAAATGCTTACATTTGACAAGATTTTAATTCCACTTTTGTGGAATGGCGGCGCAATCAAGGAATCCCTCTATACCTGTCCGCGTCGTTTTTATTGAACTTCTACCCTACCCTGGCATTGCTTGCGTTTGGTTTCCGCGCGCTGGAAACTCTGGTAATGGATTTCAAAAAAACATAGCTCCATGAAAAGTATTTTTACCATTTTGGCGACCTTTGGAATGTTGACTTTTGCAATTGCTCAAACAACGCCCCCACTCGCCCCTGATTTTACAGTAACGACCTCTGACGGGGTACAGCGAAGTTTGTACGCCGATTACCTCGATCAAGGTAAAGCGGTTGTATTACAATTGTTTTTTACAACTTGCCCGATTTGTGTAGAGATGTCTCCCCTTCTTGAGCCATTTTATTATGAGTGGGGAAGCGGCAGCGGACCGGTTGAATTTATCAGTCTGAGTATTCGCGCCAATGACAGCAACGATGATGTAAAACGCTACAAATCCATGGTGGGTCATAGTTTTCCGGGTGTTGGAAATGACGGAGGAAGCCTTACTGCCATTCAACCTTATACCAATGGTACCTACGGATTTTTTGCTAGCAGCCCTACGTTTGTGGTCATCGCGCCTGATCGCAGTGTGCAGTACAACCCTAAAGGCAGCAGCTTTACTTCCACCATAGATTCCATAGAACAAGCATTGAAAAATACAGGTATTACAAAACCGGCAGTTGACTTTGAACTGAAGGGTATTGTTTTATCTTCGGACAGTATGGGTGTGAAAAATGTTCAAATCAAAGTACGCAATGAAGGTCCAGACAGCACTTTCAGCGATTCCACCGGGCAATTTAATTTTACCTTTCCGCTGGTTGCTCGGAATAGTTATCGGCTTCAGATTGAAAAAAACGACGACCCAGCCAATGGTGTTACCACTTTTGATGTGGTGAAAGTGCAGCGGCACGTGCTGGGCATCGAGCCTTTTACTTCTCATTACCAATTGTTGGCGGCTGACGTCGATCGCTCGGGCGCGGTCACGGTTGCTGATGTTATTCAAATGCGGCGGGTGGTGCTGCGGGTGGATGCCAAATTTTCAAAAAGCAATGCTTGGCTTTTTCTCAATGGCAATTATAAATTTAGTGCAACGGACAATCCATTTTTTGAAGCCTTTACCGGCGAAGCAGCTTCTTTTGTGTTCATACCGCAAAAAAAACAAGTGGAGCCATTTTCGGTAATTGCCATCAAAATTGGAGATGTCAACTTCAGTGCTCAATAGCGTTGTATTCATTCTTATGACATTAGTATGAATTGTGATTGTACCAGGCAATCCAAATAGAATTTTATTTTTGCGAAAAAATAACGCATGAAATTTTTATCTTTTATCCTGGTTCTATTTGTGCTCATTTCTTGCCACACGGCTAAAAAAACCAATACGGCTTCGGATGCTTCCTACAATGCAGCAGCCGACACGCTGAAATTTCCGGAAGAGAAGCACTTGCGCAATGTGCAACAACTCACATTTGGCGGTGACAATGCCGAAGCTTATTTTAGTTTTGACAATAAACAGTTGACTTTTCAATCAACCAATCGCAAATGGGGTACGCTGTGCGACCAGATTTTCTACATGCCTATTAACGGCAAATTTTCTGGCAATCGTCCGCCTATGGCAAGTACCGGCAATGGCAGAACGACTTGCTCCTTCTTCATGCCTGGAAATCAGCAGATTGTATATGCTTCCACGCACCTGGCTAGTGAAAATTGCCCGGAAACACCACGTATTGTGAATGGCAAATATGTGTGGGCAGTGTACAGCACTTTCGATATTTTTGTGACGGATCTGAACGGCAAAATTTTAAAACAATTGACCAATTCACCAGGCTACGACGCAGAAGCGACCGTTTCGCCCGATGGCAAAAAAATCGTGTTCACCTCCACGCGCTCAGGCGATTTGGAGCTTTACACCATGAATATTGACGGTTCGAATCTGAAGCAAATTACGAATGGCTTGGGCTACGATGGTGGCGCTTTCTTTTCGCCCGATAGCAAAAAAATCGTGTTTCGTGCTTCTCGCCCTAAAACGGAGGAAGCCATCAAAACTTATAAAGATTTACTTTCGGAAAATTTGGTGCAACCCACTGATTTAGAGATTTATACCTGCAACGCAGATGGCTCCGATCTGAAACAGCTTACCAATTTGGGCGGCGCCAACTGGGCTCCTTTTTTCCACCCTTCTGGCAAAAAAATCATCTTTGCCTCGAATCATCATACCAGCAGCGGACGTATTTTTAATTTGTTCATGATTAACACCGATGGCACAGGTTTGGAGCAAATTACGCATGACAAAATTTTTGATTCTTTTCCAATGTTTTCTTACGATGGTAATAAAATAGTCTTCGCTTCCAATCGCAACAATGGCGGTGGTCGCGACACCAATATTTTCATCGCGGATTGGGTGGATTAGTGCAGGAGTAGTGCAGCGTTTACGCTGCCTTTCGTAGCAAGACCTTTAGGTTGTTATCCAAAAAAAAAACAGCCTAAAGGCTGCTCTACGTCCTCACAAATGCGTATTTTTCTTCCAAAATTCCAGTTTTATGAAGCAAATTTTACACATTTTCCTTTTTTTGAATACCATTTACAGCTTTGCCCAAAACAGCGCCACGTTTCCCGCCGGCGCGCGCGGCGCAGGTATGGCGAATGCGTCCGTCACTTTCACCGACATATACAGCGCTTTCAGCAACCAGGCAGGTTTAGCCGATTTAAAACAATTGACCGCTACGGCTTTTGCCGAGCAGCGTTTTTTTGTCAAAGAATTACAAGCGCTTGCTGCTGCCGCTGCGTTGCCGACGCATTCGGGTACGTTTGGCATTACATTGCATCACTTTGGTTTTGAAGGTTTTAATGAGCAAAAATTCGGCATCGCCTACGCACGTCAGCTGCTCGATGGCTTGTCTATTGGCACGCAAATATTACTGCTCAACACCAGCATTCCAGAATATGGCAATAAAATGAACCTCACCTTTGAATTAGGCATGATAACGCAATTGTTTCCTCAATTGCAACTGGGTGCGCATGTGTACAGCCCGGTTCAAATTGAATTTGCAAACGGCGAGAACCTACCAACCATTTTCAAAATTGGCATCGCCTATTTACCCTCGGAAAAACTGACCTGCAACCTGGAAGTTGAAAAAGACATTGCTTTTCCCGCTCGCACCAAATTTGGCTTAGAATATCAGGCTGCCCAGCAGGTGCAGTTGCGCACGGGCATTGCCACTAACCCCACTACCCTAGCGATGGGCGTTGGCTATCGCCTAAACAATGGCTTGGCATTGGATGTTGCGACTTCGTACCACCAATGGTTGGGCTTCACGCCTACGGTTGGATTTTTATATCAATTTAAAAAATGATGAGATACTAAATAACAGTCTCTATTATTAAGCAAAATTATCATAACCATTGGTGGAATAATCATGCTTTTATGAATTTATTAATTGTCTCTGCTACTTCATTTGAAATAGCGCCTTTGTTGCAATACTTGCATGCCAAATACATCGAGCACGAGCCCGCTCATTTTCATCGCGGCGAACAGAAAATTGCTATCCTCATCACGGGTGTGGGCATACCGCTGACGGCTTTTGCAATGGGGAAAGTGCTGGCTTTAAAAAAATACGATCTAGCAATCAACGCAGGCATTGCGGGCAGTTACAATCGGCAACTTAATCTGGGCGCAGTAGTGGAATTGACGTCTGATTACTTCGGCGACCTGGGCGTAGAGGAAGCAAATGGCAATTTTAGCAGCGTTTTTGATTTAAATTTAATTGACCCCAACCAATCTCCTTTTGAGAATCGCATCCTACATAATCCCAATCCTGGCAATTTTCTTCCAACCGCTAAAGGATTGACTGTCAACAAAGTACACGGCTACCAACCCAGCATTGATGCTATTCAAAAGCACTATCCCGCCGAGGTAGAAACGATGGAAAGTGCCGCATTTTTTTATGCCTGCCGCATGGAGCAACAACCTTTTTTAGCCCTCCGCGCCATTTCCAACTATGTAGAACCGCGCAATCGCAACAACTGGAATATCCCTCTGGCAATCGAACAGTTAAATCAAGTAATCATTGAAATAATAAAAAATTTCTAATACCTTATTAATTACAATTGCATAATATTAAAAACATAAAATCGCTTCTCAACTCTTCTCTTTTCGATTCCGCAGTTCATCCCGTATCTCCGCCGCACGCTCATAATCTTCCTTCGACAATGCCTCGTTCAGTTCCCGCTCCAAATCCCCACTCGAATACGCAGAAAGCGGCGCATCCGGGTCTGTCGCAGCCCGCAGGGTCGCCTCCAGTGCTTCCTCCTCATCTTCCTCTTCCACCGCAATGGCAGCCTCTTCCAGCACTTGCGCATTTGCATAAATCGGACAACCAAAACGCACCGCCATAGCCAGCGCATCCGAGGTACGCGAATCTACATCCAACGTAGCGCCATCGGGCTTTAGATAAACCAAGGTGGCATAAAAAACGCCCTCGCGCAACTCCGAAATAAGCGCCTCCAACAGATATACATTCAATGCAACCAAAGAATCTTTAAACAAATCGTGCGTCATGGGGCGATTGGGCGTAATATCTTGCAATGCCAAGGCAATAGCTTGCGCTTCAAAACCGCCAATGACCACCGGCAGCCGCCGATTACCAAGCTTTTCTTTCAAAATAATCACAAAACTATTCGGTTGCGTTTCGCTATTCGCCAGCGCCAAGATGTCCATTTCAATTTTTTCCATAATATTTCTTTAGATGCGAGCCGCCAGCATTCGTGCCTGGCAAACCCGTACCGTTTTTCTTTGCAATTTAAAATAAAAACGACTACAAATCAAAAACGTTGAAAACATTCAGCGATGGCAGGAAGTTCGGCTTTTTTTAGGAAAATTTCAAAGGATATTTTGATACAAAAAGCAGAAATATCCCTTTTCACCCAATGGATGCAATGGTACAATTTGTCAAAACCTATTACAACATTTACAACGCTTTACTTTACAATACTTTCACTAGCTCTCTCCTAACCAGATCACCTCTAATTCACATACAATAATAGCAATAAGGTACTAGAATGATACAAAAGGATGCTTCAACGTTGTAGGATGGGCTTAAAACGTTTAAACAGGGTCTTACAACATTGCAGGAGGGTCTTAAAACGTTACAAAAGGGTAATTCAGCGTTGTAACAGGGTACTAAAATGTTGTTGAATGGTATTTTAACGCTACAAGAGGGTGTTAAAATGTTATAGAAGGGTACTACAACGTTGTAGGAGGATATTTTAATGTTACAAAAGGGTGTTACAATGTTTTAGGAGGGTAATTCAGCGTTACAACAGGATAGTTCAACGTTACAAGATGGTAATTCAGCGTTGTAGGAGGGTCTTGTAACATTTTAAAAGGGTATTTTAACATTTGACTACCTTATTTATGGGTTAGTAGCCCAGACAATATCGCGCATGTCCCGGTCCTCGTGTCGGCGGATGTATTCTTCCAGCAATCCATTGTGCCAGTCATTGACGATGTGCCCCTGGTAAAAGCCTTGGGCGTCGCGCTGTCGGAGGGTTTCGTAAAGCGTAACGGCACACGCCACAGAAATATTGAGACTCTCTGCCATGCCCATCTGCGGGATCAAAAAGTTGCCATCGGCAAAGGCAGCCGCTTCCGAAGACAAGCCATCGTGTTCATTGCCAAAGAGAAAAGCGGTAGGTTGGGTCAGGTCTAATTGGTACAAGGAGCTTGCCTGTTCGCTCAGTTGGGTGCTGAGTACGCGTTGGTAGCGTTGCTTGACGTGGCGGAAGCAAGCGGCAGCATTCGTGTAGTAATGCACATCCACCCAGCGGCGGGATCCACCAGACGTTTTGCGTCCTATGGTGATAAAGTCAGCTTTCAAACCTTCCTCGGTGTGTAGTACAAAGATTTCAGCGATGCCTACGGAGTCGCAGGAGCGGAGTACCGCGCCAATATTGTGTAAATCGGTGACGTTTTCGAGCACCACGGTGAGATCGGGCTGGCGTTGCGCAGCGATCTGACGGAATTTATCAAGGCGTTTTTCGTTCATGTTTTGATGGTACTGGTGTACTCGATATTTATCGGGAGTGTCCACCTTTGTATGATGATCAAATTCAAATCAAACCTAAAATTCATATAAATTTAAATCGATTTTTGAGTAATTGTTCTTTCCCTAATTTCTTTCGTCTTATCGCCAAGTATCGTTGTTGTAGTTTTTTTCTTTGTTACTTTTGGCATTGCCCCAAAAGTAACCAAAAAGTCTAGTCCGTTAAACTCGCTCCGCTCAAACACTAACGGACGGCAGCCGCCACGCCAAATGTTTCAAAATAGATTATTACAAAATGGTGAATTATGTATTTCATTTCCCAAACAAGCTGCCATCACAGTAATAATTACAATGCCGTTACTTTACTACAATGGTTTTAATATTCACAAACGCTTTGATGCCTTCTTCGGCGAGTTCACGACCAAAGCCAGAGCGCTTGATTCCACCAAATGGCAGGCGAGGATCCGATTTTACAAAATCATTGATTGCTACAAAACCTACTTCGAGCTGTTGGGCAATGGCTTGTGCGCGTTCCAGGTTTTGTGACCAAACGGCAGCGCCTAAGCCATACACGCTATCATTGGCAAGGGCAATGGCGGCTTCGTCATTCTGAACGGTGAAAAAGGCGACAACCGGACCAAACAATTCCTGCTCATACGCGGGCATGCCAGGTTGAAGGTTGGAAAGCACGAGGGGTTCAAAAAAGTGGTGAGACGCATCGTTTGCCGTGCTTCCATGCAAGATCGACGCGCCTTTGGCAACGGATTCCTCTACTTGACGGGCGAGTTGCTTGTGCAGATCGGGACGCGCCAAGGTGCCCATATTCGTCTGCTCCTGGGTAGGATCACCGATTTTTAACAGATTGATTTGCGCTTCCATTTCCGCAAGGAAAGCCTCGGCTACTGCTTCGTGCACGATGAAGCGTTTGGCGGCGATGCAGGTTTGTCCAGCGTTGTTCATGCGGGATAGAACGCCCATCTTGGCTGCTTCAGCAATGTTGGCGTCTTCTAAAACGACAAAAGGGTCACTTCCGCCGAGTTCCATGACACATGGCTTGAGATACTTGCCTGCCAACGCAGCTACGCTGGCACCGGCGCGGTCGCTGCCCGTGAGTGCCACGCCCCGCACGATGGGATGCGCAATGACCGTTTCTACTTGTTCTACTTCGATGAAGAGGGTTTGAAAAATGCCGCTTCTGCCCGTTACATCCCTGAAAAGATTTTCCATAGCCAAGCCAGCCTGAGGTACATTTGGAGCAGGTTTTAACAAAATGACGTTGCCGGCACAAAGCGCGGGTATTGCAAAACGAAACGCCTGCCAAAACGGGAAATTCCAGGGCATTATACCAAAAACGGCGCCGAGTGGCTCGTAGTGAACTTCACTTTTCTGGTAATCGGTCTTGATGGATTTATTTTGTAAAAAGGCGGCAGCGTTATCTGCAAAGTAATCGCAAAGCCAGGCGCACTTTTCAATTTCGGCGTGGGATTGAGCAATGGGTTTCCCCATTTCAAGAGTGATAAGTTGGGCGTAGGTTTCAGCGTTGGAACGCAGGACTACACCGATATTTTTGACAAATTCAGCTCTGGTTTCCACAGGTAAAGCGCGCCAGTAGCCATAATATGTATTTTTTGATAAGGAAAATTTTTCAGCAAGTGCCGCTTCGCTGAGTGAAGAAAAGGATGCAACAGTTTGATTGTTGTATGGATTGATGGTGGTAAACATTGGCTTGAGATTTGGTAAGACTTATAACAAATTTGAAATGAGAAGGCGTAAATATGAAATTATTAAACACCTGAAAATCACATTGTTCAGCAATAACAAATACGTCATTATCAATTGAAAATAGTATTAGGGTTCAATCTGAAACATCTCGAATTTTTCTGCACGTGCTATTGCATTGCTTTTATTGATAGAATAACGGAAAAACGCAGCAAAAGCCGTCTCTTTCACAGGGTGATCGCTTTGGTGTGGAAGCAAGATGGAATACAAGGCATTTTGGCAGTCCAACTTCCAAAATTCTAGTTTTCCAAAATTCTAAAACGCTCAAATTCCTTGCGCTTCAACGTTATTTATTCCAAATTTAAAATCTTACCATCCGGGATGACTCCTGTTGTTCGCTCCGTGACCTGGTCAATAATTCGCCGGTTTGAATTGATAGTCCTGGAATTGTAAGATGTTGACAAATTTATTTTCAAAACGCTGCACAGGCAGGTTTTCTGGATTGACTGCGTTGGGTGGCAAATTGACCACTCTTTCAAATTCGTAGCGGGTGAGCAACATATCGCTTGTAGGTTGCTGCTCCAAATAATACTGAAATTTTGTACCGTACTGGTTCAACATTCTACCACTAAATAAAGTCACGTCGTACCCTAAATAGGCTTCTTCCTTGGGCACTGCGCCATAGCGATCGTAGAAGCGCCGCCGGAAAACTTGCACAGTGGTGGATAAGGGGTCTAAAAAGGAACTATTGCTGATGTGAACATTGAGCCGTTCAAACAATTCATAATCCACCGTTTCGTACAGCATCCACTGGGGCATGCCATACACTACTACGCCTTGATTGGCGCGTTTGGCTAAATCCAATTTTCGCAACAACGAATTGACAAAACTCTCTGGCGCCCAGCTTGGCACCAAAAAAACAGTAGTATCCGTTTGCAATAAGGATAATAATTGACCGCTATTAACGTCTTGATTTTCCGGCACTACGTATTCGCGAAAGCGCCGCACATTGCGATTGCCGGACATGCGTGCATTTTCTTCCTGAAAATACTGCAACCGTTCCACTTCTCGACCGCGACAGACCAGTACGATTTGCTCTGGGCGGTAGCGTTCGCGTGCGTAGCGGGTAATGGCTTCGCAGTGCGTACGCAAAGTTGGATTGACTTGAATATAGTTAGGATTGTTATAAGCCACCGAATCAGATGTTGTGTAAGGCGACACCATCGTTATATCATTCGTAATGGCAAAATTAGCAACTAGCTTCGCCGTTTCCTTGCGGTAGGGTCCGATGATTAGGTGGGCTTCGCGCAGGTCTGTATTGGAACGTAACAGCTGGCTTGTTTGCAATTCAGAAGCACGGGTGTCGAGGACGGACACGTTTAATCTAACGCCTTCGCGTTCCAAATCATCAAAAGCGAGCCGCATGCCGCCGTAGAAATTGAGCGCCCAATCAGAATTTTGTGGCAATGCAGTATTGGTAATAGAAAAACGATCGGTCAGAAAAGGCAGCATAACTGCAACGTTGTAGGTAGTTAGTTTTCTTGATTGCGTCCTTGGGTCCAAACCAATTTCCTCTGGTCGTGTGCCAGTGGAAGGTCTTTCTGCAATCACCTCGCCAGATGATTTGATAATTTCGTTTTGATTGACCGGTACATCCCGCCAGATAATCGTATCCATTTTTTCTGCCGGTGCATTTTCAATAATCACATAAGTGCCGGTTTCAGGATCATACACTTTTCGACCTTGAATCGGGTCCAGTTCGCCCCGGCTGTTGGCGGGTTGCTGCGAAGTGGCTTGAACCGGGCGGAATAAATCACAAGATGTAATAAGCGTGAAGGCTGCCAGTAAAAAGAGCCATCTACTCCCATTCAATGGTTGCTGGTGGTTTGGTGCTAATGTCATACACGACCCTGTTTATGCCTTTAACGTTGTTAATAATTTCGCTGGAAACGGTAGCCAGAAATTCGTATGGCAATTGACTCCACTCAGCCGTCATCCCATCGGTAGAATTTACCGCTCTTAACGCAACTGCCTGCTCATAAGTTCGCTCGTCCCCCATTACGCCCACCGAGTGAATCGGTAGCAAAATAGTGCCGGCTTGCCAAACTTTATCGTAAAGGTCGTATTTTTTAAGATTATTAATATAAATTGCATCCGCTTCTTGCAATAAAGCCACTTTTTCGGGTGTAATTTCTCCTAAAATGCGAATGCCCAAGCCTGGTCCAGGGAATGGGTGCCGGTGTAAAATATTCGTAGGAACGCCTAATTCTGCGCCAACCCGCCGCACTTCATCTTTAAACAAAGAGCGCAAAGGCTCCACAATTTTTAAATGCAATTTTTCTGGCAAGCCGCCCACATTGTGGTGTGATTTGATCGTAACCGATGGTCCATGCACCGAAACGGATTCAATGACATCAGGATAAATCGTCCCCTGCCCCAACCATTCTACTTTACCGGCTTTTTTGGCTTCTTCCTGGAACACTTCGATAAAAACGCGCCCGATGGTTTTACGCTTTTCTTCGGGATTGGATTTTCCAGCTAACGCTTCGTAAAAACGTACCTTCGCATCTACGCCTACTACATTCAAACCCAAATCTTTGTAAGAATGCAAAACGTCCTCAAATTCATTTTTGCGCAGCAAGCCATTGTCAACAAAGAAGCAGATTAAGCGGTCGCCGATGGCACGATCCAACAGCGTCGCCGCTACGGTAGAATCCACGCCACCTGAAAGCGCCATTAAAACATGGTCTTCTGCTCCGATTTTTTCACGCAACTCCCGCACTGTATCTTCCACAAAATGCGCGGGTGTCCAATCGCCTTTACATCCAGCTACATTGTACAAAAAATTATATAAAATTGCCTTACCATCAAGGGTATGTGTTACCTCCGGGTGAAATTGCAAACAATAAACCGGCGCTTCAAATGCAGTTGCTTTCGATTTAAAAACGGCTACTTCTACACTGTCAGTGCTAGCGACAAGTTCAAACTGCGACGGAATTTGCATGATGGTATCGCTGTGCGACATCCAAACCTGCGCGTCTTTAGGGATGGATTGTAACAAAGAGTCCTCTTGATGAATTTGGCTCAAATTGGCTTTGCCGTACTCGCGTTTGCTTGATTTTTGCACTTTTCCGCCGTAAAAATCAGCAATAAGTTGGGCACCGTAGCAGACGCCGAGCACCGGACGTTTGCCTACTACTTCATCCACATTGATTTTTAAGGCATTGGCATCTGTCACCGAAAAAGGGCTACCCGACAAAATAACCGCTTTGACACTATCCGTCAGCGCAGGCATTTTATTAAAAGGTACAATTTCACAGTAAATATTGAGTTCACGTACTCGCCTGGCAATCAACTGAGTATATTGAGACCCGAAGTCTAAAATCAGAATTTTTTCATTCATGCTGCAAATATAAAACAGGATTTACAGAATTTACAGGATTCCCAAAATGTAAAATCGCCCTACAACTCGGAAGTTATAGGACGATTCTCAAGTAAATCGTCTTACGATTCGAATTCGTAAAACGATTCAGCCATTACTCCGGCAGATAAATATCAAATTCTACCCGGCGGTTCTGATCGCGACCTGCTTTGTACTTGTTGGTTGCAATCGGTTTTGTTTCACCAAACCCTTGGAAACTTAAACGATCCGCTGCAATACCTTTTGAAATCATATAATCGTAGCAAGCCTTTGCACGGCGTTCTGACAACACTTGATTCGGCTGCGCTTCGCCAATGCTATCGGTATGACCATTGATGCGCATTTTATAATCTGGATAGCGTTTTAAAATATCCACAATCTCATTCAAAATTGGGAAAGAAGTCTTCAGCAGCGTGCTTTTTCCTGTTTCAAATTGCACGGCTTTCATCGCAAAAGTCAGGCGTTCTTTTTCTTCTTGTTTTAATTCTGGGCATCCGTTGTTTGAAGCTGGACCCGCAGAATTTGGACAACGATCCACATTATCCGCCAAACCATCGCGGTCGCTATCTGGGCAGCCATTCATAGCGCTTGTGCCAGGTGCATCCGGGCAGCGGTCGTCTCTGTCAGCCACGCCATCATTGTCGCGATCCGGGCAGCCACGTGTAGCAGCTTTACCAGCTTGATTGGGGCAAGCATCCTGGTCGTCGGGCACCCCATCATTGTCCGCATCGCGTACTGGGCAGCCATTGTTTGCAGCCGTACCCGCTTCATTCGGGCACTGGTCATTTTTATCGGCAATGCCGTCACCGTCTCTGTCCGGGCAACCTTTCAGCGCCACCGTACCAGCCACATCGGGGCACTCATCTTCGCCATCCTGGATGCCGTCCTTGTCAGAATCCGGGCAGCCATTGAATGCAGCCAAGCCAGCAACAGTCGGGCACAAGTCTTGCGCATCGGGTACACCATCATTATCGGCGTCTATCACTTTTGGTGGTTCCGGTGTGCTTTCACCCAAAAGCAATAAAAGTCCCGTTCCGATCTGAACGTTGTCGCGCAAATCTTCAAATCCAAAGCGATATTCCCCTTTCAAACTCAGATACGCATGCTTCGCCAAGCGAAAATTCAAGCCAAGCCCAGCCGGAGCAGCAAAAGTAAAATCTTCAAATTCTTCATAAATAGCACCCAAACCGCCATAAACATAAGGATAGAAAAAGCTAGGCTCTTTGAACAATTTGAGTTGTAACAAAGCGTCGAGGCTAAAAACGGCAGCATCGTTGAACCCACCCAATTCATCGATTGGAATTTCGGCTTTTGCCAGTTTTAAAGGCAAAGAGAGGTTGAGCGCGTCATTCAAATGACGCACATATTCAATCTCGGCACCACTGGTAAATTGATTGTTAATCCAATCGTTCGTGATGGGGTATTGATAATTCAGGAAAGTAGCTCGTAATCCTAAGCCATCTTTCGCTTCACTGTACTGTGCAAGGGCAAATTGCGCACAAAGCATTGCCACAATTAAGGTTGCGATGAATCTTCTAATCATGATAGACTCGTTTTTGTTGGAGTGTTATTATAAAAAATAGTAATACCTAACATTACAATTGGAAGGACAAGCAGTTGTTGTGTAGTAATTTTGTCTAGTTTAGACGTTGCAAAGACTAGAAAGTCACATTTCTGGAATAAAAATAACGCAGATGTTAAGAAAAAACAAAAAAAAGACAAAAAAAGATACCAGCACTTCAGTTTTTTCCACCATTTGGGCGCAGCGGCACTTTATCATTCTTGCAATCCCCGACCTTCTTTTTTTATCTTCCCCTCTTTATTCAGCTGTTTCATCAGTCGGTCGAGAATACCATTGATAAAATCTTTACTTTTATCGGTGCTGTACATTTTAGAAATTTCGACAAATTCATTAAGCGTTACTTTGGTCGGAATGGTCGGAAACGCCGTCAATTCACAAAGCGCCATTTTCAGCATTATCATATCCATAATAGCTACACGCTCCACATCCCAGTTTTTCAGCGTCGGCTCAATAATTTGTAACAATTCAGCGCCTTCTTCATTTACTTTTTTAAATAAAGTTTCGCCAAATTCTACTGTTGCTTCCGTGCTGGGGCGATATTCCTCATAAAAATGGAGGGTTGCCGGCAGCGCTTTCAATGTTTTTTTAATCGCGCCGACCACGAGCGATTCGTCATCTTCCCACAATGAAAAATTATCTTCTACCCAATCGGTAAACATTTCATTGTTCAGGCAGTGTTTGTACAATGCGAGCAAAATTTTGACGTGCACCTCATTCTCCAGGTTTGGATCGGTCAAATAATCTTTATACTCGTCGGTTTTAGCAAAATCATAATATAATTGGCGGGTCTTGTCTTCCTCAATGCGATCCTGCAATTTGTACAAACGCACGAGGCGATTAAACCCGTCGTTTTCTAACACGGAGCGCACCAGCGCATTTTCACCAAGCTTAGCTCGGAATTGGCGGTCTTCTTCGGTAGGCAGCAG
Organism: uncultured Saprospiraceae bacterium; assembly: GCA_964517145.1. Lineage (GTDB taxonomy): Bacteria > Bacteroidota > Bacteroidia > Chitinophagales > Saprospiraceae > JADJNW01. The sequence goes on from CAZFBN010000008.1 coordinate 15,828, forward strand.
TTTAGCCATTCGATTAGCAGCATCTTGCCGGGCATAATCGGCGATACGCATCAGCTGGAGCAAGGTAAAAAGATACAGCTCAAACGACTGGCGCACGCTATCACGATATTGTCGCAATGCCTCTTCTTTGCTCAGCTTTTTATCTCTGCTCATCGCATAAAGCATCTGCATTACTTTTATGCGGACGTTCCTTCGACTCAACATACAATCAGATCAACGCTTTGAAATCTTCACGGGAAAATTAAATGACGCTACAAATAACGACTAAATTTGTAGAAAAGTCCAATGAATATTATTTTTTTTATAAAAAGTTAATGGGTTGAAAGGTTGATAAAGAAAAGTCGTGTTCCTAATCAACCTATCAACCTATCAACCTTTCAACCCTTTTCCCCCTATTTCATATATTTCACTTTAATCTCTTCATAACTCGGCAATTGCTTATAATGCCATTTTTGAATAATCTTGCCGTTTTTCATCAAAATAACCCCTGGATTAGATCGCATAATGGTTTTTATCATAATATCATCCGCGGTGAAGAAATTATACGCACTTTGAGAAGCATGACGGAAATCGTCAATTTTTGCCGCTGATTCAAATGCCGTGATTGCCAAGGCATTAACGCCATCTTTTTCAGCCGTTTCCAACATAGGGTTTAGCACTTTTGTCCAACGATCCACATAATCACTTTTCCACTCATACGTATTTTTTTCTACCTGTTTGTTAGAGACTGACAGCACTTTAGGCTTCAATTGAATGGAATCGCCGATGCGCAAGGTATCCGCCCCCCAAATGGTATCGGGCACTGAGACCGTTTCTGAACCTGCATTTTTGCCATACAATTTATAGGCAACGATGACAAACATATAATTGTCATACGTTAAAATTTGCTCCGTCATGTTATTCCCTTCAAGGTCTTGCACATCAAAATCGCTGATCTTCGTACGCGGAATCGCTGGTTCTGATTTTACTTGCTCCGCCGTCCACTCTTCTTTCGGATAGTTTTTGAATTCTTTCAAATACTGTTCAAAAGGCATTTCTACGACTTTACCCGTTTTATTATTTTTCAAACGATAGGCAATAATTTCAACATTATTAGCTGCTTCTTCCTCTGCTTGCTTTTGCTCCCGAATATTGACCCCTACTTCAAATGGACGAAAATCCACGATTGGCTCGTTCCAAACGTAATTGCTAATGCAGAAAAGGACTGTGGCAATCGTGGTAAGTGCCAACACGGCAGTGCGTGCAACTGGCGTCCACAGGCTGTGCATATTTTTGCTGCGAAAAACAAAAATAAAAGCAGGTATCAACAAAAATAAGTCTTTGATAAAAGAGGTTTTGGGCGCCAGTTTTATAAAATCACCAAAGCAACCACAATCCGTCACTTTCATGTTGGTTTCAACGTAAGGTCCCCATTTGCCAAACTGGAAAAAATTCACTCCATCGGGCACGTACCCGGTGAGGTAGGTAAAGCCGGTTAAAAAAGTGAATAAAACCAAGGTGATCAGAAAAACCCAGCTCGTCAATTTATTGCGACCGCCAACAATGAGCGCCAAGCCGACTACAATTTCCAACGTAATCATAGACACCGAAAAAGCGGCAGAGGCTTCCGATAATTTTGGAAAAATCGGCGCTAAAAATGAAAACCAAGTGCCTTCAAATGCCCGCACAAACTCTGCAAAATACTGCTCCATTTTAAAAGCCGTACCCATCGGGTCAATCGCCTTCACCAACCCGGAGAAAATAAACCAGGTGCCAGTGAAATTTTGTAAAAACGACACCAGCCAATTAATCTTTCCAGCTTTACTAAAGCCAATCAGCGCCGTCAGAACCGCACCCGCCACTGCAAAAATGAGAATCAATGTACCGAGGGTCATAATTCAAATTTTAGAGATGAAGTTTGAAATCGCGTCAATTTTACATTTCGTATTTCAAATTTCAAATTTTATATCTAGTTTAATAAGTGCAAAAATAGCATAATTGATGATATCCCGATAATTCGCTTCCAACCCTTCTGAAATCAACGTTTTGCCGTTATTATCTTCAATTCGTTTAATGCGTAATAATTTCATCAAAATCAAATCCGTCATCGAACTCACCCGCATTTCGCGCCACACCTCGCCGTAGTCATGGTTTTTAGCAATCATCAAATCGCGCGTTTGCTGGATTTGCGCATCATACCACTTTTCTGTTTCCTCTGCCTCCATTTCCAACGCTGCATCATCAGGCAGTTCCAGTTGGATCAACGCCATCACGCTGTAGTTGACCAAACCAATGAATTCCGACTCGATGGAATCTTCAACCTTTTGCACTTGCATTGCTTCAATGCTGCGAATTCGTTTTGCTTTGATGTACAGTTGGTCGGTCAATGACGAGGGGCGCAGGATACGCCAGGCAGTGCCGTAATCCTGATTTTTTTTGCTAAAAATTGCCTTACAACGGGCTATAATCGCGTCGTATTGTTGGAGCGTCTGTTGCACCAGTAGCTTGGTTTTGCCGCAAAGATAACACCTGAAAAGTCATTTATGCAATCTTATGCCGTAATTTGAGAATTGTTAACAACAAAAATGTCATTTAATTTTAAAATCAAAAGCCAGCGAAAATTTTCGCAACTCTAAAAAGCTGAAATTCCTGTACTACCTTTGGCAGCTGAACGCAAGGTGTATGTTGTATGAAAGATTTTTATAAAACAATAACGACCCCAAGTACGGGTGAATTCAAAGATCGGGGCAGCAAATTTATTGCTTACGCAGCTCCCGTTTTTACGGAAGCGGACTGCCAGGAGTTTGTAGAAAGCATTCGCAAATTGCATCCCAAAGCCCGTCATCATTGCTATGCTTACCGCCTGGGGCTAGACAAAAACAACCACCGCGCCAATGACGACGGCGAACCAAGCGGCACTGCCGGGCGCCCGATTTTGGGTCAGCTTGATGCTTATGATGTAACAAATGTAATAATTGTTGTTGTTCGTTATTTTGGTGGTACGCTGCTGGGGACGTCTGGGTTGATTAATGCCTACAAAACCAGCGCCGCAGAAGCCCTGGCGAGTGCTGAGGTGGTGGAAAGAATTGTGGAAGACATTTATCAAATTATTTTTGATTATGCCTTGATGAGTAATGTAATGAATGCTGTAAAAAAGTTAAATCTGGAAATCATAAAACAGGAATTTACGAATGAAGGACATCTGGAAGTCGCCATTCGGCAAGGGGAAGTGCCTTCTACTTTGATGCAGTTAAAATCGCTCATTGGCAATTTGCGCATCGAGGAAGTAAATGAAGAAACACAAATTGAAAAATTGCAGCTGACGCATATTTATACTCGATAATTTTTAAAAATTTCATAATCAGTTAATTGCGATTATTTTAAATCTTACCCAACCTTTTTCTCACAGCTCCCTGTCTAGCTAAGTATAAAATCACGCAACCAGTTATAATAAGCTGGTAAATACAAAAAGAACCATGATGAAAACATTTGCTTTTCTGCTAAGCACATTCTATTTTTTATACCTTTTTACCGCTTGCGAAAAAAATGATGATGTACCACAGGAGCAGGATGCGCTCGTCGGCGTGTGGCAGCTTACCCGCATCACGGGCGGCTTTGCGGGCAATGGGTATCCGGCGGACTTTACCGAAGTGGAGTTTAAAAACGACGGCACTTACCGCATCAATAATCACAATGAAGCCAAAGGCGAAGGTACTTACACCCTGACCAACACTGATAAATGGACGCTGAAACTCCTGCCAAATGATACGATTAACATTGGTTTTGAGGAGTTTGCAAAGGAAGTCGTTTTCGAAAAAGACAAACTTATTTTGAGCGACCCTTGCTGTGATTTATTCCAATATGAATTTGGAAAAGATGAAAACTAATGGCAAATTTGAAAGATGAAAATTTAAAGATTAAAATTTAATCATCTGAAAATCAGTCTATTATTTAGCCTTCAAAACAAATCGCACCACCGGCATCCATTCGAGAAATTTGATATAATTAAAAATCAAAAACTAAATAGCCGAATCAGGTATTCAAATTACAAATGAAAACAATAAAAAAAGCGTTCTAATTCAACACATTAGAGCGCTTTTTAAATTTGTCAACTTTTGCGCCGGCGCGGGTTTTAAATAAAAGTTTTTTTTTTTAACACTTTTCTAACCAACCTTTAGAATAAGTTTAACAGTCTTTAAATGTAAATTTTGGAAAAGATGTGATAATTTGTTAAATATTTAAAAAACACCCGATATGAAAATTTTTTTCCTATTCCTGGCTACTTGGTTTGTTTTTTCAGCATGTGTAGCGCCTGAATATGTTAAAAATCAACAAGAAAACTTATTCGGATTTTGGAAAGTGAATCGCATTAGCGGTGGCATCACGGGCAGTGGCTATCCAGCTGATTTTACAACATTACAATTTCATAATAATGGAACTTACACCATTTATAATCATGATGCACTCATTGGCGATGGCATCTTTCAACTGGTAAATGAAAATAATAAATGGATGTTAAAAATTTCACCTAATGATGCCATGAATCTGGTGTTTGAATCGCTCGATAAAGAAATTATTTTTGAACGAGACAAATTGCTTATACGCGACGCTTGCTGCGACTTTTATGAGTATGAATTTGTTAAAGACAAGAAATGCAGCTAACCCTTCCTTATCTCAATCCGAAGTCTTTTAGCCTTTTCAAGTCTCCTAAAAACCAGCCTTTTTTTCTACTTTTGCGTCAAAGCGCATTCTATTTTGCATATTGAACAACTCAAACTCACGAATTTTAAAAATTACGAACAACAAACCATTTTGTTTTCGCCGCAGGTCAATTGCTTTGTGGGCTTGAATGGTATGGGTAAAACCAACCTGCTGGATGCGGTTTATTACCTTTGCATGACCAAAAGCCACACAGGTTTGACCGATCGTAATGTGCTGCGGCACGGCGCTGATTTTTTTCGCTTGGAGGCGCTGTTTCAAAAATCGGGCAAGCGCGATAAAATTGTGGCAAAAGTATTGCCTCGCAAAAAAAAAGAATTTGAACGCAATGATGTTATTTACACCCGACTTTCGGATCATATTGGTGAATACCCAATTGTGATAATCGCCCCCAATGACACCAATATTGTATTGGAAGGCAGCGAAATACGTAGACGTTTTTTAGATAATACGCTATCACAATTAGACGCTGTTTATTTACGATCTTTATTACAATATAATAAAATTCTGGAACAACGCAATGCTCTACTCAAGCAGTTTGCAGAGCGCCGCACATTTAATGCCCCGTTATTAGAAACTTATAATGCGCAGTTAATAGAACCGGCTCAATTGATATGTAACAAAAGACAGGACTTCATTATATCCTTTTGTAAAATTTTGCAAGATATTTATCAATTCATTTCCACGCAGCGAGAAAGCATTGACTGTCAATACGAAACAAAGTTAATCAATACTTCATTTGAACAACTACTGGTAGAAACCACAGAGAAAGATCGCGCCCTACAGCGCACCACCGTTGGCATTCACAAAGATGATCTCGATTTAAAAATTAATGGCTATGTCGCTAAACAGTTTGCATCGCAAGGACAGTTGAAATCATTGGTGCTGGCGCTCAAATTGGCACAATATGAAATGCTACGCCAAGAAAAAAAAATGCAACCATTGCTACTACTTGACGATATTTTTGATAAATTGGACAAAACTCGTGTCGCCCAGTTGTTAAAACTATTGTTGGAAAAATCCTTTGGACAAATTTTTATTACGGACACCGACGAACACCGGGTCACCGAAATTGTCGAACAACTACATACCCCGTATCAGAAATTTACCATTGACAATGGCATTGCAACTTTATCTTATTAAAAAAATTCCTAAGGCATGAGAAAAACCAATGAACAGAGTATCAAAGAGGTGCTAAAAGACTTGGTGGAAACCTACCGCCTGAAGTCAAAGCTCAATCAAACCAAGGTAGAAGAATTATGGAAAAATTTAATGGGTAAAACCGTTACGGAGCATACCACCGAGCTGCGCATTCGCAATCAAAAATTGTATATTTCGGTAGATTCTGCGCCGTTGCGGCAGGAATTGAGTTACAATCGCGGCGATATTCTTTCCAAACTCAATCAGGAATTGGGGGAAAGTTTTTTGAAGGAAGTATTGATAAAGTAGTTGAAAGGTTGAAGGGTTGAAGGGTTGATGTATTAATCAACCCTTCCGCCCTTTAAGGTATAGCCACGGCTTCTTTTTTATTCTTGCTGCCCCATTCATACACGCGCTTCCCTTTGGTGCGGGTCGCCAGTTCCACGGCTTTATACATATTGATGTAACCGCCCGTTACCGACAATTGGCTGAAAGGCATCAACTCATCTGAACCAGGTTTATATACATTTTCTTTAACAGGTGTAACCGACTGCATAATAATGTCTTTCACCTGCCGCGCTGTTAATTTCGGATTGTAAGAACGCAACACCGCTGCAACTCCTGCCACCACCGGCGACGCCATGCTTGTACCTTGCAGGTCTTCATATTTATTGCCTGGAACCGTCGAATATATTTCAGTACCAGGGGCAAATACATCTACTAAATCTTTACTATAATTTGAAAAAGTAGCTGCTGCGCTTTCGCCACCTTCCCAGTTGCTCGCGCCTACCTCCAACCAATTTTCAGCATATTTTGGACCAAATAGACCTTTTTTCTTGAATTTGTCGTTCGGGAAGTTATTGTCAAAATCATTTTCTTTCCCATCATTACCAGCCGCATGCACAATGAGTACATCATTTTTCATAGCATATTTAATGGCACGATCTACGGCTTCTTTTTCGGGCGAAGCACCTTTTCCAAAACTCATGTTAATAACGGAAGCGCCATTATCCACCGCATAATATATAGCATTTGCCACATCTTTATCTCGCTCATCTCCATCGGGTACGGTGCGAATGGACATGATGCGCACATTATCAGCTACGCCGTCCATACCAATTCCATTCCCTCTTTTTGCTGCAATGATGCCCGCTACGTGTGTGCCGTGCTTTGCATACGGACCACGCACATCATTATTGCCATAGTACCGTTCATTTACATCATTATAATGGTCGCCCACGATTTTACGGGAATCATAATTTTCATTATAACTATACGCCACTTGCTCATTGTAATAATCAAACCCTTCCTGAATGGCACTTTTTAACTCCTGAAAGGACAGTCCATTTTCCATGTTACCAACCACAAACTGCTTGGCTGCCATCAAAAATTTATCTTTACTATTGATTTTTCTTACATCCGCTAACTTGATCGAGTCTCTATTTTGCAAAGCAACCTCTACCACTTCCATCGCTTTGAGGCTCATTTCATAATTTTCCAACTCTGGCTTAGCCGCTGCAATTTTCTCCTCAATCACCTTTTTATATTCCATGTATTTTTCATATCCTTTCTTTTCTTCATTTGAAAGAGTAGCAAGATTCTTACCTTCGTACTTCGCTTTCAGCGCTTTATACAGTCGAGTAACTTCATATGTGTCATAACGCACATTTTCGCCTTTGCTATTCCCTAAAAAATTCCAGCCATGAATATCATCCACATAGCCGTTTTTATCATCATCCACGCCATTATCAGGAATCTCGTCTGCATTGACCCACATGACCTCCTTCAAATCCTCATGTTCATAATCCACGCCAGAATCGATCACCGCTACGATCACCGTACGTCCTTTTTTTCCTTTCAGCAATTGTTGATAGGTTCTTTCCGCTGAAATTCCTGGCACGCTGTCCTGCGTCATATCCAAATTAAACCAGTTTTTCGGCGGTCCGTCCTGTGCATAAACATTCAATAACACGCCCCACACGAGCGCAATCAGCAGCAAAAATCTACACTTCATGTTACAATCAAAATTTAATGAATTAGTGGTAAATAATTTTTTGTCAATGGGGGGAATCTTCATAAAGAATTCATTCTTTAGACATTAGGTAGTTTGAATTATAATGATATTATATTCGTTTTATTCAATCTCTAAAGTCTATCATCCAATATCTATTGTCTAAAAATTAGGGAGACGTAAAGCAGCGCCTGTTCAAACCGAAATACGCCCTTGCATATTGCTTCCTTTTTACAAAGACTTGGATAGAACGCCTTTCGTTGCCACAAAATTAATTTTATTTGCCATAGTTTGGTCAAAATTCAACAGGAATTGTCTGATTTTCAAAAATTGAGCTACAAAGCATTTTTTATAAGTGAATTAGACGCGTTTTATTGCAACATTGCCAACTTTGCGTATTTTCGGTTTTCATTTTGTAAAATGGATTTAATTCGGACACAAGCTCGTTTGTTTGCACGTTGGCTGCGCTATTTCTGGCGGGCGCGCACGATTTATGATGTGCATTCGCCGTTTGTGGCAGATTTGGTGCAGGCGGTCGTGGAGGATACGCGTCTTTTTTATGCGTTTTCTGAAATTGAGGTGCTGCGCGAAAAAATGTTGCAAAATGACACGCCACTTTCCATTCAAGATTACGGGGCTGGTTCGCTGGTCAATGCCAATGCAAGCCGCACCATTGCTGATCTGGCGCAAAATGCAGCCATTCCGGCAGAAGTCGGGCGGCAATTATTTCGATTGGTTCATTTTTGTAAACCTCAGACAATCTTAGAGTTAGGCACTTCCTTGGGCATTTCCACGCTGTATCTGGCTTCGGGCGCCCTTCATGCTCAGGTGTTTACGGTAGAAGGCAGTCCTGCTATCGCAGCAGTGGCGCAGCAGCATTTTAAGATGTTAAAAAAAGAAAATATTATATCACAACAAGGTGAATTTCAAGCTATTTTACCTGATATTTTACAAAATCTAAATAAACTGGATTTTTTATTTTTAGATGGCGATCACCAGGAGACTGCAACCTGGCGGTATGTTGAACAATGCCTGACGCTGGCGCACGAAAACAGCGTGTTTGTAATTGCCGATATTCACTGGTCGCAGGAAATGGAGCGGGTTTGGATGCGTTTGCGGGCGCACTCGCGCGTCACACTTTCGGTGGACTTATTTCATTTGGGATTGCTATTTTTTAGAAAAGAAAATATTGAAAAAGAGCATTTTACAATTATAAAAAAGGAATATAAATTTTGGAGGTTGGGTATATTGGGGTGATAGGTTGTTAATAGGGTCATAGGGTGATAGGTTAATAGGATAACGGGTTAATGGGGTAAAAAAACACATTTCCTTATCAACCTATCAACCCATCCACCTATCAACCTTCTCCTCCCTTCCTCATCTGCTTCCTGCTACTTCTCCGCTGCTACGCTGCTGAAAACCAATGGTTTTTCGAGTAAAGACGCTGTTTTCTTTTTCTGCGCGGAAATTTTCCACGTCTTCCAGAGTCAACAAATGCGAAGAAGTTTGGTCTCGTTCTTCAAAAGGGATAGACGACAAGCGAAGGTTATGATTTTTAATGGCTTCCAGCACAATGTTGCGCACCGTGCGGGCATTACCAAAATACTTGTCTCGATATTCATAGACGAATGCAAGGTATTTTTTCAAATGCGCTTCCGCTTCAGGCGTTGGCACAATGCCATGTTCGGTCAGCATCAGTTGCGCAATTTGATGCAATTCTTCTGGCGAATAATCGTCAAATTTTAATATTTTATCAAAGCGAGAACTCAAGCCAGGATTGGCTTTAAGGAAAATTTCCATGTTATCAGGATAGCCTGCAACAAAAACGAAAAACTTACCCCGATGATCCTCCATGCGTTTGAGCAAGGTTTGAATCGCCTCGTCGCCAAAATCACCTTGTCCGCCGCCGGTATTCATCGTCAGGGCGTACGCCTCATCAATAAAAAGAACGCCGCCCATGGCTTCGTCAATGCGTTCAGCCGTTTTGATCGCCGTTTGACCAACATACCCCGCCACTAAACCTTGGCGATCCGTTTCGACCATGTGCCCGCGTTCGAGTACGCCCAATGCCTTGTAAATCTTGGTGAGAATGCGTGCCACTGTGGTTTTGCCTGTGCCCGGATTGCCCACGAAAACAGTGTGCAGGAAGAAGCTGTTGAGTACGTCCTTGCTCGATTCGCGGTAGAACCGCACCAAGCGCACCAACTCGTTGATTTGCGCCTTGATCTTGTCCATACCAATCAGGCGATTCAACTCATTGAGCGATTCTTGCAATTGCGCTTCATCCACTGGGATATGCGGCAATTCGCGTCCTTCCAGCAATTGAATTTTGGCTACATCTTCCAAATCAAGCGTGGAGAGTATGTCTTTGTCCAAATTGCGCGGATTGGTGGACGACATGATGCGCAAGCCCAGATTAATTTTCGCTTTTTCAATCAAATCATATACAAAACGGGCATTGCCAAAGGTGCGATCGCGCTTGCGGTAGGCATCCACGATCATTTCATCGAGCTTTGCCTTGGCAGTTGTTATAAGTTTTACCCCTTTTTCCTGTGCGGCATACTCGGCAATTTCAGATAATTCCTGCGGTAGGTAGTCGGTAAATTCAAAATACAATTTGAAACGCGATTTCAAACCTGGGTTAGAAGCTAAAAAATGCTTCATTTCCTTAGGGTAGCCGGCAACAATCACTGCCAGGTCGCCCGCGCCGTTCGACATTTCTTTTACCAAAATTTCAATTACCTCGCGCCCAAAATCTTTACTATCATCGTTTGAACGTGCCAGCGAATAGGCTTCGTCAATAAACAATACGCCGCCACGCGCTTTTTCAATGGCGTCTTTGACTTTTGGCGCCGTTTGACCAATGTATTCGCCTACCAAGTCCACCCGATCCACCTCATGTACATGACCTTTGGAAAGCAAACCCATTTTTTTGTACAATTTGCCCATCATGCCCGCCACGGTGGTCTTGCCGGTTCCTGGATTGCCAATAAAAACAGAATGCACGTTGATTTCTTCCTTCTCCTCGAAGCCTTTTTCCTTGCGCAATTGCAAAAATTGAATGTACTTGGCATGATTGCGCACCTGCACCTTGATGTCTTTCAAACCAATAAGCGCATCAAGTTTGCCCATTACTTGCTCAAAATTGAGCACCGCTTCATTTTCAGGAGATAATACAACCGTTGACTGGCGATTGGGTAGCAACACCCCGGCAATCCCTTCTTCAAACTCATCTTCTACATCAAAAGGAATAACCGCCAGCAGTTTATCCATAAAGATAATTTCTGCGGTGTAGCGATCCTGCCGCCAGGAGCCTTTTACATTTGAACCCCAGCCAGCGGTAATTTTAATAAACTCGTCGCGTTTTTCGATGCGTTGCAGCCGAACCACCTGACCTTTTAATTCACGTGCATCATTATAAAATTTAGTAAATAACTCGCACTGCCAGGCTTTAGAATTATGCAAATTGCGTAATAAAATCTCCACGTAAATATAACGTGTTTCTTCGCTACTAAATTTTTTATAATAAACCCGGTCATCTTCTATGACATCATCATAAGGACCTTCATACAATTTGAGTGAGCTGACTTCCAGATACGGATTTTCGCCAGGCAGGGTATCTTTGCCGGCGTCTTCTACATAAAAATACTTAGTCGCAATTTTTTCACCTTCCACCCATGCTTCCCAATAATAAGTGCCTTTTTTCCAGAATGCGCCCTCATTTTTATTGCCCCAGCCCTCTCGGATGTAAACGACATTGTCATACTTGCTTACTTTCTTTTTTAAAACCAGAGAACACAGTTCCTTCCGCCCTTTTTTCAAAGAAAAACACTTCAGCACCACATCAATTTCCCAATCTTCCTCGTCAAACAATTTATTGTAAAACGACAATTCCGCATAAACGAAAGTCGTTTCGTAGCGATCAAAAACTTGTCGGTACTTCTTTTTGTTGTCAGCCAGCCACTCCGTGGAGGCGTACACCTTTAATTCCCGAAATTTGTGGCGTTTAAATTCTTCATTCAAAAATCCTTCTTCCATTCAGTCTTCATTTTTGACAAAAAACAACTTCCAAGTTGGGATTTTTATCTCAAAGAAAAAACATTTTTTGATAATCGTTTTTGTTAAAAATGCTGCAATGCCCAAAAAGACACATCAACACCTTTCGCTCGTGTGCCTTTTTAATTGGTCATCGTTTTCGCGCGACGGGCAGGTAGGCTCAATTGCAGAGGGAGGACGGAGCGTGCTAAACGCAAAACAAAACAAGCAGTGGTTGATTTTCTAGCATTTTAAATAAAAAAACGGATAATTTGCGTCTTGCAGATTACCCGTCCCCTTTATAAGAAACTGTACATCAATCAATTATTGATTCACCTGTGGCTGAGTAGCCGCACCGGCAACAACACCTTTCAAAGACAAGAATGTCTGTGGTGGGTTTGTGTTAGCAGTAACGGTCACTTTTTGATTGCGCTGACCAGCTTTACCTTGTGTGTTGAATTCAACCACGATTTCGCCCATTTCGCCCGGAGCGATTGGATCCGTAGGCTTGCTTGGAACGGTGCAACCGCAGCTACCTTTTGCATCACTGATCACCAAAGGCTCGTTGCCTGTATTTTTGAACTTGTAAGTGTGACTTACTTTTTCACCTTCCTGAACCGTGCCAAAATCAAATTCCATTTCTACGAATTCCATCGTAGTAGTTGGACCCGTCGGAACAGCAGGTTGAACAGAAGCATCCGCAGGATTGGTCACCTCAGGTTGCGTGTTTGCAGTCAATGCGTCTTTAGCCTGTTGGCGTGCGTCGTTATTTGCCGTTTGGCAGCTAGCCAGGAAAGCCAGCACTGCGAATGCCAGCAAAACTGTTTTAAATTGCTTCAACATAATTTGTCTTTTTTCTTTTTTAGTGATGAATTTCTCGAAAGAGCAATGTTCAACAAATCAAAGATTTCATACTGCAAAGTTAGGAAATGGTGTCTCAACTTGTGTTAATCGAAGTACAATTATTGTTAACGAGGTGTTAATCTGTGTTTTAGAAGCAATGACCGCATTTCACAGTAAGCAACGGCGTCGTTCCACCTGATCCCTCCAATAGGATGATTTTCATCGGTTAAAGCTTCCCACAATTTCTTATAATAGTCATCCGAACCTGTTTTGATAGGATATGTACTTCCCTCCTCCATCCACTCCGGAAAATGACTATTAGTCACCTTTGCAAAGGCAAGGTATTCCTTTACGGTGACTTGATATTTTCCGTTGTAAAAATCTTTGACAATCACAGCATGGATGTTTTTTCACTGTCATATTCATCATTATTGCGCTCCGCTTTAAACGCGCCGCCATGTACAAAAACCATTTTGGGCTCAAGCCCCCTACCCCCCAAGGGAAAAATAGGTAAGGCGTGCACACTTTTTTGCGATTTATCTTCTATCTCATTTACTTATGTTGTAAATCTTCTGAATATAATGCAACCAAAATCCAATGTCAATATGTTACCGGCGGACTTTATTTAAAGATGAATAAGTATCATGGCGACTGAAACGCGCGAGTACACTCATGCGCCCACGATCACTTCGATCACATCACTGGGCATTCCGATTTCCACGTCTTTCACCACCCCAATGAGGCGGTACTCCCAATGCTCCGGCACGGCGGGATTTTCCAGTACAATGCGCTCTTCATAGGGGCTGTTGTTGTCGCGCGCGCGGAATTGCCATTCTACTTCGCCCTTGCGGCGGCGGTACACGTTTACGCCACTAATGCCTTTTTTCTGAAATTTGATGCGCACCATGCCGCCGGAAACTTCTGCTTTGGCTTGGGGCTTGTAGGTGGCAGGATTAAAATTGCTTTTGCTTCTGACAATGCCAAATTCCTGCCCAACGGCTTCCGTGTAATTTTTGTGCGATTTGTGGCGGTTAGCCTCGGCACGCACAAATGTTTCAATCTCTTTACGGGTACTGTCTTTGTTTGCTACGGTTTTAGCTAATATTTCCTTTTGCGTAGCAACGTCTTGCACCGAATCACTCATTTTGGCAAGTAGCTTGTCCAGGTTTTTAACATCTTCCGGTGAAGTGCCAAAATCATTGGCGTTTGTTGCAAATACATTGCGGAAATTGTTGAGCCAAATGAGGAATTCGGCGTCATTACGTGGTAAATAATCGTTCATTGAGGTGCAAATTTTTAAAGTTATGGAAAATAAATATCATCCAATGCTATGGCCACCAGTTGATTCAAAAAAGATCAGCCGATTAATTTACCTTATCGTTTAAGTGAAATTGTGTGGGTTTGATAGCGCTTTGAAAGCACTTTATTCGGAAAGCCTGTTGTGTTGTATTGTCTGATAATACAAATATAAAAACAGTTATTTATTTTTTAGTATGTTATCAGAAAAATTTACAAACCTTCCAAAAATCTTCTCCATTGAATTTAGATTTCCCTCAAGCTAACCGGGGAACGCCTCACTGGCACCGGGGAACGCCTCGGTTTAACCGGGGCTTCCCCGATGTGACTGGGGAAGTCCTCAGTGAAATCGAAGCGTTCCCCAGCCTCAGCGGGGACTTCCTCGGTTGGATCGTAGCGTTCCCCAATAACGTTGGGGAACTTCCCAATTTCGTCGGAGAAGCCCCCAATGAGACCGAGGAAGTTCACAGCGGCGTTGAGGCGTTCTCCAGTCTAACTGGGGAACGCGCTGGTAGCATTGGTAAAGCCATCGGAACCATGATCTATTTGATTTCTGTGATTGGTATAATGCGTGGCGATCAGAGGAATCATAATCATTAGGGGTATCATGGCTCAGACAAAGTGGAAGCAATTGTCGGAACCGTGATTTATTTGATTTCTGTGATTGATATGATGCG
>CAZFBN010000008.1:30627-68990 GCA_964517145.1 uncultured Saprospiraceae bacterium
TGGCGATCAGAGGAATCCTAATCATCAGGGGTATCATGGTTCAGACAAAGTGGAAGCAATTGTCGGAACTGTGATTTATTTGATTTCTGTGATTGATATGATGCGTGGCGATCAGAGGAATCCTAATCATCAGGGGTATCATGGTTCAGACAAAGTGGAAACGGTCACAGACAGAGTAATGAAAACCACCGGATGCAATCTCAGATACATCGGAGCAGGCGCGGCGGCATCGTACTATTTTTTTAAATTGTAAAAATAGACCAGCGCTAACAAGGGTGAAAAGAAAAATGACATAGTTTATTGAACCTATCCTCATTTAATCTTTTTCACAAACCAAACGAAATCCAATATAGCCATATTTTTCAATGGGAGCATTGTAATTTCTATTTGAAACTCGGCACTCTATGTCACCACTATTCCATGACCCGCCACGCAGAATACGGAGTTCAAAATCAACATTTTCTATCCATGCGCTTCCATCTTTGGGAGCATCAAAATAATCTTCATGCCATATATCTTCACACCATTCCCAAACATTTCCACTCATTTGATATATTCTAAGTTCATTAGGTTTCTTTTCTCTTACCGAGCGACTTTGGCAATTGTTTTTTTCTATTGCTTCATTATTCCAATCACCAATTAATCTTTTATCTCCAGAGTTTTTCCAAAACCATCCTACTTCTTCTAAATTATTACTTCCAGCATATTTATAGCCTTTACTGTGATTACCACCCCGTGCTGCATATTCCCATTCAGCTTCTGTTGGTAGGCGATATTTTTTTCCAGTTTTTTCAGAGAGCCAGTTACAATAATTGGTGGCATCATACCAATTCACATAAATTACAGGTAGTTGATCTCTTCCCCAACCATTATCATGAGGCTTTTCTTTATTCGTTAAATTACAAAAAGCATCATATTCCTTAAAAGTAACAGGGTATTTTCCAATATAAAAATCCTGAATAGTAACCTCGAAAATTGGTTGCTCATTATTATAATCATAACTACCTCTTTTAAAAGACCCACCTTGAACTAATATTAAATCGGGTTTGTAAAGAAAATTTAAAGATTCTTCTTGTTCCAGGCTTTGCTTTATTGCTGAAGTAGTTATTGAAATTTTTTCTTCATGCTTTGGTTTTAATTTCAAAAGAGTACCTTGTACTTGTTTTATATCGATATCTGTAGGCGATATTGCTTCTTCAGGTTTTGCTATTGCTTCTACTTTTTGGTATGCTTCTTTTACGTATTTACCATTTTCATTTTCAAATATGTCCAAATATGCCCAATAGGCAATAGTCGTATTTTTACGAAGTGCTTCTCCCCATATTTTATCGTCCTCGAGGCTGAAAAGCAATTTCTTAGCTTCAATTTCATACTTACCTTTTCTATATTGTAATAAATATTTATTAAAAGCTTCTATTGAGTTTTCTTTTTCTGCATACAGCCAAAAAGCCTCTTCGGCATTAGAATTATTGGGATACTTTTTCCAAAAGGCGTGGTAAGCGGCGGCGGTGTCGGCGGCTTCGGCGGTGATCCATTCCTGGGCTTCGTTTTGCTTTTGAAAAAAGACAAACATGCCACCTTGATGGTCTTCTTTATCAAAGGCTTCGGAAAGTGGTTTTTGATAGATTTTCTTTTCCGCCAATTCCGAAATGACTGCATCACCCAGCGAACGGGCACTCAGGTTGCCGCCGTGGGTGCGCATCTTGGCAAGTAACGCCTCTGCAAAAGGGCTATGCCCGCCGTGCACACCGTCGAGCACTTCCTGCTTGCTGCCGGAGGTAATCACCCAGCGCGACGCATCCTGATAACGCTGCACGAGGGCTTTAGGCGAGTAGTCATTGGAAACATTTTTAACAGCAAAAGTACCTGAAAAGCAAGAGTCGCAGATGATAAGGGTGTGGCGCGTACGAATCTCGCGTAGGTAGCGTTTGAGAGTATCGTTGGCAATATACTTGGCGCGGGTTTCGGCATCGACAGGAATCCAGTAACCTTCTTTGAGCCGCCCATGGTAGTCGCCGTGCCCAGAATAATAAACAATGAGGTTGTCGTGAGCTTGTACTTTTTCCAACAAATCTTCAAACGCCTGGTAGATATTATCGGCGGTGGCAGCTTCATCAAAAAGCGGAATAATATGCTGTTCTTCAACATTATAACGTTGCGTGACAATTTCAACAAAAGATTTGACATCCCGAACGCAGTTATTGAGCGGTTTACGGGCATAGTTATCAATGGCAATTACCAACAGATAATTGATCCCTTGTGGGGTTGCCTGGGTACGATGTTGTTCGGCGGTGCGACCGGCTTTGCTATCCTGGGACATACTGGTTTGTACAATTATGGTTTGGCGTATAAAGGTATAAAAAAGGCGGTAAGTATGGTAAAATAAAGGTGGCATTCTATTTGACTGGTACTCTTGTTTTACGTCGTCTCTTTACATAAGCTTAACAAAGAATATTTGACTAAAAGCGCTGCAATGGCTTATCTTTACAATGCTTGCCTAAAAATTGTTTTCAAACCCAGCAAATCGCACTTTTCTGATAAGGTACTTATTCACTTAATCAATCAACAAATTATGAAAAGTGCATTTGTTACAATTCTATTTTTGAGTATTGGTAGTAGTTTGCAATCGCAAAGTCCTGGCGGAACTACGATCCTCCAATCGCAATTCATTAACCCTTGTGGCAATGATGGCGCCAATGAGTTTATTATTTCGACAACGGGGAGTTCGCCGGTGAATATCAACGACTTTGCCCTTGCTTCTATTGATCACATGAGTGGGGTTCAGCCCAATTTTAATTTCTATTGGTGGGGTAAAAATGTAATATCAGCGCCCTCCCCTACCTTCACATCCAATGTAGAAAGCTGCGGTACATCTGGATTGGAGTGCTATGGCATTGCTGACCCTACGACTCCGGCAGAAGCGACAACTATCAATGCTCGAATTGCTGCCTTGAATGCAGTGGCGGGCTGCACCGTTTTTTTGGCTGTTCCCTCCGACGGCAATATCCCAGCCAATAGCAATTTTATTTTTTTTCTCGGTGCTTACAATTGTGATTTTGATAACATTTCTACCAATCTCAATTTTTCTAATCACTGCGCTGATGGAGTTCAGTATTATGCAGTTTTTGGATTGGGTGATGGAGGGGGCTTGTCTTCACCGCCTTGTAGTAACTCTAACTCCGGTTATTTTAGTAATTCAGCTGATCGCACGAGTAGAACTTACGTTTACAATGGAGGCGACAATACCAATGCTGCCAATTACAGTACCAACGCTGTAACTTATACGCCCGCCGGAGGGTCACCTGGCTGGGTATCTCCATCAAATGTATGGATGTCTGGTGGTGCTTGTATTCCAATGGCATCTCAGCTTCCAATAGAATTGGTTAAATTTGAAGGTCAGGTAAAAGGTAAGATGGTCATTTTATATTGGCAAACAGCCACTGAGAAGGACAATGCCTACATGGAGGTGCAGCGCAGCAGGGATGGGATTCATTTTTATAGTATTGGAAAGGTTGCGGGGAATGGGACTTCGGTGATTCCGCAATTTTATACGTTTAAAGATGAGCAGCCTTTACAGGGGCTCAACTATTACCGCCTGCGGCAGGTGGATTGGGATGGCAGTGAAACTTTCCACAAGGTTATCGCGGTTCCGATGGAAGCTACGCTGACCTATATGCGGCTCTTCCCCACGCAGGCGACGGATGTTTTAAATGTGATGTTTAATGAAGCGCTTGTGAATGGGTGTTTGCTAAAAATGATAGATGTGACGGGCAGGGTGGTTCAACAAATATCCTTGGCTAGAGAGGTGCAACAGGTCAGCATTCCGATAGAAAATTTGCCAAAAGGAGTTTATGTTTTACAATTGCAACGGAATCATGCCCTAGAGACTTTGCACTTTTTCAAACTTTGAATAAAAAAAATGCCCCCCTCCATAAAAAAAATTGCGGAGAGAGGCTATCCCAAAAACCGATTAATCACTCATTTATTTTTAATACCGAGATGGTTGCAAGTTTGCAACTTTGTTCCACCGCTTGACCTTTTGTAGTAAAAGTGTTCTTGTCCGCAGCAGTGGGTTTTATTGTACAAATATATAATCTGTTTGTACAGAAAAAAAGATTTTACCGATAAAAATTTTTCAAAGACAAAAATGGCTATAAATGAGTGGTTTAGGAAGTGAGGAAATTAATAATTTGTTTTCTGAAGCAGAGTTGAATCGGTACGCAAGGCACCTCTCGTTGGCAGCAATTGGCTTGGAAGGTCAACAAAAGTTAAAAAAAGCCCGGGTGCTGGTGGTGGGCGTCGGCGGTTTGGGCAGTCCCGTACTGCTTTACCTTGCGGCGGCAGGAGTGGGGCACCTGGGTGTTTTGGATGGAGACGTGGTGGATGCGAGCAATCTGCAACGGCAGGTGTTGTACACCGTGCAGGATGTCGGTCAGCCAAAAGCTTTGGCAGCAAAAGCGCGGCTGGAATTATTAAATCCGCATATCGAAATCACGGCTTATCCTTTCAATCTTAGCAAAGATAATGCGCTCGACCTATTTGAAAAATATGATATTGTGACCGATGGCACGGACAATTTCGCTACGCGCTACTTGGTGAATGACGCCGCAGTGCTGACCGGCAAAGTGAATGTGTATGGGTCGGTGAGTCGTTTTGAAGGTCAGGTGGCGGTTTTCAATCAGTTAAATCCTGATGGGACGCGCGGAGCAAATTATCGCGACCTCTTCCCCACCCCACCAGGTGCTGGCGCGGTGCTCAATTGCGCGGATGAAGGCATTCTGGGAGTGCTACCTGGTATCATTGGCAGCATGCAGGCTAACGAAGTTATTAAAATCATTACGGGCGTTGGAGAGGCACTGAATGGAAAACTGGCACTTTTTGATGCGGCTCATTTAGCTTTAACCATTGTTACCATTCCTCGAACCAGTCAAGTTGTAATAAAAGAACTCATCGATTATGAGCTGTTTTGCAATGCTGTTTCTATATCAGAAGTAAATACCATTACACCTCCTCAACTCCAACAATGGATCGAAGAAGGAAAAGACATTCAGTTGATTGATGTGCGCCAACTCTCAGAGCATCAAGCAGATAACATCGGAGGAATATTGATTCCTTTAGCAGATATTCATCAATTTATCCACCTTATAAATAGAGAAAAAATCACTATATTATACTGTCGGAGTGGCAGTAGAAGTGCTGCGGCGTTTCATAGAATTAAGCAGCAGGGGGGCTATTGCGAAAATTTATTTAGTCTGGAAGGGGGCATCCAAGCCTGGCGTAATTGGCAAAACAAATCATAAATAATCATAGAAGTGACACTTTTTTGGTGTCACTTCTACATTCAGTTAAGCATGTTTTTTCAACATTTCTCCAACCATTCTCACGGCTTCTGGAGTAATTTTGTACTTCTTTCTTGCCTGCTGTGAGTTGCCTTCTTTGCCTAATTGCATGATGAGTTTCTTCTTCACTAAAGCGCTGATTGCCTGCGTGATATTTGAAACACGTTCACCAATTAGCTTCAATTCTTTCTGTACTTGAGCACTGCTTACTTCGCTCATGTTGCGCTTAGAGCTCAGGTAAACGGCAGCAGCCAGTGCCTTCTCTGCGTCAGAAGAAGGTCTTAACGCACGGTACATGTCGGTAAAGGAATTAAGGCTTTCCAAACCTGCTGGACTGCCTTCGGTCGGTGTTGGTTTGTCAGCACCTTGCGCTGCTGAGCCATTTTCAGAAGCGGTGCTTCCTTGATTGCTCGAAGCAGCGGCACCTAGTACCAGGGTAGCTTGTCCCAACTGAAATTTGTTGGACAACCACAGTAAAATTCTTGATTTAACATCGTCATCCGCTTTGCTAAGCAAATCGTAGCATTGCGATAACAGATCGATCTCCTGATCTAATTTCATGTTGCACTCTAGTTTAGTTGGTGAGTAAAAATTTAACTTATTTGATTATAAAAAATTTCCTGATTAAATACACCTGATCTAACGACTAAATAAAAAGTGATTTTCTCCTTGTTAACTTTCGATAAAGAATATCAAAACATTCGATGCCGCAAGTGCTGCAAATTTATATCCTTTTTTACAATATTGCAATAATATTGGCAGTAAAAATTTAATTTAATTTTTACCTCCACATCAAGTAATTTCACAAAAATCTAATAATCAACAAATTAAGAATTAACTTCTGGTGAAAAAAGCTTGTACACACAAATTTAGCCGATGTGTAATGGAAGGTTAAAGTTTAAAAAAGTATAAAATACTAACCTAAAAATGGTATATCATATTGGGCTTAATCTTGCACAAGCAAATTACATCCTCTCCATTCACTACCGCTCATGCGGCCGAGCACTTCAAAACTGCCGCACTCATATACTCGTCCAATATCTTCGGTCAAAATAAAACTCATGCTGTGTACATTCATCGTATCAATAAGCGCAAGTAAACCCGTTTTGCCTGTTCGTTCCGGGCTGAGGGGATCTGTAATTTGACGAGTGAAAACTTTTAGAGGTGGTCCTGGCGTAAAGCGTTGTCCTTTGGCATATGCCTGCGACAATAGTTCTGTCATACCAAACTCAGAATGAATATTTTGTGCATTCAATCTTTTTGATATATATTTGTGCAATTCTTCCCTAATCATCTCTTTTTCCCGCTTTCCTTTGAAGCCTCCTGTTTCCATGATGATAATGGGATCGGATAAATCCAACTCATATTGCTCTGCCAAATCTAACAAAGCATAGCTTACACCGAGCAAAAGGGTAGGAATATGATGTTTTTTGCAATATTCAAGTGTTTGAACCAAGCGTTCATAATCATATAAAAAAAATCCGCTTTGTGAATGTCGGGAATTTCGAATAAAATAATCTGCCATCGCTACAAGCGACGACCCTTGGCGCTCTAAATAGGAAGGCAATAAGGCAAGAATACAATATTGAGATAAATCGCCATAAAAATGCTCAAAATTGCGGCGGGTGTTGAGTAAATACGCGTTTAGATCGGCGACTAAATGTTGGCTGGGGGTTTGTCCCGTTGTGCCACTGCTGGTAAATATCACTTCGGGCGACCAAGTGCCGGTTTGTACCAAATAATTTTTAAAAAATTGAATAGGTAAGAACGGAATGGCGTTTATATGAGTAACGGCAGCAGGTTGGACGCCAAGTAATTGCAAATATTGCGCATACAAAGCATTGTTAACTGCCTGATACTGAAATATTTCTAATGCTAACGATTCAAACGTAGCATCGCTTACAATTTGAGCTTTTTTTGTCAGCTCCTTACCTAATTGATCCAATGTTGAACAAAAATTATAAAATTGTTGTAAATTAACCAAACGAATTAAAGCAAATTTCGATGAAAAATATACAAATTTTCCTACTTTTTTTGATAATGACTTCCTTGATTGCTTGTGTTCAGCCGCCTGATTACCCCGATGAGCCGCGTATTGAGTACGTGGGTGTTAATACACGAGTGATTCGGCAAGGCAGTCGAACTGCGGTTTTGGATACTTTAAAGGTCACTTTTTCTTTCACCGATGGTGATGGCGACTTAGGGGAAGAAGGCGATGCCAGAAATATTTTTATTTACGACAGTCGCTATCCAAACGACACCATTAACTATGGCAATCTGCTGCCCATTTCTGAAAAAGGAAGCAACAATGGCGTATCTGGCGAAATTACATTCATGCTCCCCAACCGCCCTACGAATATTTGTTGTATTTTTCCTGACAGACGAAGATGCGAGGTGGATCCGCGTTTTCCGCAAGATACTTTTTCTTTTTTGTTGCAAATCAGAGACCGTGCCGGTCATATGAGTAACCTGATTCGTACGGAAACCATTACGATTTTATGTCAGTAAGCCAGTCGATGCCCTTGCGCAAGTGTGCCTGCGTGTAAGCTTCGGAGCTGTTGGGCTCTGGTTGGTAATTATACGTCCATTGCGCCAAAGGTGGCAAACTCATGAGGATGGACTCGGTGCGTCCGTCGGTTTCCAAACCAAATTTGGTTCCAGCGTCCCAAACCAAATTAAATTCGACATAACGTCCGCGGCGTAATAATTGCCAATGTTTTTCGCGTTCGCCGAAAGGCAGATATTTATTTTTTTGTAAAAAATGAATGTAAATCGGACAAAAGGCATTCCCAACATCCTGTACATATGCAAATAGCTGATCTTTTGTAAAGCCCTCTTTTTCATTCAATCGGTCAAAAAAAATACCGCCAACGCCTCGTGTTTCCTGCCGATGTTTTAAATAAAAATAATCATCCGCCCAGGTTTTAAATTTAGGATAAAATTCAATATGATGTTTATCACAAATATTTTTTAAATATTGATGAAAAAACTGCGCATCCTGCGGCACGATGTAATGCGGCGTCAGGTCAATGCCCCCACCAAACCACCAGGTTTCGCCCGTTTCAAAATAGCGCACATTCATATGAATGATCGGCATCTGTGGATTTTGAGGATGTAATACGATGGAAACACCTGTTGCAAAAAACTCATTTCCAGCCAGTTGCAATTTTTTTTGCATTCGCTCGCTCACCTCGCCATGAACTGCCGAAAAATTCACACCGCCTTTTTCAATATGCTGTCCCTCGATCACCCGACTCCTGCCACCGCCGCCGCCCGGGCGCTCCCAAGCATCTTCCCGAAATTTTCCAGCTCCGTCCGCCCCTTCCAGTTGGCTGCAAATATTATCCTGCAAGGACATAAACCACTCCGCAATCGTATCTTTATTCCAATTTTCCATCCTACCAAATTTCCCAATTTCTTAATTTCCAATATCATAATATCCCAATATCATAACCTCCCCTTCGCCGCCTCCACCGTCTTCTTCGCGTTCCCCACAAAAATCTCGTCTTCTATCACAATCACCGGTCTTTTCAAAAAAGTATATTCTTCCAAAATCAGGTTGCGGTAGTCTTGTTCAGTCAATTCTCTTTCATGCAAGCCCATGCTTCGGTATTTTATAGCTTTCCGGCTAAATAGCGCCTCATACGATCCCGCTTTTTCTTTCATGGCATCGAGTTGCTCCGGTGTAATTTTTTCTGTTTTAATATCCTGTAAATCAAAGCCTTGTCCATTATTTAATTCAGCAATGATTTTCCGGCAGGTATCACAAGTGGAGAGGTGATAAATCTTTCGCATGCGTTTTTTTGTTTTAAAAGACGAAGATACGCGATCTTTACAGGCTAAACTTCATACCAACGTCAAATTTATGATATGAAACAAATTGCTGATTCTGAACTGGTTTTGAATAAAGACGGGAGTATTTATCATTTGAATTTGCAGCCGGAGGAAATCGCTGATACCATTTTGACGGTGGGTGATCCTGGGCGGGTGCCGCAAATTTCCAAATATTTTGACCACATCGAGGTAAAAAAAGCACATCGAGAATTTGTGACACACACGGGAATAATTGGCAATCAACGACTTACGGTAATTTCTACCGGCATCGGTACCGACAATATTGACATTGTGATGAATGAATTGGATGCGCTGGCGAATATTGATTTCAAAACCAGAACGATACGCGAAACGCCTAAAAGGCTGACTATCATTCGAGTAGGCACTTCTGGCGCGGTGTGGGCGGAAATACCTGTCGGTAGCATGGTGACTTCGGCTTATGGCATTGGATTGGACAACTTATTGCATTTTTATGAATCTACACATCATTTAAATGAAGTGGGATTGTTACAAAAATTCAAACATTTTTTGGTGCACGACTTGCCCATTGAGCCTTATGTTGCTGCTGCCGACGAGTATTTATTGAATCAAATTCAGCTTGATTATCAAGGCATGACACTCACCGCGCCGGGTTTTTATGCGCCGCAGGGAAGGCAACTGCGGGCTATTTCTAAATTGACGCCTGCTATGCTGACACATTTGAGTGATTTTGAATATGATAAATTTCGTATTCTCAATTTTGAAATGGAAACCTCCGGCATTTACGGTTTAGCCAATACTTTAGGGCATCGGGCGCTGTCTTGCAATGTCATTTTAGCCAATCGAATTTTAGGACAATTTGAAACGAATCCGGCGGAAGCGGTGGAACGATTGATTAGGAGGGTGTTAGAGCAAATTAATGTCTGAATTAGGATTAGGATTCACAGGATCATAGAATTCACAGGATTTTTTAAAATTCCATACGATCATGAGAATTATAAAATTCTGATAACAAAAAAGGAGCACAGTCTTGCGACCTGCTCCTTCCATTTTGGTAATAAGATAGCCTCTATTTAAAAACAAGCTCATTTGCTTTTTTATGGTCGGCGAGGAATTGCTGCAAGCCAATGTCCGTCAATGGATGCTTCAACAACCCGGTGATCGCCGACAGCGGGCACGTTACTACGTCAGCCCCCGCCAATGCTGCATCCACGATGTGCTTAGAGCTACGGATGGACGCTGCAAGAATTTCGGTTTCGTACCCCTGGATGGCGTAAATTTCGGCAATTTGTTTGATTAATTCAATACCATCCCAGTTAATATCGTCCACCCGTCCTACAAAAGGCGAAAGATATGTTGCACCTGCTTTGGCTGCCAGGATCGCCTGACCCGCCGAAAAAACCAGCGTACAATTGGTGCGGATGCCTTTGTCATAAAAATAATTCAGCGCCTTCACGCCGTCTTTAATCATGGGTACTTTCACTACGATATTTTCAGCTATATGCGACAAAGCTTCGCCTTCTTTTATAATCGTATCAAAATCAGTGCCAATTACTTCCGCGCTCACGTCGCCTTCCACTAGATTGCAGATGGTTTCATAATGCTTCATCACAGCAGCTTCGCCAGCAATGCCTTCTTTCGCCATCAGCGATGGATTGGTGGTCACGCCATCCAAAACACCAAGATCATTGGCTTCTTTGATTTGATCGAGGTTTGCGGTATCAATGAAAAATTTCATTTTGAAAATATTTTCTGCAAAGTTAAAAAAATTGGATTCGTCTGCTCAATTAAATATTGCAAAAGCAGAAAATGTTTTACAACCGCTGCGATTAAAAGTCTGTATTTGGGAATTATGCCTAGAATGGAAAAATCGAATTTTGGAATATAGGAATTTTGGAGTAAAAAACTGGAGCAATGCGTGGAACATTCCAACATTCCATTTTCCAGTATTCCATGAAAGTAATAGGGCAGACGCCACATCGCGCCGCTCAACCACCTACCCTTGCTGTGTTTCCACCCTGGGGGGGTTCAGCAGGAGCTGGCCGTGCGACGCCCACCGGGGTGCAAATATACGACTTTTGTCGGGAAGTGCAACTATTTTTTTTGAAATGCTTAATTTTTTTTGCTGTGGGATGCTGTTGATACTTTGGATACTAACTGTCGATGCTGTTGCTCCTCGCTATGCGATACTTTTGATACTATTGGCTCTATTGATGCTTGGATTTTAGCTGCACGATACTTCTGATTCTATTGATACTCGCTTCGCGGTGCTTTCGATGTTCATTTCGCAATGCCTTAGTTGATAGTGGAAAAAATTTTTACAAAGCGTGACCTTTTTAAAAATGCTGCGTCCAAAAAGAAAAAACAAGATGAGTTATCGAAAACTGGAAATTTGGCAATTAGCCAGGGAGATGGTGATTGAAATTCATAAACTCTCATTGAATTTGCCAAAATTTGAAATGTATGAAGAAGGCAGTCAGATTCGAGGCTCGGCGAAGTCGGTGAAATCCAATATTGTATTGTAGAAGGCTATGGACGAAGAAGTTACAAGCAGGAATTCATTCGTTTTATCATTTTTGTGCTCGCCTCCAATGATGAAACCACCGACCATTTAGAAACTTTATATGAAACCGGTTCCCTTCAGGATAAAACCCAATACGAAAAAGTGCATACACAATTACAAAGATTAGGCATCAAGCACAACAACTTCCTGCGATCTGTTGAAGATCAGCACCAAAGCCCCAAGTAAACCAATCCCCCATTGACAACAGCATCCCTAGTATCAACAGCATCGCGCAGAGAGCATCACTGCTTCGAGCGCGGCAAAATCTCCGTCTGCTCTCCAAAATACTGCGCAAACCGTTGCATATCATTCGCCAGCTCTTTATTCTGCGTTGCCCGAAAATACGTATCCGCCATGCCCCGGAGGGTTTGAAAGAAAAAGCGATCCATTTCCACCACCTGCATATCTTTCGTCCAGAGGTCAATTTTCAGAGTTTCCTTGTGCGCCTCATCGAATAGGGAAAGTAGCATCCCCTTGCATTCCTGCGGGTCTTGCGCACCCGCCGCGTCATCTGCTTCCCACTTGATACCGATGGGTACATTATTTTCGTCGAGGCTTACGGTGATACGGATTTGTGATTGTTTTTTGACTTCGCTCATTTTTATGTTTGGAGATTTTGCAGTTAGGAATTTGGAAGTTTTAAGGCACAAAGTAAACCTCCAAACCCCAAACCTCCAAACTTTTAAACAATCCGTTTCCTTTTCAACCGAATCGAATTCACAATCACCACCACATCGGAAAATGCCACGAAAAGGACGTCCCACATCGGATTCAAAAGCCCAGCGCCGCAATTGGAATGGCTACAATATTACTATTTTTACTTGGTCGGATATCTTGTGATTACTTTTTGTTTAGCACCTCTAAGTTATCTTTTTGCTCCATCTCCGATATTTTTTTGAATTAGCAACTTGAGTTCATTAGGAGCAATTTAATACCATTTTAAATCAATAATGAGGCATTGGTTATTCTCTAATAAACTGATATTCAGATTTTAACATTTTCATATTTACCCTTTCTCATTTTGAATTTGGCATAATACTTTAAATCGTCGGGATATTTTCGAAAATAGAAAAGCCCCTTTCTATGCAGAAAGCGGCTTTTTGCTTTAGCTATCTTTTAAAAGATTAGTATCTGTTTCGGTTGTAGCCACCGCCGCCACCATAACCACCACGGTCGCCACCACC
The DNA here is from genome assembly GCA_964517145.1 of uncultured Saprospiraceae bacterium. Classification (GTDB taxonomy): domain Bacteria; phylum Bacteroidota; class Bacteroidia; order Chitinophagales; family Saprospiraceae; genus JADJNW01. Next base: position 43,527 of record CAZFBN010000008.1, read on the forward strand.
ATAGCCACCGCCGCCACCTCTACGGTCGCCGCCGCCGCCACCACGGTTGTACCCACCGCCACCGCCGCGATTTTCGCGAGGTTCTGCCTTCTTTACTACAATGGTATTGCCATCCAAGTTGCTGTTATCCAATGCTTCAATTGCGTTCAGAGCTTCGTCGTCATTCGGCATTTCTACAAAAGCAAATCCTTTCGATTTGCCAGAAAACTGGTCGGTAATAACCTTTGCGGAGTCAACGATGCCATAAGCCTCGAAAACTTCCTGTAAGTCAGCAGATTGGGTGCTGAAATTCAATTTTGCAACAAAAATATTCATTATAAAAAATTAAAAGTGAAAAATCAAAACTAAACATTCATTACGGAGCAATCAGGCAAGTATAGCGAAGAATGGTTTTAAGACTTGTTTAAAGGATTAAAATTAAACCTGCTAAACTAACGAGATGACGTTGTATCAAACGTTACCGTGCAAAGGTAAGCAAAAAAATAACACCGCGCTGATATTTTTTTCAAATACAAATCACAGGCAGGCATTTGGTTAATTTTATTAGACAAAATTCAAAATCCATTTTTTCCAAAATAATTAAAAAAATGGTAAATTTTAGAAAAAAGATAAATTTTCACCCGCATTGATGCAAATAAGCGCAGCAAAAAGCATTTTTTTTAAATTTTCCACCTTGGCAGCGATTAAAATATTATTTTCGTTGTAATTTTAGCCGCAACCTAAAACAAAATTTTTCCCCAACCTTAAAAGCAGCAGGAAATACTCCCCAGCGACCAAAATCTAAACTTTTCATTAAGACGGAAGAACTTAAATCGCTTTATAACACTTAAAACCCATTATTTTTATGAAGAAAGCTTTATTTGTTTTGCCAATACTCTTTCTGAGTGTTTGCCTATGGGGGCAGCAGAAAGAAGTAAAGGGTGTAGTGACCACAAGTGAAGATGGGCTACCGGTCATCGGTGCCTCCATCTTAATCAAAGGTACAAGTACCGGTACTGTTACGGAGTTGGACGGGAGTTACAAAATTACTGTGCCCGGCAACGATGCTATTTTGGTTGTTTCCTACACTGGTTTGAAAACGCAAGAGGTCACCGTTGGCGACCGCACTATTATTAATATTGTAATGGAAAGCAATGTTGCCTTTTTGGATGAGGTGGTGGTGACGGGTTATGGCTCTCAAGGACGACGGGTGCTGACCAGTGCGGTAAGTTCGGTAAAGGCGGAAGATATTCAAAACCTGCCTTCTGCAAGTGTGGATCAGCTTGTGCAAGGCCGTGCAGCAGGGGTACAGATCAACTCCAATTCCGGTACGCCGGGTGGTGGTATGTTTGTGCGTGTGCGTGGTACGACCTCTATTACCGCTAGTAGCGATCCCTTGTATGTCATAGATGGTATTCCGGTGGTATCAACGCCGTTGGAATCGGAAGGTACCGGTGGACAACGGACGAATCCTTTGGCAGACTTGAACCCGGCGGATATTGAGTCCGTAGAAGTTTTGAAAGATGCCTCTGCTACTGCAATTTATGGAGCACGTGCTTCAAATGGCGTGGTGCTGATCACGACCAAACGCGGTAAAAAAAGCCAGAATGCCCGAGTGAATCTGAATGCTTATACTGGAGTTCAAAGCTTGTGGCGATCTCCGTCTGACCAGTTGGTGACTGCATCGGAGTTTGAAATGTTAATCAATGAGGCAAACGCAAATAACTGGATTGCCACAAATGGCAGTTTGACTGCACCGGATTCAAAAGGTAATAACTTATAAAGCCACTTATCCTAATGCGAATAGTGGAAAATATGATACCGATTGGTCTTCTTTTCTTTTTGAAGATGCACCGATGTACAACATGGATTTGTCCATTTCAGGCGGTACGGATAAAGTGCGCTATTACATCAGTGGTAACTATTTTGACCAGGATGGTATTCTAAAAGGAACTTCTTTTAAACGCTATACCGGTCGGGTGAATTTGGATTTTGACGCCACAGACAAAATTAAATTGGGTACGAGTGTGTTGTACTCCCGCAACGACCGCACGCGTGTAGGCAATGATGACAACATCAGCGGTGCGATGGGTGGCGCTTACTTCTTGCCGCCGAATATACCGCCTTACCAAGCGGATGGTACGTTTACCAAGTTCTCCATTTTTGAAAATCCGATTGCCGTTGTACAATATGATGACCGACTCATGCGCGTGAATCGTATTTTGGCTAATGTTTATGGAGAATGGGAAATTCTGCCTTCCTTGAAGTTTAAAACAAGTGGTAGCGTTGACTACAACGAAATTAAAGAAGATAACTACGCACCCACACAATTGAATACAGGGGTAGCAGTTGGAGGCTCTGCCGTTTCTGCCGTTACGCTGGATGATAACCTGATTTGGGAAAACATTCTGACTTTCCAGAAAGGTTTGGGCGGCGAGCATTACCTGACCGTGTTGTTGGGGCAATCGCTTCAAACTTCCAGAAATGAATTCACCCGTGCCTCTGGGCAAGGTTTTCCAAGTAATGAATTCCGTCGCATCACTTCAGCGGCTGTGCAAACGTCTTCTTCTACCGGTTCTGAGTGGGGAATTGCGTCTTTCTTTGGTCGTTTGAATTATGATTTTGGAGGAAAATACATTGTTACGGTGAATGTGCGTCGGGATGGTTCTTCCCGATTTGCAAAAGATTTTAGATGGGGTACTTTCCCGTCCATTGGAGCGGCATGGCGTATATCGGAAGAAAGCTTTTTCCCGAAAGGCGGCCTTATCAATGAATTGAAGCTGCGCGGTAGCTATGGCATTACAGGTAATCAAAGTGGTATCGACAATTTTGCTTCGCTTGGTCTTTGGACAGGCGATGCTAAATACACCATTTCTGCCGGTACTCGCCCATTGCAGTTGGCAAACCCTGACCTGAAATGGGAGGAAACTTCTCAGGTGGATATTGGTTTTGACTTAGGTATTTTGAATGAACGCGTGGTTTTGAACTTTGACTGGTACAACAAATATACCCGCGACCTTCTGCTGGAAGTGCCGCTGCCACGTACAACGGGCTTTAGCAGCCAATTCCAAAACTTCGGTGAAGTAGAAAATACCGGTTGGGAATTTACGCTGAATGCGACGCCTGTTCAAACGCGCGATTTCAACTGGGACATTAGCTTCAACATAGCGCACAACAAAGCCATCGTAAGAAAGCTGTTCGCACCAATTGAAATCTACAACCGTAGTCCTTTCCGCCTGGAAGAAGGGCAGCCGGTGTTCTCTTTCTGGTTCCACGAGCAATTGGGGGTTAACCCACAAACGGGCGATGTGATTTGGAGAACTGTTAACGGTACTTCTGAAACCGAGCAATTCGTTGCTGGACGCGACCGCTTTATTGTAGGCAATGCACAGCCAGATTTATTTGGCGGTATCAACAACAATATTACCTTCAAAGGCTTTGATTTCTCTATGTTTTGGCAGTATAGCCTGGGCAATGAGCAGTTGAACTGGACTCGCTTCTTCATGGAACATGGCGGCACGCGTAACACCAACTTTATGCGCAGCCAGCTCGACAGATGGCAGCAGCCAGGCGACATCACCGATGTACCAAAACTGGGTGCTAAAAATTACGCCGGCGATTTGCGTCCATCGCGTTTGGTGGAAGACGGTTCTTACATTCGTTTGAAAAACCTGACGATTGGTTACACACTCCCAGGAAGCTTGACACGAAAGCTTGGTATTCAAAAACTAAGATTGTACGCAACGGGTCAGAATGTGATTACCATTACAGATTATTCTGGCTTAGATCCTGAATTGACCGGTACGGCTGCAACAGTTCTGACGCAAGGTATTGAATTCTTTACTTTCCCGAATCCAAGAATTTTTACAGGCGGGGTATCTGTTATATTCTAATGCATGACAGAAGGAAATCTTAGTCTTTTATTAATTTTTCAAAAAAAATTATATGAAAAAGCTATTATATATTTTGATCCTGTCCATTGTTGCTTTTTCCTGCGATGTCTTTGACGTACAGCCACAGGCATCGGTAGATGACAGCACTGCCATTGTGAATGCAGGTGGTCTGACGGCTGCGGTAAATGGATTGTATGATCGTTTGCAAACCAATTATTACAACGGTGATTTATTCATGGTGGGCGACTTGTCTGCCGAAATTGCCCAAAGCGTAGGAACCTGGGATTTTTATCGGGAAATGGACACTTACCGCGTCAGCCCGGATAACAACGAAAACCGGGATCTTTTTACCGCTATCTATCAAGTTGTTAATCAGGCGAATAACATCATTGAAGCGGCACCCGGTGTGAGCGACGCTACCGAAGCCGCAATAAATAAAGCATTGGGAGAAGCTTATTTTGCAAGAGGCTTGGCATTTATGGACGCGGCTATGCTGTGGGGCGGTATTCCTGGAGTGTATGGTACACTTGGTATTACGCTTCCTTTAGAGCCTTCCCGGATGCCCATAGAACTGCCACGTGCTTCTTTGCAAGAAACCTGGGCACAAATTGAGTCTGATTTTCAAAAGGCATTGCCATTGTTGCCAGAAGCTAGTGTAAGCACCAGTGGCGTACCTGCTCGCATTACTAAGGCTGCCGCTCGTGCGATGTTGGCAAGAACCTATTTGTATCTGAAAAATTATGCGCAGGCTTCAGACTTTGCGACCCAAGTAATTAATGATACCAAATTTAAATTGGTGGACGATTATACCGCTATTTTTACAGGCAAACTTACAACTGAATCCATTTTTGAATTACAATTTGACAATGCCGATCAAAGTGGCATTCGTACTTGGTACATCCCGACTTCTGCGGGTGGACGCGGAGACCTGGCAGCGCATGATGAGTTTTACAACTCCATTCCAGCAGATGATGAGCGTAAAAAATTATATGCTTTTGATAACAATGCCAAATTTTATTATCCAACTAAATACGCCAAAGCTGGTAATATCGACAACATTCACGTAATACGCTTGTCAGAAATGTACTTGATTCGTGCTGAAGCCGACTATCTCGCAGGTAAAGGCAATCCTTTAGCCGATTTGAATACTGTTCGGGGACGGGCTAACCTGGCTCCTCTTGCTTCGATTAGTAGCATTGATGATATTTTGAACGAGCGCAAGATAGAATTTGCGTTTGAAGGGCAGCGTTGGTACGATCTGCTGCGCACCGGCAAGGCGACTACCGTATTGGCTAGTGTTCCACGTACCAACTCACCGGGCGCACCAGCAACGCTGGCAGATGCCAATCGGCAGGTACTTCCAATTCCGAGCGCAGAATTGAATGCGAACCCGAATACTGTACAAAATGATGCTTATAAATAATAGAAGTTTGTTTTAATTTATTTTAACAAACCATTTACACATGGCTGCCAGGGAAAATTTTCCTGGCAGCTTTCTTTTTATTAATATTAACGTGAATGATGGATTTAGCGCAGCTAAAATGATCTATGGTGGCTAAGGTGGTTAAAAAAAAGCGTCGCGATTTGAGTAGTTATTGAAAAATCGTCTAGAAATAAGTTTATTGTTTGACGATCAATTTCGTCCATAACTCACATTAATATTAAAATAAAAAATTATAGAAAGCTTGTTTTTTTAATTAAATCCGCTCTTCGACATAATGATGTAAATATTGAAACAAGGGCGTCAGATGCCCATTATTTGTTACCGTAGCGCGTTGCAGGATTTCGCTATGATCCACATGTAATAATTCTGGTAAAATATACTGAATAAATTGCTCCCCAAAATAAGCCGAGGCATCGCGTGGCATTTCACTAGGCAAATTGTCAATGGTCATCATATCGATCACATGCTCCTGAAAAGGCGCAGCTTCTGCTTCTTTCAAAGGATCATACCCAAACACCGGATCAGCAATGGTAGAAGCCTTGAGCGTAGAAGGCACGGAGGACTCCGGCGCTAAATCGCAAGTTACATCAGCAATGACGCGAATATTAAAATCCGCTTTTCGCATTTCCGTTTTATCAAAAAATGCAGGTGCTTTTGGATTCCAGTAAATACCATTGATAAAAATATGACACACTTTAGTAAATGCTTCAAAATTGCTACAATAATGTTCCGGGTGGCTGTAAAAATCCTCGGCAACAAATGCGCCCCCGTCTTTGCGTTTCATATAATCACTACTACTCAAATGTGTAAAAACAGCATTATCAAAAGATTGCGTTAAAAATTCCGCAGGATTCACCTGACGAATCCCCATGTCTTGCAACACTTCCACCGCACCCAGCCCTACCCTACCGGAGCCGGTCACCACAATTTTTAGCGGTGGCAATTGTAATTGTTTATAATGTTTTTTGGCTTCCGCATAATCAAATAAATCCTTCATTCGCTGGAGCGCAAAAGCCCCCGTGCGCTGCCCATACGTCCATATCGCATTGTGCGCGCCTACCATGCCCGCAAATCGACCAAAAGCAATAAGCCGTTGACCACGATCATTGGTAAGCACCTCATAATCAATCAGTTTTATTTTTTTATTAATAATGGCTTGTAATAATTTACGATTGTGCGGCTGTGCTTTTATTGTATGAGAGAAAAAACAATACGTTTTGCCCGAAATCAATTGTGCAGTTGGTACTTCCTTGATGCCCATCAACATATCACAATCCGACACATCCTGCACCAGCGGGATACCAGCGGTGGCGTACTCTTCATCTTTGAAACAACGCACCTCCGAGGGTTGCACCACGATTTCCACTGGAAAATGCTGCACGATATATGCACACTGTTGTGGCGAAAAAGGCACCCGCGCATCGGAGGGTATTTTGCCTTCTCGAATAATTCCGATTTTCATATTGCACCGTTCAAATTTCAAGATTGATATTTCAAACTTCCCTTCTCCCTTTTGGTCATGCAAAGTTGTAGAATCAAAAAAGGAAACTCAAAGTTTTTATCGGAAACTTTTTTTAGTAATCTTTGGTTAATACCTTTGCTAATCGATGAAGCGTGGAGCGCAAAGTCAAAAGAGGCTTTTACATCATACGCTCATTCAAAGCACTTCCGCATAATCTTGGGGACGTACTGGAATCGACAGGATTGAATGTTGGTAAGTAAGCATGCCGGAGCACGATTGTTCACTCCGCAAAAAATGGCGATCAACAACAACTGGCGAACATCGTTACGCCATGGCTGCCTAATTCAAGGAATTAGAAAGCCTTTGTACTTAACGCACGCGCTACGTGCGCCTCGCTCTTTGCCTAACTGAGCCGCGTTGAGTGCATCATAACCCGCTAGGCTGGGAAATGGATGCCGTCTGAGTTCATTTCCGAGATTCAGGACTGGATTGGAGACATGGGTGCGTTGGCTAACCTACCCTTCAATCAAGACTCAAATAGCGAACTAAGCATGTAGAAAGCTTATGGGCACTTTCGCTGGACGCGGGTTCGAGTCCCGCCGTCTCCACAAAGCCTTGTAAATCAAAAACTTACAAGGCTTTTCCATTTAATGGATTAAAATTACCATTCAAATCAAAAGCCTTCCATTCCTTGTAAATGCGAATTCTTTTTTTACCTTCGTTTTCAAAGTCAAAAAATAAAATCCTATGAAAGACCTCTGCGTATTTTTAGACCCTGGGCACGGTGGCTTGGATCGGAATGGCAATTATGTCACTGCTCCTAGCAAGCAATTTGAGCACTCGAAAGGCACTTTTCACAAGGGGCGCTGGTTTTTTGAAGGCGTTTGGAATCGAACGTTGACCAATCGCGTTGCACAAAAACTTTGGAACCTGCGTATTCCTTACCTTATTGTAGCGCATGAGTACCTCGATACGCCTTTGGCACAGCGCGTGGAAACGGCAAACTGGTATCATCGCAATTTTAAGGAAGGAATTTTTATTTCCAATCATTCCAATGCCAGCGGTGGCGTGGCGCGGGGTTATGAAGTTTATACGTCGCGCGGCAATACGCAGTCGGATAAGCTGGCGGATTTGCAGTTTAACAATGTGAAAGAATTATTGGGTACGCGCATCACGCTGCGCCCCGATGCGACGGATGGCGACCAGGACAGAGAAGCCGGCTTTTATGTGTTGGTCAATACGGTGATGCCGGCTATTTTGAATGAGCATTTGTTTTTTGATAATTATGAAGATGCCACGTTGCTGATGAGTGATGATATTGTGGATTTATTCGCGGAGGCGCAGGTACGCACCATCATTCAGTGGTTCAATCAATAACGTAGTGCAGGCTTTAGCCTGCTTTCCGTACTGCAATCTTTAGGTTGCAGGCTAAAGCCTGCCTGACGAAAAACAGCCTGGAAGGCTGCACTACAAAATCAAGCAACATGACCAATAAAGCAATCGCCCAGGCGTTTCAACAACTCGGTGACCTGATGGAATTGCACGGGGAGAATCCGTTCAAAATCCGTTCGTATCAAAATGCGTACCTCACCTTGCGCAAGTTGGATCGTCCCCTGACGGAAATGAGCAAGGTAGAAATGGATGCGATCAAAGGCGTGGGGTCGGCGATTGCTGCGAAGATTCAGGAATTGCTGCTCACCGGCAAAATGCAGACGCTGGAAAAATACAAAGCGCTGACGCCGCCGGGCGTAGTTGAAATGATGGATATTGATGGCTTTGGTCCTAAAAAAGTTTATACGGTGTGGAAAGACCTGGGCGTGGAAAGTGTGGGCGAGTTGTTATATGCTGTCAATGAAAATCGCCTGATTGAACTCAAGGGTTTTGGTAAAAAAACACAGGATGCACTCAAGCAAAAGTTGGAATATTATCAGCGCTCGAAAGACCAATTTCATTATGCAACGCTAGAAGCCGAAGCATTAGATCTATTACAATATTTACAACAAAAACTGCCCGATGTAAAGATTAGTCTTACCGGAGCGCTGCGGCGTTGTGCGAATATTGCGGATAAAATTGAAATTCTAATTGAAACGACTCATCTTTCGGATGCTATTTTTGATAATAAAAATCTTACATTAAAAGAAAAATCAGAAAATATTATAACGGCATTCACCGAAAATACGTATCCTGTCATACTGTATTGCTGTACGCCAGAGGAGTTTGGTTCTAAACTTTTTGATTCTACGGCGACTCCTGCTTTCAAAACAGCATTTTTATCACAATTTCCCAACATTCATCCAGCAGATTTTGCCGAGGAAGCCGCCATTTTTGAGGCTGCTGAACTGCCTTACATTGCCCCGGAATTGCGCGAAAGCGACTATTTTTTACAACGTGCCAAAGAGGGTAAGTTGCCTAATTTGTTAGAAGAGAAGGACATTCGCGGTGTGCTGCATGCGCACAGCACCTACAGCGACGGCATCAACTCCTTGCGGGAAATGGCGACCTACACGCGCAAGCAAGGCTACGCTTACCTGGGCATTACCGACCACTCCAAAGCGGCTTTTTACGCGAATGGCTTGCAGGTGGAGCGCGTACTGCAACAATGGGCAGAAATTGATCAATTGAACCAGGAACTCGCGCCGTTTCGCATTTTCAAAGGCATCGAGAGCGATATTTTGAACGATGGCTCCCTCGATTATGAGGAAGATATTTTAAAAGGTTTTGATTTTATCATCGCTTCGGTGCATAGCAATTTGCGCATGGACGAAGCCAAGGCGACCCAGCGTTTGCTTACCGCTATTGAAAATCCTTACACGACCATGCTCGGACACCCTACCGGGCGCTTGCTGCTCTCGCGCGAGGGCTATCCCATCAATCATCTCAAAGTAATAGACGCCTGTGCTGCGAATGGCGTTTCAATTGAATTAAATGCCAATCCGTACCGGTTGGACCTGGATTGGAGCTGGATTCCGTATGCTTTGGAAAAAGGTGTAAAAATTGCGGTCAATCCAGACGCTCACAGCACCGCGGGCATTCACGACATTCGCTACGGCGTACTGTCGGCTCGCAAAGGAGGCTTAGATGCAAAAAACTGTGTGAATGCGCTTTCGGCAGAAGAATTTGCCAATTTTATTCGGCGGCATTAATAGAATTGGCGTTTGAAAATGTTTTACAATTCCGAGTAATGCTTAAATTTTGGGACTAAACCAGGCAAAGATGAGGAATATTTTTGTGGCTGCAACAGGTCAACACGTCGGAAAAACCACGTCCACACTGGGTTTGGTGATGAATTTGTTTGAAAAAGGTTTTCGCGTAGGCTATTGCAAACCTGTTGGTCAAAAGCTTATTAGCATGGATGGCTGGATCGCTGACAAAGATGCGGTGTTGTTTTCTGATTTTTTAAAATTCAACATAGACCCGGAGTTGCATAGTCCGGTCATCATCGGTCCAGGAATCACCAAAAAATACATAGACGATCCCTTGCAATTTGATTATGAACATCGGATTTTAAAAGCAGCTCAACTACTTGAAAATGAATACGATATAGTCGTTTATGAAGGCACTGGGCATCCAGGTGTAGGCACGGTGGTGGATTTGTCGAATGCAAAAGTGGCGAAAATGCTTGGCTGTGGCGTGGTGATGATTGTAGAAGGTGGCATTGGCAATACCATTGATCGGCTGGAAATGAGTCTGGCGTTGTTTCGGGAGCAAAAGGTGCCAGTGCTGGGAGTAATTGTGAATAAAGTTTTTGCAGATAAAAAAGAAGAAATTGAATATTATTTGCGCAAAAAATTTGATCAAATTGGCATTCCACTGCTAGGCGTGATGCCGTATGATGAAGTGCTTTCCTTCCCGATTATGGATGCGATCAATCAGGCGGTGGATGGGAAAGTGGTTTTAAATGAAGATTATTTAGGCAATCGGGTCGAAGATATTGTTGCCGGCTCCCTCATTGACGAAGATGAATTTTTAAATTCTAAAAATATTTTGCTGGTGGTAAGCTATCGCCGTTTGGACGAAGCGCTTGAAAAAATTGATGAAATTACTAAAGCAAATGATTTTACAGAGTCTCCTTTATCCGGCTTGATTGTAACGAGCGACGGACGCCACGAGCGCTGGTACGAGCGGGCGGATTTTAACAAACCTTATTTAATTGAAAATCGTATTCCGGTGATTACCACCACGTTGGATACGTATGGTTCTGTTGTAAAAATCAGCCGAATTGAAGTGAAAATTAATACCAAAACGCCCTGGAAAATCAAGCGAGCGGTAGAGTTGATCCGAACGTATGTGGATATGGATTTGCTGATTGAGCAGCTAAATGTAAAAAATTTTATAAGCTGACATTTATCGGCTATCAGGGCAATTATATCCCTGATAGCCAATAAATTACAAGATTCAATTTATGCTTTTACTAAATTGTCGTACACATCCATTACCACTTTTACCGCAGTTGCCGAATCATTGAGCAATTGCATCTCATCCGCATTCAGCTTCACTTCTATCACTTGCTTGATGCCGCCTTTGCCCAGTTTTACTGGTGCACCGACATAAACGCCATCAATGCCGTACTGCCCTTCCAATTTTAAGCAAACCGGGAACACCCGATCTTCGTCTTTCAAAATGGCTTCCACCATTTGTGCTGCCGCAGCGCCCGGCGCGTACCAAGCTGAGGTGCCCATGAGCTTTACCAACTCCCCGCCACCAACTTTTGTGCGTTCTACAATGGCATTCAATTTTTCTTCATCTATCAATTCTGTTACCGGAATGCCTGCTACTGTGGTATAACGCGGCAGCGGCACCATCGTATCACCATGACCACCCATCAACAAAGCCTGAATGTCCTTCGGCGACACTTGCAATGCTTCTGCTAAAAATGCCCGATAGCGCGCTGTATCCAAAATACCAGCCATACCGAATACTTTGCTTGCATCCAAGCCCGAGGCTTTGTGCGCCGCGTAAGTCATCACATCCAAAGGATTGGAAACCACAATGATAATCGGATTGCTGGAATGCTTCATAATGTTTTCCGTCACCGACTTCACGATGTTCGCATTAATCGAAATTAAATCATCACGACTCATCCCCGGCTTGCGCGGTACACCAGCAGTGATCACCACAACGTCTGAATTAGCGGTTTCTTCATAATTCACCGTACCACGCAGGTAAGTGCTGTAGCTATCAATGGGTGCTTGTTGCCACATATCCAGTGCCTTGCCTACCACCATGCCTTCCGCATTTGGAATGTCAAGCATTACAATTTCTTTTACAATATCACGGTGTGCCAATACATTTGCACAGGTAGCGCCGACATTACCAGCGCCTATGATGGTTACTTTACTCATAATGAATGATTTATATTAGGTTTATTAGGAGAATAAGGTGATTGGGAAATAAGGGAATAGGGGAATAAAGCAATAAATAAGCATACAACTAATTACTTTATTTTCCTATCACCCCATCACCTAATCACCCTATCACCCCCAAAATCGCTGCAATTATAGCACTTTTTTACTAGCTTTGTTAGCCACAAGACGAAAGAATTAGCAGCTTTTCGTAATCTCTAAGTGTTTCCTTTTGTTAATTTCACGTTCCCAATAGTAAATCCGAAAATATTCAATAATGATAAGATTCTATACCTGGATCACGCTTATTTCATGCTGGAGCTTGAGTGCCCCAATCGCACATGCGCAAACCTGCGGCACCCTGGGCGCAGAAGCGGAAGCTATTAAAAATAGATTGCTCCAAAACAAGGCGGTTTTGTCGTCGGGGCTAGTGCGTCCGCGTGACATGCAATACATTCCAATCAAATTTCACCTGGTAAACAAAACCGATGGTTCTGGCGGCATTTTGCTGCGCAATGTGCTCGACCAGCTTTGCGCGCTCAACAATGATTATCAAAGCTTTGGAATTCAATTTTACATTAAAGATGAATTTAATTTTATAAATGACGACCGCTTGTATTCTCATCACTATAATTATCGCAACATGATGGAAGAATACCGCGACGAAAATGCGATGAACATTTGGATTGTGGATAATGCAAATCCAACAGGAATTGATGGGTACGTCGCCGGATACTATACAAATTCAAAAGATTGGCTAGTGATTCAAAAAGATGAGATTAAATCTTTTACTTATACATTACCCCATGAAGTTGGGCATTTTTTTGGATTGCTGCATACTTTTAATGGTTGGGAAAGTGCCCCCTGGACGCCCGAAACATTTAGCAATCCGGCACCTGCTACTTCGCCTGGTTCCATTCCAACCGAGCGACAGGATAAAGTAAATTGTGAGACAAGTGGCGATTATATTTGCGATACGCCCCCCGATTATAATTTTGGCGCGTATTGGCTCGATTGCAATTACAATGGTGGTGCCAAAGACCCTGCCGGTACGTTGGTCAATCCGGATGAAAGCAATTTTATGGGTTATTTTGATGCTTGTATTCGCAGTGAATATCATTTTTCGTCCGACCAAAAAATGCTGATGCAAGCCGACATGATGAATGAAACGCGCACTTATGTTCGTACTGCCTATACGCCTGATTATCTGCAATTTAGCGGAGAAGCACAACAAGAACTACCCACACCCGGCGCGAGTGTTTCTATTTACAACAAGGTTGATTTTTTATGGACGGAAGTAGAAGGTGCGAATCAGTATTTGCTCGAAATCAGCACCTCTCCAGCTTACGGTACGTCCACAACTAAATCCTTTATTACAACCGAAAATAAATGGACGGTTGAAACCTTAGCGCCTAATAAAACGTATTACTGGCGGATACGTCCATTCAACGAATATTACACCTGTACAAATAACGGGGCTTCTAAAAGTTTTAAAACGGGCAATCAAACAACGGCTGTGCAGGAAATTCAGGAGCTAAACGCCTGGAAAGTTACCCCCAATCCGGTGAAGCAGGGCGAGCCCTTGCAGTTAGTGTTTAATATTGGCAAGGATTTTGAAGCGACCCTGGTGCTATTCAATGCGGTCGGACAAGTCATTACCCCCCTCGGCAAACATCGTTTTTTAGCTGGCTATCAAGAAAAAACAATTCCTACCCAGGCACTGCCTGCGGGGGTTTACCTGCTTTCGATTCAAACGGAAACAGGGCGGAGCGTACAAAGGGTAATAGTGCATTAAAAAGACGAGAAACGTTCCTTTAAGTTATAATCATTGAATAATAATCATAATTGTGACCTAATTATTTAGCACATTATTATAAAAAATGAAAAAAACAATACTGTCGGTGCTGCTCTTGGTAACAATGTTAGCCGAAGGGAAAACCCAAAATCATTGGTGTGGCGCTCCGATAAGTTCTTCCAAATGGATGGAAACTTATTTAAGAAATCGAGCCGCTTATCCAAAATCAAACGAAATATTATACGTGCCGCTTACCATTCACTTAGTGGGTACCAATGATGGGAAAGGATATGTTTCCATAAAAAAAGTTTTGAATGCGTTTTGCCGATTGAATCAAGATTTTGCACCAACTAATATTCAATTTTATTTAGCAGGCGACATTCAATATGTAAATAACACCGCTTATTACAATCATGATTATACCTATATCGGGGCGAGCATCGGTCGGGATCATAATATTGACAAAACCATTAATTGCTATTGGGTTGCTAATGCTGGTGGCAGCGGCGTAGCGGCTTATGCCTTTTTAGGCGGCAATACCGTAGTGCTTGGGCAAAATAATGTAAATGAAAATAATACTTTTTGGGCACATGAGATGGGGCACGCGCTCGCGCTGAATCATACTTTTTATGGCTGGGAAGGGTATGACCATAATTTCGCCATTAATGCGCCCGATACGGTCAATTATCAACGCCCGGTAGAACTGGTGGATCGCAGTAATTGTTCAGAAGCTGCGGATGGTTTTTGTGATACGGCACCCGATTATTTAGAAATTGGGCAATGGCAATGTAATGATTCTTTGCAGAGCGCTTATTTACAAAATGACCCAAGCGGTGAAAAATTTCGTTCGGATGGCACGCTGATTATGTCTTATGCGGAATGTTCCAATCGCTTCTCGCCTGAGCAAATTCAAGCGATGCGCGCGCATGTGCTTACTGAAAAACAGCAGTTTCTTTACAATCAGGCACCTTTGGCAGCCTTAGATACGCTTTCCATCGAATCCTTTTTTCCACAAAAGGGAGATACCATTGCTGCCACAGATGTAAAATTAGAATGGCAAGCCTTACCTGGTGCCACGCATTATTACATCGAAGTAAGCCGTTTTGCAAGTTTTCCGGGTAATTTGACGGATACTTATATCACTAATTCCAATTTCCTTCATCTATTTACGCTTGTAAATAACCGAACTTATTATTGGCGTGTAAAAGCATATAATGCTTTTTATTTTTGCAGCCCGGTGAGCCCGACCAGCACTTTCCGCGTTGCAACCCCTGCGAATACAACACCTACAACCCATTTGGAAACTGCTGATTATTTTAAAATTTTCCCCAATCCATTGGCTGCTCAGCAGGATTTACATATTGATGCTCAGCTATTTGAAAATACCAAACTAACGTTTCGCTTGTATGATCTGGCAGGAAAAATGCTGCAAACAGCACAATACCAAGCAATAGCGGGCGCTCAACATTTTACATTCACTCCAAAATTATTACCTCGGGGTGTCTATATTTTAAATATTATTGCTAATAATATTAATAAAACTGAGAAAATTATTATTCAATAAAATTTGCATTAAAATTATAAAAATTAAAAATGAGACAGCTTTTATTACTTACAACGCTCTTATTATCGAGCCAGTTATTTACCCAAGCTCAAGAAACACAGTGGTGCGGCACGCCTGCAACCGCTTCTAAATGGACTGAAAATTATTTGAGTAATCGAACTGCATTTGAAAAATCGGACGAAATATTATACGTACCCGTTACCGTTCATGTGGTTGGCACCGATGCTGGAGAAGGTTATGCCTCTTTTAAATCCATCCTCGATGCTTTTTGTACGCTCAATGCTGATTTTGCAACTTCCAATGTTATATTTTATTTACAAGGTAATATACGCTATATCAAGAACAGCCGTTTTTATAATCATACGTCCAGCAACACGGGTAGAACTTTTGCAAGACAAAATAATATTTCAAATACCATCAATACTTATATTGTTGAAAATGCTGGCGGAGCAGCAGGTTATGTAGGCGATATTAGTTCCGATTATTTAGTAATCAAAAAAGCAGAATTTACCAGCGGCAATCATACCTGGGGACATGAAATGGGACATGCACTTGGATTGTATCATACTTTTTTTGGTTGGGAAACATATGTACATGATTATTCACAAAATGCACCAAGTGTTGTAAATAACAACCGTGCCGTAGAACGCGTAGATGCTAGTAATTGTAAAAATGCAGGCGATGGATTATGCGATACGTCTCCAGATTATTTAAAAGATCGTTGGGATTGTAATACAAATACGGAAAATATTATACAACGCGACCCGATCGGTCAAACCTTCCGCTCGGATGGAACGAACATAATGTCTTATGCAACAGACAATTGTACCAATCGTTTTAGCGAAGAACAAAAAGCGGTAATGCGAGCGAATTTAAAATCGACAAAAGTCTTTTTCCTAAGTAGCGCTCAGCCGCTTCCATCGCTCGATACATTGCAGGTCGAAGCGATTGCTCCCGCCACCGGCGCTGCGGTAGATGCTGCTGCGGTAGAGTTGGAATGGACGAAGCTTCCGGTCGGAACAAATTATTTAGTGGAAGTAAGTATTTATCCTAATTTTGTAGTATCCGCCACTGATACTTATTTCTCACAAACTAACAAATTGACATTGACAGGTTTGACTAAAAATAAATCTTATTACTGGCGCGTTCGACCTTATAATATCAATAGCACGTGTAGCAATTTTTCAAAATCGAGCAGATTCCGTACCAGTCTTACCACTGCAACTGAAGAGCTGCAAACCGATATTGATTTGGCAGTTTTTCCGAATCCAGCAGCAGCAGGGCAAACCTTTACCATCAGCGCCAACTTACCAGAGCGCAACCGTTTGAATATCCGTTTATTTGATTTAGCTGGAAAATTAATAACATCAGCAACATATGATGCCCTTGCCGGTGAAAATCAATTGCCTTTTGTGCCAGGTGAGTTGTCGAAAGGTATTTACATACTACATGTAACTTCGGATCATATCAACGCCGTAAAGAAAGTTATTATTCAATAATTATATAAATAATGGAGTATTTTTAATTATTTATTTTATACTTGTACAATACTGATTATTAGGTATTTAATATGAAATTATAAATAAAATAGGCTCGATTGCTTCAATGGTGATACGTTATAATGATGTATCACCTTTTTATTTCTTTTTCGTTTTAAACGACCATGTAATTTTCATCTCACAAGCTACGTCTCCATTGGGCAAGGTGCCAATTGAAGTGGCTGTAAACTGCTGTGCGTCCCCGCTGGCAATGGCTCGATCAATAGTTTCAATCAATGCAACCCCTTGATTGCATAAAAAAGTGACCTTCGCATCTGCTTTTTTGTAAAATTGCGCTTCAACATGAACCACCAGCATCGAAACTTTTTCACGTCCTGCCAAACCGATCAACGCCAACACCCCTGTGGACAACTCCGCGGCACCTGCCAACGCAGCAAAATAAGTAGAACGAAAAGGATTCTGCGACCGCCAACGAAAAGGGAGGCTTACTTCCGCCTGTTGCGGAGTGCAATGCTTAATGCGCACGCCCCAAAAATAAAGAGAAGGCAGCTTTTGTAAAAAATACAAACGCATTTTCCAAGGCGTATTCAAATTGCGAATCAGTGTTTGCACAGCTGGTGACGCCGCATTGAATGCAGTTGCTGAAAAACTAGTGGTTGGCATAACAGCAAATTTTATTTTCATCATTCTCCCATCACCCTATTCACCAATCAACCTATCCCCTACTCACGCTTGCGCCTTAGGGGTATTAAAACTCATCGGCGGAAAGGGCGGCTGCTCCGGCTCGTCGATAAAACCAAATTGTTGCTCGTATTTTCTCACATTATCGGCGAGTGCATTCAACAAACGCTTCGCATGCTGAGGGGTCAAAATAACACGGGCTTTCACCTTTGCTTTGGGTACGTTGGGCATAATGCGCACAAAATCAAGCACAAACTCCGATGGTGAGTGCGAAATAATGGCAAGATTGGAATAAACGCCCTCCGCCATTTCTTCCGACAATTCTATATTTAGTTCGTTTCTATTTTGATTTTTCTTGCTATCTTCCATGTTAAATTTGTTATTGATTAACAGTTATTTATTATTTGCCTGTCGAATGTCTGGCATTTACTTTTTCGATGTTGTTTTTTTCGTAGTCGTTTTTTTTGCAGTGGTCTTCTTTGCAATCGTCGGCTTCGTTTTTGAAGCAGTGGTCGCTTTTTTCTTCGTTTTTTTGGTAAATGCGTCAGGAATTTGCTCCTCAACAATTTTTTTCACTTCTTCCAATGTCATGTCCGCTGCCATTTCAGCAGTCACTTTTTCCCCGTCTTTGCGTGGAATACTTATCATATTCTTACCAAATCGAATAAAAGGTCCCCAGCGCCCATTTTCAATGTCAATGCCCTCATTTTCAAAGCGTTTCACATAGCGATTGGCTTCTTTATTAATTTTAGCTTCAATCAGGTGGTGCATCTCTTCCAGCGTGATGGTGTCCAAATTATATTTTTTTGGCACATTGACAAACAAGTCCTGCCATTTTAAAAAGGGTCCAAAACGCCCTTTGCCCTTGCCAATTGGAAACCCTTTGTACGTACCAACGGGTGCTTCTTCGCGGAGTTTTTCTTCAATTAAAACAATAGCTCGCTCCTGCGTCACCGTTAAGGGGTCTTCCCCCCGTGGGATGGACACGTATTTTTCACCAAATTTTACAAAAGGTCCAAACCGCCCTACGCCTACGCTCACTTCTTCATTTTTGTAAATGCCGAGCGTTTTTGGCAACTGGAATAACTTGAGCGCTTCTTCAAAAGTGATTGTTTCGATGGACTGCCCCGGCTGCAGGTTGGCATAGCGTGGCTTCTCCTCTTCGCCCAATTCTTCCGGCGTTCCGATTTGAATCACCGGACCATTGCGCGACATGCGCGTGAGCAAAGTGCGACCAGACTGCGGGTCGGTGCCTAACACCCGCTCGCGGCTGGGGCGCTCTGCTTTTTCAATCGTTTCTTCCACAACAGAATGAAAAGGAAAGTAAAAATCCTTGAGCATTGCCGTCCATTGGCGATTGCCGTTGGAAATATCGTCAAATTGCTTTTCGATTTCTGCTGTGAATTTATAATTCATAATATCATCAAAATGCTGGTCGAGGAAGTCACTCACGGTAATGCCCATGTCCGTTGGCACCAGTTGATTTTTAATCGCACCGGTGATTTCTTTGTCCGCTTTCTTTTCGATCTTGCCGTTTTTCAACGTCAAAACTGCAAATTTCCGC
Source organism: uncultured Saprospiraceae bacterium (assembly GCA_964517145.1). Lineage (GTDB taxonomy): Bacteria > Bacteroidota > Bacteroidia > Chitinophagales > Saprospiraceae > JADJNW01. Next base: position 62,750 of record CAZFBN010000008.1, read on the forward strand.
TCTGTGCCTTCGCGTGTCGCCTTTTCAACATAGCCTCTCCCCTCTTCCATGATGCGGCTGATGGTGGGCGCGTAGGTAGATGGGCGCCCGATGCCCAATTCCTCCAAGCGTTTCACCAAACTCGCCTCCGTGTAGCGCGCAGGCGGACGCGTGAAGCGCTCTGTCGCGGTCATCTGATTCAAAGGCAGTAACTGGTTGATTTTCAATGGCGGCAAAATTCCCTTTGCATCTTCGTCTTCCTCATCGTCGCTTGATTCCAGATAGACTTTTAAAAATCCATCAAACTTCAATACCTCTCCTTCGGCAATCAAATTTTCGGTTGGCATCGTCGAAATACCAATTTTTACAATGGTTTTCTCCAACTCTGCATCAGCCATTTGCGAGGCGATGGTGCGTTTCCAAATCAATTCGTACAAGCGCTGCTCGTCGCGGTCAGCACTCACAATCTGCTTATCAATGTACGTGGGTCGAATGGCTTCGTGTGCCTCCTGGGCGTTGGCAACTTTATTTTTGTAATGGCGCGTGTGAACGTAGCGCTTACCGTAGCTTTTTTCAATCTCTTGCGCAATGGCTTGCACCGCCAGATCACTCAGGTTTGTCGAATCCGTACGCATGTAGGTGATGTGCCCTGCTTCGTACAAACGCTGCGCAATCTGCATAGTACGATTGACAGAAAAATATAATTTGCGGCTGGCTTCCTGCTGTAAGGTTGAAGTGGTAAATGGCGCAGCAGGGCGACGTTTCACCGGCTTTACCTCAATATTGTCAATTTTGAAAGTTGCCGGGATACAATTTTGTAAAAAAACTTGCGCGTCTTTTTCTGTATCAAATCGCTCAGGCGCTTCGGCTTTCAGCGCAACGGTCTTGCCTTGTTCGTTTTTTACATCAAAAATAGCCGTGATCTTATAAAAAGGCGTCACCTTGAAATTGATGATTTCGCGCTCGCGCTCCACTACGAGTTTCAACGCTACCGATTGCACCCGCCCGGCGGAAAGCTTGCCGCGAATTTTTTTCCACAGCACCCCCGACAATTCATACCCCACCAAACGATCCAGCACGCGCCGTGCCTGCTGGGCATTCACCAAATCCATGTCCAATTTGCGCGGTTGCTGAATGGCGTTTTGAATGGCAGGCTTGGTAATTTCGCGAAAGACGATGCGCTTGGTGTTTTTTTCATCCAAGCCCAGCACTTTACACAAATGCCAGGAAATGGCTTCGCCCTCGCGGTCTTCATCCGTTGCGAGCCACACTTCATCTACCTTCTTCACCCAATCTTTTAACTCCTTGATTACCCGGTTTTTATCAGGGGTAACGACATATTTTGGAGAGAAATTATTTTCAATATCAACCGCTGCGTCATTTTTTTCCAAATCGCGCACGTGCCCGTAGCTCGACTTCACGGTAAAATCCGAGCCTAAGAACTTTTCGATTGTTTTCGCTTTGGCGGGAGATTCAACTATCAACAAATGTTTTGGCATAAGTTCAGGGTTAAATTTAAGGTACCAGATGCCAGATTGGAAGATGCCAGACTTCACATAAACGCAAGGCTTCGTAAATTGGCATATTAGCAAATCAGCAAATCGGCACATTGTAAAAATGCGTAAGCTGCCCAATTGTTGTACAATGGGTATTATTTTCAGTCGCAAAAATAGCTGCAAAGTTGGAATTAGGAAGTAAGAAGTGCAATTTTTCTAAGAATGGCTTCTTTTAAGGGTCTTGATTTTGATAATAGCTTTGCATTGAAGAGAAGAATCAATGCCCTTATGATAACCCGTCTCGGGTTAGCTCCTTCTGTTTTTAGTTATATAGTATGCCAGATCAGGAAATTCGGTAAACTAAATGTTAATTTTTGACTTTTTTTAAATCACCTCTTGACATTAACAATATTATACTGTTGTATTTGAATCCGAACAACACATCAAAGTAATATCTTCTTTCACGTCCCTTTCCCGAAAGAGGTTTCTACGTCTTCTTTATAAAAACTTTTATTTACTAATTAAACAAAAGTGTCTTAATAAATAAGATACACTGGTTCTATTTGTTTGTATGTAATAATATGTTTTTTCATCAGGTAGCGCTTGATGAACAGTAGAAGCTATGTCTTTATTCATCTAAAAAACCTAAAACCGATATGATCATATTGGACTCATAAATGAACATCATAAACCTTATTTCTTAACCAAAACCGATTCATTATGAAATCTTTTTCAGTAATTAAATTTCGATTACTTTTCTTGGTGTACTTTGGGCTGGGAATAACGCTGCCTGCCTTAGCTCAAGAATGGGATAAGCCTTACGAATTTCCGCTGCGACCCGGGATGGAATCTTGGAAAGCATTAAACAGTGGACAGGAAATGGCTGAAGCCACGTTTATACCGAAAGAGTATATTGATAGCTCAACGACTACTGCATTGGTTGAAACTGTATTAGATTACCCACTATTAAATCATGTTTTTTACCATGATTATTTACAGATTGGATTTGAACGACTGCTTCCTTTTGCCAATGGTTTAGCTGCGTTATTGACCCGAAAAGATGCTGGGGAGATCCTCTTGTCAAAGTATGATGCACTACAAATTCCAAGGTTTACTGCCCGAGAAGGAAGGAGCTTTGAAGATTTGTATTTAGAGTTGTTGCTTTCGCGCGAAGAAGTGCTGAATACCCTCGATGAAGAAAAACTAAAAAAGTTGCAATCTGTTGCCTACGAAAAAACAATCGCTAAGTTGGAAAATGAGGATTACGGTAAAATTTCCATTCAATCGGCAGCTTTGATTTTGGCAAAGCTTCTGGTTCGTTCTGGTCAAAACAATCGTTTATTAGAGTCAGCAAGCGAAGCGGAGTTGGAATTGTTTCTTCAGACAGGGAGCGATTGCAGCGATGCTTTGTTATCAAAAATTTTAACTCTGAGCAAGCCATGAAGAAACTTCTATTACTGGTGATGTTACTCGTTTCTTTAACAATCTCCTGCGAAAAGGACGAATTTTTAGAGGAATGTACCCTTGACTTAAATCCTGGCGATGTGTATGTCTATCCATTAAAACCTGGTATGCCCGAATGGGCAAATTTAACGCCTGAACAATTCTTGGAAGTCACACAAATGCCAAAAAAGACCGCTCGAAAGATGTCAACCGATGGACTGATACAGAGCTGGTTGGACTATCCTTTGACGCTTGATATTCTTGCGAGCAACAGTTGGCCCAAAGCCATAGATTTTTTTAAAGCTAATTTTAATGGCTTAGCAGAATTGTTAAATCGAAAAAGTGCAGGTTGTAAGGTATTAGAACGATTCAAATCTTTTGACCTTACTAAATTTCAAAGTCCAATAGATAGAACTGCTTTAGTTGCTCTAATTGGTTATTTTGATGTTTTACAACACATGAATGACGAGCAACTCCGCGAAGTCGTCCAGGAAAGTTTACGTAAACATGATTATCTGATAGCCAAACAACCAGATTATTATTCACTAAGTACCGTTCAAGATGTGCTTTGGCCCGCAGCTAGAGTGATGTATTACCTAGAATATGAGCCACTGCTAGAGGATATGAAAAAATCAGAAGAACTGATGTTTTACGTACAGCGAGGTGCCCCGCCGCTACCCAATGGGTACGGGGGCTTTGAGTTTCAATCTATCATCCAAAACGCTCAAAATTTCTTAAAATGAAGAAGATAATTTTAGCATATGTAGCACTAATTCTTTCTACAGCATCTAAAGCACAAACGATTGATCTGTTTACATCCAATGGAACGGTAGTAAAAGGTTTTTATCGAACAGAATTTACTCCAAGTGAAATTACCACAATTACGCAACAATGGGCTGCTGCTTTTCCAAACGCCACAGTTCTTGCAAATGATCAATGTGACTGTCAGTGGGATCATCGGCGGAACGGTTAGTCAGTCCGGTCAGCCAGATAGACAACTAGTTTCTACAATGAGTGTTGTGGGGAATAGTCAAGCTACGGTAAACCTAAGCTATTTGCCTAGTCCTTCGAGTATTTCGGTAACGAAACTATCGGGTTCAGGCACTTGGAGTTATAATTCTTCTACTAAAATATTGACTTTCACTATTCCAAGTAATTCTAACGTAAGTTTTAGTGTATCAGGTTCAGGGAACACCTGTGGAAATATTTCTCGTAGTTTAACATTTTATGCACCCTCTTCTTTAGTTGGAGACGAATCATCTGCCGGATTGTCGTTTCCAAATCCGACTTCTAATTTTTTAAATATAAGATTGGACAAAGATTTGTCCTTTTCTGAAGGCGCTTTGTTAAAACAATCGCATGAAAACATGGGTACAGCCATCCATCTTCAAGATGCTATGGGAAAGATTATCCGTTCTATTGAACCTAATGAAGGAGATTCTCTCGTGAGAATGGACCTGAGCGACTTGGCTGCCGGAATCTATTTTGTTGTGCTTAAACGTAACGGAGAAGTATATACCGAGAAAATTGTAAAGAATTAGATCAAACACTAAAGTTGTTCATATTCTGGCGCATATTAAGAAAGGGTTAGTACGCGCCTTTTTTACATACTTAGCCGATATGACGCAAAGCAAAACCGAATCTTTTACTTACGATAACCTGAATCGCTTACTGACGGCGACCGTCACGGGTCAATCGGCTTTGACGGTAAATTACGCTACCACCGGCAATATTACTTCCAAAACCGATGTAGGAAGCTACACCTACCACCCCTCCAAAATTAATGCGGTCACCAATGTGACCAATACGCCCGGCAACATTCCGACGCTTACGCAAAGCATTACCTATACCCCTTTTTTCCAACCGGCTACCATATCCGAAAATAATTATCAGCTAACCTATACGTATGCCGCCGATTATGAGCGTATCAAAGGGGAATTCAAGCAAAATGGGACTACCCTTTATACCCGCTACTATTTTGGCAACTATGAAAAAGAAGTAACCAGCACTACCGTACGCCATTTTTACTATATTAGCAACGGAGAAAGCCTGGTAGCGCTGGTGGTGCGCGAGAACTCTGCTGACACTTATTACTACACCTACACCGACCACCTCGGCTCCATTCTCACGGCTACCAACAGCGCCGGAACCGTAGTAGCCGAGCAAAACTTTGACCCCTGGGGACGCAAGCGCAATACCACTAACTGGACGTACGCCAGCGTACCAAGCGTACCTACCTGGCTCTACCGGGGCTACACCGGGCATGAGCACCTACCGGAGTTTGGTTTGATTAATATGAATGGGCGGCTATATGACCCGATTTTGAACCGGATGCTGAGTGCGGATAATGAAGTGCCAGGTGTGTTTAGCACGCAAGGATATAACAGATATGCCTACGCGCTAAATAATCCGCTACTTTATAATGATCCGGATGGTGAATTTCCACTATTAGCAGCTGCATTGATTGGTGCGGCTGTATTTGGAACTGGAAATCTTGTAACTCATGCGATACGGGGTGATGTAAATAATTTTGGAGATGGATTGAGATATTTTGCTCAAGGAGCTTTTGCTGGCGCAGCACTTACTACTGGATTAGTAGCTGGGGCATCTGTACCTATATTGGGAACAGTCATAAAAGGAGCTGGATTACTCTATGCAGGAACAAGCGCAGTAGGATTTACAGGAGGAGTTATTCAAGGGGTATTCACAGGGAATTGGAATGCTTTAGCTAATACAGGACGAATTCTTTTAGGAAACTTTTATCTTGATGAAAATCGTTCCTTCTTTGGTGGGGTTTGGCAAGGAATTAGTAGATACTCTTGGGAATTACCTCAATCTACATTGGGATATAGCTACACACAAGTTCGTAATGCACTTGGTGGAGTTGATAGGGTTGATTATTTTGGTGGAGTGACTTTCTCGACTACAACAAACACAGATAATAGGCGAGGTGTATCTATTGGTAATAACATTAATGTTTGGTTGAGAAATGATAGAGTCAATATCACTGGTGATCCTCTATTTATGCATGAATATGGTCATACATTTGACAGTCAGATTTTTGGCTTTTCTTATCTATTTGCAGTTGGTATCCCAAGTTTAATAAGTGCAAGTAATCAGCGCCAGATAGATGGAGAGCCAGCAGGCGTAAATACACATGACTTTAGATGGTACGAAATGAGTGCTAATAGACATGCAGCAAGGTATTTTGGAAGAAATTTTGGTATTAATTGGAATACAGACCCCTTTAGAGGTTTTACTTTTGAAACTTTTTTCCCAAGAAGAAGGAGATAATTATGAAAAACATAACCGTTTGTATTATT
>CAZFBN010000009.1:0-65803 GCA_964517145.1 uncultured Saprospiraceae bacterium
TGTACGCCGTGTTTTCCCCAATATTTTATAATGGCGATATTGGACGGGCTGCGCCAAGCCACGCTACCCGGCTTCACTTCATTGGATTGAACAAGAAGGCTGGGATTTTTATAATCAAGCATTGAGTGGAGTTTTAATTAAAATGTTCCACGTGGAACATTAAACCATATTTTGCAACAGCCATTCTTTGAACGGCTCATATTCAACAGTTGTCGGCAACGCTTGTTTAGGTTTATCTGCTAAAATTGCCAATCTTTTTGGCACTTCTATGAGAAGCCGCAAAATTGCTTCAACATCATCTTTAAACTTCGCCGGATGCGCCGTTTCCAAAATCACTCCCAGTGCAGTGGGCTCTTTTTGCAAATAAGCCTGCAACGCCAAATACCCAACCGCCCCATGTGGATCGATTACATACTGGTATTTCTCAAAAATTTCGCGCATGGCTTCCTTGGTTTGCTCATCCGTGAAAGCATAACCAGCAATTTCATCTCTCATAATGTTCCACGTGGAACCATACAAATCTAACATACGCGCAAAATTAGATGGATTGCCCACATCCATTGCATTAGACAATGTTGCGTACGAAGGATGCGGATTGTAATTCCCACTTTGCAGATACTTGGGCACTACGTCATTGATATTTGTCGCTGCCAGAAAATGATGCACTGGCAATCCCATTTTTTTAGCCAACAACCCTGCTGTTAAATTGCCAAAATTACCGCTCGGAATACTAAAAACCACCGGGCGATTTTCGTCCATCACTTGTTTGTACGCTTCAAAATAATAAAATGATTGTGGAATCAAACGAGCAATATTGATCGAATTTGCCGAACTCAACCGGATTTTTTCTGTCAATTCCGAATCTAAAAATGCTTGTTTCACCAAAGCTTGGCAATCGTCAAACGTACCATTTACTTCCAACGCTGTGATATTATGACCAAGCGTAGTCAATTGTTTTTCCTGCAACAAACTCACTTTCCCGGAAGGGTAAAGGATCACCACGCGAATGCCCGGCGTTTGATAAAATCCTGCCGCCACCGCACCACCCGTATCCCCGGAAGTTGCCACCAAAATCACCAATTCTTGCTCTTCCCCACGATTGAAATAGCTCATCAACTGCGCCATAAAACGCGCCCCGAAATCTTTGAACGCCAGCGAAGGTCCATGAAACAATTCCAGGATATGTACTTGCTCATCCAACGCAACCACAGGAGCCGGAAAAGTGATGGATTGCTGAACAATTTGCTGCAAATCTGCATCAGGAATAGCGCCTTGCAGTAAGTTTTTTGCCACTGCAAAAGCAAGCTCCGCGAAGCTGTATTGTTTCAAATTTTGGAGAAAATCGTTGGGCAGAGTAGGGATGGTAGTGGGCATGTACAAGCCGTTGTCGGGCGGCAGCCCCTGGAAAACCGCTTCGCGTAACGACACGACGTGCGATTTGTTTTTTGTACTGTAGAGTTGCATGCTGAAATTTTAAAGTCGAATGGCTCCATTTTTATTAATCACGGAGACAAAAACCTGATTGGCAATATTGAACGCATCAGCCACCGCTTGCATTGCTTTCCCCACTTGCTCCGCTGTTTCACGTCCTACGCTCAGCGCAAAGATGGAAGGTCCTGCGCCAGAAATGCTACACCCCAGGGCACCGGCTTCAACGGCGGCATTTTTTACATCATAAAAATGCGGAATTAAATGCGCCCGCTGTGGTTCAATTACGACATCGTGCAAAGAGCGACGAATCAATTCAAAATCAGAATTCAACAACCCAACGATTAAGCCCGCCAGATTTCCGCTCTGTTCAATGTGTTTTTTCAAAGGCACATTTTCACTCAATACACCCCGCGCATCTTTGGTCAGAATTTGAATTTGCGAAAATAAAACCGTTGCATACAAATTTTCCGGCAAGGGCAAATTATGCACATCCAAATCCTGATTACTCCGAATCATTACAATACCGCCCAACAGGCACGGCGCTACATTATCCGCATGATATGCACCATCGGCAATTTGCTCACCCAACACCGCAAAAGGCAACAGTTCTTTCCGGGTCAAAGGGCAGCCCAGCAATTCATTCACCGCCACTACTCCACCCACCGCACTCGCCGCACTCGACCCCATGCCACTGCCAAACGGCATCTTTTTGTGAATTTCTAATTCAATCCCGCGCTCTTCGCCAATGTGTTCCAGAAATTTTTTCGCAGCAAAACCCGCTGTATTTTTTTCAATATCATACGGCAATTTTCCACCGTCGCCGGTAATTTTTGCAATTCTAAATCCGGGTTCGTCAGAAAATCTTGCTACAATTTCGTCACCAGGTCGCTCTAACGCAAAGCCCAGAATGTCGAAACCACAAGCTACATTCGCTACGGTTGCCGGTGTAAAAATTCTGACCTCCGCTGGTAATTCTGTTGCTACACTTTGCGAATCGCTTTTTGAAAAAGAATGCATATTATATTTCTTTAAAAGAACAACTCTCTCCTAAGAGAAATATTAAAATTGATAAAAAGAGACAGCACATTAGGCAACAATGGCAACGCGGACGACACGGATCACGCGAATGAACGCGGTTAAAGCAATCCGCGCCTGTCTGTGTCGTCCGCGTTCTCCGCGTTCCGATTAATGGGATACGGGCGACACAGCAGCAAGCTGCTGTTCAGTTTGCTCATCATTTTTAATATCACCTCTATCATCGAGTTGTTCATTATTTCTAACTCAAATAATTTCCAATTCTGATAATTTCCGCAAAAACGCCCGCCGCTGTTACTTCTGCACCCGCTCCGGGTCCGCGCACCACCAAAGGGCGTTCTTTGTACCGCTCTGTTGTAAACACAATCATATTGTCACTGCCGCTCAGGAAATAGAAAGGATGTGATTGATCCACTGCCTCTACTCCAATGGTCGCTCTGCCATTTTCCAGTTTTGCCACCATACGCAGGACTTTTCCATCCGCTGCCGCCGTTGCCCGGAGATTTTCAAAATAATCATCAGCTGCTGCTAACTCCATAAAAAATGCTTCGACCGTTTGTGCCTGTTGGCACGCTTCTGGTAAAACATTATTCATATCAACTTCAACGGCTTCCAAAGGGAGTCCCGTTTCCCGCGCCAAAATGATTAACTTGCGGCGCACGTCAATTCCATTCAGATCAATCCGCGGATCAGGTTCGGTATAACCCAATTCCTTCGCACATTTTACAATCTCACTAAACTGTGTTCCTGCCTTAAAAGAATTAAACACATACGACATCGATCCTGACAACACCCCTTCAATTTTGATAATCCGATCTCCACTCGTAATCAAATCATTCAAAGTAGAAATCACCGGTAGTCCGGCACCCACATTTGTTTCATACAAAAATTGCACGCTACGTTTGGCGGCAATATTCTTTAAACGCTGATATTGCAAAAACGAAGAAGACGTCGCAATTTTATTAGGCGTAGAAATCGAAATGCTAGCGTCCAGAATATCTTCATAAAAATTAGCCACCTGCTCGTTCGCGGTATTATCCACAAAAATGGTATTGGCTAAATTCAATTCTTTCATCCGCTCCACAAAACCACGCAGGTTGCAAGGCTCCCCTTTTTCGTTCAATTCTTCTTTCCAGTTTTGCAACGAAATCCCGTCTTCATTCAGCAACATTTTGCGGCTATTGGACAAGCCGACGATTTTTATTTCCGTTGAATATTTTTCTTTTAAAAACGCGGCTTGCTCCTGCATCTGTTTTAATAAAGTGCCACCGATCAATCCCGTTCCAACAATGAACAAATGCAATTCTTTTGTATCAGACAAAAAGAACGCTTCATGCAGTGCATTGAGCGCTTTGCTTTCATCTGGCTGGTTGACGACGACCGAAATATTCAACTCCGAAGAGCCCTGGGCAATGGCAACGACATTAATCCCGTTTTTACCCAGTGCTTGAAACAGCTGCCCGGCGATACCCGGCTGGTAACGCATATTTTCACCAATAACGGCGATGACAGAAAGTTCATCTTCAATTTTAACCGGTTCGACGACACCTGCCTTGATTTCATTGGCAAATTCTTCTTCCGTCTGGCGTTTGGCTTTTCTGGCGGCATCCGGCTGCACCGCAAAACTGATGGAATGTTCGGACGAACCCTGCGTAATCAAAATGACATTAATATTGGCTTTTGCCAAAGAACCAAACAAACGAGCCGCCGTGCCAGGTGTACCAAACAATCCGCTTCCCTGCAAGGTCAGCAGCGTCACCTGATTGATAGAAGAAATGCCTTTCACCGGCGGATGTCCGCTGGCATCAGGTTTGTCAGAAATATAAGTGCCGGCAAAGGTCGGATTAAAAGTATTTTTAATAACAATTGGAATTCTTTTCAACAATGCCGGTTGAATCGTAGGCGGATAAATGACTTTGGCACCAAAATGCGACATTTCCATCGCCTCGGCGTAAGTCATGGTCGGAATGGTGAAGGCTTTTTTCACTTTGCGCGGGTCAGCGGTGAGTACGCCGTTGACGTCTGTCCAGATTTCGATGACGTCTGCATGAAGTCCAGCGCCGAGCAGTGCCGCCGTGTAGTCAGAACCGCCGCGTCCGAGCGTCGTTGTCAAGCCACCTTTGGAGGAAGCCACAAATCCCGTAACTATCTGAATTTCAGGATTTTGCTTGTAATAATCTTGAATATTCTGGTACGTTTTTTCAAAATCAACATTTGCCGAGCCGAATTTCTTGTCGGTTTTGATAATTTTTCGGGCATCTAAATAGCTGGCATTCAATCCATTCTGACGCAGGGCATAAGTAATGAGGTACGCCGAATTGCGTTCGCCGAAACTCAACACATAGTCCATTGTTCGGGGCGAAGCTTCGCGCAGTAAGAAAATACCGTGCAGCAAATTTTTCAACACCTCGTGATTGGTTTCCAATTCCGGCATTGCCTGCGAAAGATAATCGCGGTTGAGCAATTCGTGCGCCGCCGTGAGATGCCGGTCATGAAATGTTTCAAACAAGGATTGATAGGATTCATCTCCTTTTGCTGCCAGAATCGCCATTTTAATCAGCGAATCGGTGACGCCGCTAAAAGCAGAAAAGACCACCGTGAATTTTTCACCACGGGTGTAGTAGTCTTTTAAAATATCGATGATGCCTCGGATGCGCGCGGGTGTTCCAACGGAAGAGCCGCCAAATTTAAGCACTTTCATACGAATGGGATTTTTATCAAGGGCAATATCTGGTCAAGGCATCCGTATGACTGCCTTCTTTTTTTGTTGAGACAGGCAAAGTCGGGATATGAGTTACAAAAGTATCTAATTTTGAGATAAGTAGCGGATTTGATAACAGGAAAAATGCGGTTTGAGATGTTACCTTTTAGATTTCACAAATCTCTGAGATTTACGAAATCGTATCTGGCACTATGCCCATTTTTGCAAAGCTTCATTTTCTTTTTCCGTCATGCGGGCTTTATCTTCGGGCGTTTTATCGCCGTAACCGCAAAGGTGCAAAACGCCGTGGATGATGACGCGGCGCAGTTCTTCTTCAAAAGTTACCTTATACGTTGCTGCGTTTTCGCGCACCCGATCAATGCTTATGAATATATCGCCTTCGATTTCAGGCAATTTAGCATATTGAAAAGTAATAATATCGGTAAGTGTGTTGTGATCGAGATACTGTTGGTTGAGATCGAGCAGATAGTCATCGCTGCAAAAAATATAACTGATGTGATGCAGCATTTTTTGCTCTGCTTCGATGATGGCAGAAATCCAGGAGGTAACGCGCGAGGCATCTGCTAAAGTAAAATCAATATCTTCGGTGTTGTACTCGATCAATTCTTCGATATCTTCCGACGCATCCCAGCTAAAAAACGCTTCCATGTATTTGGCAAATCAAATTAAAAATATAAATAACACGCACAAGTGTTTGGCGCTTGTTAAAAATACAATTTTAGGTTATCAATTCAGGCAATTTTAAACTGCATTTCTACGGTGCTGCCGTTGTTTTCAAAACGAAGCGCATGCGACAGTTGTTGCATTAAGAACACACCGCGTCCGCCGCATTTAGTAATATTTTCCGGCGCAGTAGGATCGGGAATAGCGCGAGGGTCGAAACCGCCACCTTCATCGGTCACTTGAATGGCGAGTGTATTGCGTTGTTTGCGAAGGTTGATATAAACATTTTTGGATTCATCTCCACAATTACCATGAATGATGGCATTATTCACCGCTTCGGTTAAGCTTACAAGAATATTACAATGGAGATCAGGACTGATTCGATATTTTTCTACAATCCTGTTTACAAAAGATTCTAAAACAGCAACGTTTCTTGGATTTGATGGTAATTTCAGCATTACTTTGTCTGCTCTCATTTCCATTGAGCGCTGGAATTTAGACAGTTAACGAATAATGTTTGCTTTCAAACAGTTTGTCCATGGGAGGTAGGTATTGGGGAAATTAGGCATATAATAAACAGCAGTCCTGCAAAGATAGTTTAATTGCAGGACTACTGCAAGTAAAATTTTATTTTGATTTCAAGGTTTTAAAATACTCTTCCACCAAATTTTTATAATAAGGCTTCAACGTTGGCGAAACCGTTTTGTACAATTCGATTTCAGCCTCGCGTTTTTTGATGTATTCTTCAAGCGAAGGTGGCATTTTGCGTTCTTTTTCTTTGGCGGTTTCCGCTTTGCGTTTTTCCTCGAAGCCACGCTCGCGTTCGGATTTTTCGTGTTCGAGCAAGCGCGTCAGAATGTCCTGTTGGCGGCGCAAGGTTTCATTTGTCAATCGCTTATTGACCAATTCAGTCTCGGTTTTATCCATTTGATCAATGAGGTCTTGCAATTCTTTGCTCCCCTGCCCGCGTTCCTGCAATTTTTTCTGCTCGTCGCGCAGGCGCTTGCGCAAAGCGGCTTGTTTGGCTGCCATTTCTGCAAATTCTTTAGCGGTGCCCCCTTCCTTGCCTTGACCTTGCTGGCGCGCTTTTTCCAGGCGTTCTTTCATTTTTTGCAAATCCTGATTCATTTGCTGCTGCCCATCGCTGATTTTATCTTTTGGCTCGCCCCCTTGTTGCCCCTGGCTCGGATTGTTGCACATTTGAGAACCTGTCATCATGGATGCCATTTGCTGCTGCATTTGGTTCATCATTTCGCTCAGCATCAGAGCCAGATCATTCAAGTTTTTCATCGTTCGTTGCTGGTTATCAGCAGCTTGCGGCTTTTGGCGCTCCTCCAGGTGGTCGATGCTTTGGCGCATGTTGCCGTTGATTTCCGACACTTTTTCTGTGATGAAAGATTCAATTTGAAACAAGCGCTTACTCAATGCCTGCAAGCTATCTTCCACGATGCGGAAATCGTCTTTGATTTTAAACTGTTGCTGCACCAACTCCACGTAGCGCGGCGTATTGATGCTGGCTTTATCAAATTCTTTAATCAAATCTTCCTGATCGAACGACAACCCAACGAGGTTTTCCAGCAATTGGCGCAATGCCTGCATGTCTTCCTGCATTTGTTGCATTTCACCTTGCTGCTGCTGCATTTTCATGCTATTCGCCATATTCTTCATTTTTTCAGCCGCTTTTTTCTGCGACTGCGAAGCTTTCTGGTTTTGCTTTTGCTGCAACTGCTGCTGGCTATTGTTCAAATCCTTCTCAATGTCCTGCATTTCCTGGTCGTGATCGCCTAGTTCTTTTGGTTTTTCGAGTTCTTCGTTTTTCTTTTCCAACTCGTCCATCTTTTTCTGCAAATCCTCAAATTGCTCGTTTATCTGCTCCTGCTTCTCTTGGAGTTGCTCTTGTTTAGACTTATTTTGCTGGTTTTGGTCACTATTTTGCTGTTGATTTTTTTGGTCGTTTTGCTGCTGCTGGTCTTTATTTTGCTGCTCGTTGGACTTTTGTTCATTCGACTTTTGATCCTCCGATTTCTGATCGTTGGCTTTCTCGTCTTTTTGCTTTTGATCTTCGCCTTTTTTCTGCTCGTCCAATTTTTGATCTTGTGCCTTTTGTTCGTCTGCCTTTTTGGTTTCCTCGCTCAACTGTTCTTCTTTTTCTGCAAGTTTTTCCAAATCATCCATGATTTCCTGAATTTGTTGTTCCACTTCCAACTGTTTGAACAATTCGAGCAAGCGATCGAGCTGCTTCTCCATGTCCTTGTTGTCGAGTTGCGAGTTTTCCATCATTTGCAGGGCATCATCTTTTTCAAGCTTTTGCAGCAAATCTTCAATCTGCTTCATCAACTCTTTCATTTCCTCGCTCATCACCTCGTCGAACATTTTTTGCAATTGTTCTTGTTTTTGCAAGGTCTCTTCGTTTGGTTGCGAGAATTCCTGCTGATTTTTTTGATTTTCTTCAAATGCTTTCTTTGCTTCTTCGATGCGTTTTTCTAGTTCTTTTTGGCGTTGCAAGAGCTTTTCCAACTCTTTGCGATTTTGCCAATCAAGGTCTTTTTCCTGCAATAATTTTTCACGTGCCTTTTTCAGTTCCTCCTGCAAACGACGCGATTCCTCCAGGGCTTTTTTCAAATCGTCTTTCACCTGCTCGTTGTTTTTTTCTGCCATTGCGCGGTATTGTTCTACGGTTGGCGTCGCATATACCATCAGGTTGGTGCGCGCCGACTTGCTACCGCTTACGCCGTCATTGTCAAAGGTTTCAAAATAATACGTTACCTCATCTCCAGGCGCAAGTTCCAATACGCGCAGGTCAAAAATATGATCAAAACGAGTTTGTTTTCCAACAGGCTTGCCCAGTTTGAGCGTTTGAAGGGAGCCTTGCTGTCCATTGGCTTTTTTAATGCGATAATTGAAAGACAAACTCAACAAACCGTAGTCATCGCTGGCATCGCCCACGAAATACAGCACTTTGTTGTCGGTACTATCCTGAAATTTTTCTGCCGTAATATTAGGATATAAATCAGGAATAACCGTGATGCTGTAACTAATCGAATCGCCTTGCGGCACTAGTTGATTGGAAATGAACACTTTATAAGGCTCATCTTTGACGGCTTGCTTTTTATAAGTAAACAAGTCATCGGAAAAGCGTTTGATATCTTCCATTTTACCACTGGCAAACTGGATGCGAATGTTGTCGGTATTCTCCGCATTAAAAATCCAGTCGATGCGCGTACCGGCGGGCACTACGAGATCGCCCACGCTCGACAGTTGCTCATCATTGCGACCTACATATGCCGGATAATCCAGTTTTACATCAAAACCTAGAATATTCGGCTTTTTCAATACTTCGAGGGTAAATTCTTTGGATTCCACCAATCCTGCAGCCAATTGAAAATCAAGGTCTTTCTGCACATTGCTAAATTGGTAAGTGAAAAGGTTGGGCGCTTCTTTGGTCAATCGATACTGCACACCTTCTACATCAATAAAAACCTCATTCGGCAGTTGCGTACCTTCAATTTGAACTTTCAATGGAAAATCTCCGAATTGGATAACGGACAAAGTTTCTTCGTCAATGACAAATTTGAATGGTGCCGGTTTGAAAAATTCGGTGCCGTTATTAATCAATCGGAAGGTACTATCCCGAATCACGCTCGGCGCAGCAAACAACAGAACCAGTAACAACAGCAGCGGCGGCAAAGCATAGCGCAGGTACTTTCGGTTTTGTGTCAGGTTGATCGCAGATTTGAAAGGAACCAATTTTATTTCGTCCGATTTTTGATTGATACTGGCGAGAATCAATTCTTTGTGTTGCACATTGTCAGCCTGGTGGCGCAATTGCAAAATATTCAACAACTTGTCCTTTACATCTGCAAAGTGATTGCCAATGATAGCTGCGGCTTGTTCGTGCGAAATAATTTTGCCGAGGTGAAAATAATTGAGTAAAGGCAGCACGACCCAACGCCCCAAAGCCAGCAGACTGCCTCCCAAAAAGGAGAAAAACAGCACTTTGCGCATGCCGGAGCTAAAATAAAAAAAGTATTCAAGTACGCTCACCGTCAAGAACAGCACGAGGATGAGCCCCACACTATACAAACTGCCGCGAATCAGCTTATTGATGTAATATTTGCGAATGAACTGATCCAGTTTTTCTACTAACAGCCGGTAGTTATCCATTGTAAAATTTATTTGAGTATGGTGGTTTACAAATGCCTTTTTAATTGGACAATTTTCTACAATCCTTTTACGGCAACTCTATCAAAAAGATTGCCAAATGCTTTTAAAAGTTTGTGTTTATCGGTTTTGGGACGCTAAAATTCGACTTGTGTTGGAGTTTTCAAGAAATGTTTTGACATAAAACTATTTGGAGACGAAATTTAGGCAAGATTCGGCAGAAAGTCAAGGGGTGAATTGTTAAAACTTAAATGGGAATGATGGAAAGTTGGAATGATGGGATACAGGGGTACAACTTTCCAGTTTCCATCATTCCATTATTCCACCTGTTTTATTCCATTAAAATCAATTGCTCGTATAAGGCTTTGAGTTGGGGGTCTTTTTCAGCAGCTTTGATAGCGTCCATCATGGTGGTCAGCGTGGTGACTCGTTGCTCAAGCGCTTGCTTGGCGGCAGCTTCATCGGTTTGTTTGGCGCGCTGGTTGTATTCATTACGCATGTCATTGAGCGAACGAATGGCAGCAAAACGATGCCACTGCGACTGGGATTGATCGAGTCCTATTTTTTGCAATTTTTCCATGGCTGCCATTGCAGTGGAAAAATCTAATTTTGCTGCTAACAATTGATAGCTTTCAATCAAGCCGATGGCATCATAGGTCTGTACCCGGCTAAAATTCTTTTCAAAAAAAGGCAGGTAGCTGGCATCGCCACCACGCGCGTACAAGCTAGCTAAAGCCGACAAAATACTTGGGTTGTCTTCTTTTTCCAGTTTTTTAGCATATTGTAAAGCCTGCGTACTATCCAAAGTAATCAGTGCCTGCAAACCAGCAGCAATCACATTGTAAGCAGAATCTTGTTCGATGGCTTTTTTGGCAATATCAATGGAAGGCTCATCGCCCAGTTCTGCCAACAACTCCAAGGCTCCGGCGCGCACCTGCGAACGCGGATCGGCTGCCGCCATCTGCCGCATGGTGGCTTTTGTAGTGTCATCGGCGTTTTCATACACCTGCCCCAATGCAACCATACGCAATACCCAAAATTTATCCTTTAATGCTAGCCTGGCAATTGCTTCCGCTTGATCGCTGCCGGTTTCCACCAATTTTGACACAGCCTCATACCGATCATAAAAAGTAGGCGCGTTGGAATATTGAAAAACCAGTTCTTCTTCCGATTTCTCGTGCTCCATTTCTGACAATAGTGCTTTTGCTGCATCGAAATTCACCAATCGAGGCGCTTGGGCTACATTTTCAAACAAAAATGTCTGGCTGCGTTCGTCGATGCGAATATTTTCATGTCGCACCTGCCCAGGCGCGGTGTAAATATCAACGGTCAGCGGCAGTACAAAAATAGGAGGAACGCCCGTACCGGTTTGCGTTTGCTCAACTGTCAACGTCACCGTTTTGGATGCCTCGTCGTACTCGTGAGATACTTTTAAAATAGGATGTCCTTCTGCAAAATACCATTGATTGAAAAACCAGTTCAAATCCTCGCCTGTCACTTCTTCAAATGCCAAACGCAAGTCGTGCGCTTCCACGGATTTGTACGCGTGCTTGGTCAAATACAAATTCAAAGCTTTCCAAAAAGCTTCTTCGCCTACATAGCGACGCAGCATATGCAGCACCGCGCCACCTTTATTATAGCTATGCGCATCAAACATCTGCTCATTATCCTCGTACCCAAAATAAATCAATGGGTGACGGTCTCCGCCCTGCGTCGCAGAAATATAGCCGTTGCTGGTGTTCAGTAGGTCGTAGTCTGCCTGGTCTTTGCCATGTTTATATTCTGCCCAGAGGTATTCGCTGTAATTGGCAAATCCTTCATTCATGGTCAGGTTCGCCCAGCTTTCAGTAGTGACATAGTCCCCAAACCAATGGTGAAAAATTTCGTGTGCAACTATATTTTCATTTTGAAAATCATCGATTAGTTCGCGGGTCGTTTTTTGAATGAATTCACCGTAAATAATCCCCGTTGTATTTTCCATTGCGCCAGAGACATAGTCCCGCACGACAATTTGTCCTAATTTTTTCCAAGGATATTTTACATTCAATTTATTTGAAAAAAACTCCAGCATTTCCGGCGTATGTGGGAAAATGGCTTTGGCGTGGTCTTTGTATTTGTGTTCCACATAGTAGGTCAATGGCACGTCTTTCCATTTATCATTCACCACTGCGAATTCGCCTATGGCAATCATAAACAAATAAGGCGCGTGCGGCTGATCCATTTTCCAATAATCGGTGCGGGTGCCGTCCGTATTTTTCTTGGAGGAAGCCAGCAAGCCATTGGAAAGGGTCACATATTTATCTTCTACCGTCAGATACATTTCCTGCGTGGTGCGCTCGTTGGGATGATCGATGGTAGGAAACCAGCGGGAATTCCAGTTGGTTTCTCCCTGACTCCAGATTTGAGAAGGTTTCTCCGGGTCTTCATTGCGCGGGTCGATAAAAAACAAACCCTGATTGGAAGTAATCGCAGCGCTGCCGCCCGAAGCCGTTGGCGTTGCGGTATATTCTATATAAATGGTGTATTCCTCATTCGATTTGTAGGAGCGCCCTAAGTCAATGACCAGGTGCGTGCTATCATCATACGTGTATTTCAAAGGCTCGTTTTTACCTTCCAAGTTTACTTTTTGTACCATAAAATACTTGGCGTCCAGGGTGAGCGTGTTGGTTGGAAAAAAATAGGGTTTGAATCGCAGCGTCGCTTTCCCGATGACCTTTTCATTCGCCCAGTCAAAACGCAGGTCTAATTTGGTATGCAACAAATCATTCACGCGTTTATGGCTAGGATTGTAGGGCGGCAGTTCGTTCGCCACTTCGTCCTCCGTTTCCGTTTCATCCAGGGTATAATCTTCTTCATTGGTTTCAGGCGTTACAACCAGGGTATCCAAATTTCTTTCTTCAATACCGACAGAAGCTTGGGGTGGCTCCTCCACCGGAGGTGTTGACACAGCTTTACGTTGCGTGTTGCAGCTTGTCCATAGTGCAAAAGCAACAACGATAATGATTACTTTATTCATAAAAATTTGTTGAAAAATGATTTAAATACAAAAAAACAGGATTGAATTATGCAAATAACAAGAAAAGGCAGGAAAGTATTGTCAGAAGCAGTACAATGCTGCATTTGATAAAAACCCGTCCTATTTCTTTTTGTAACTACAAAAGGCAGGCGCACTTGAAGCTTACCAAAACTACCATCTTTTCTAATTTTGGCAACTAAAGTTTTTTTAGCGCGCTTCTTGAGCAATCACCTCTTCTAAAAATGCCTCCAAATGCTCATTAAAAACTTCAGGGTGTTCCATCATCGGAGCATGTCCGCATTCATCGAGCAAAATAAGCTTGGAATGAGGAATCAGCTCATGAAATTTTTTCCCGACAAACGCCGGCGTGACCTGGTCTTCTTTGCCCCAAATCAGGAGGGTAGGTGCTGTAATGCTGTGTAGATTATTGCCGAGATTGTGGCGAACCGCCGATTTGGACGTAGCAATGATGCGAATTGCTTTGTTGCGATCATTGACAATATGATAAACCTCATCAATCAATTCCTGTGAAGCGACCTCCGGGTGGTAAAAAGT
Organism: uncultured Saprospiraceae bacterium; assembly: GCA_964517145.1. GTDB lineage: Bacteria > Bacteroidota > Bacteroidia > Chitinophagales > Saprospiraceae > JADJNW01. Next base: position 13,584 of record CAZFBN010000009.1, read on the forward strand.
GGCTTCCGTTTTCTTTTTGATAAAATCGTAATCGCCGCGCTTTGGGAAGCTATTGCCCATTGCACTCTCAAACAAACCGGAGCTGCCGGTAAGGGTAATGGAGGCAATTTTGTCGGGATTGTCCAAGGCATACAGTAATGCAATGTGCCCTCCCAGCGAATTTCCAAGCACATGTACTTTATCAAAACCTTTATACGCTACAAAATCAGCGACATGATCCGCCAGCCCTGTCACAGACACTCGATGAAGCGGCAAGTCAAAAATAGGTAGAATAGGCACCACCACATTTAGTTTACCCGAAAAATAATTAAAAATGCCCTCAAAATTACTCAATGCACCGAACAAACCGTGCAGCAACAGCAGGGTTTCCTCGCCGCCATCGCTTTCGATGTACTTAAACTTGCCTTCTTGCTTAATATCGTAATTCATTAAAAGTCACTTATTGACAAAAATTAAAAAAAATAAACTCAAGGGCAAAAATACTTTTTTTTGTAACTTTCGCTGAGCTTTCACGTTCCAATATAGTTGTTTCTCTTTGAAAAAACGATACAAACACGTGTGCTGGTTCAATTTATTTGCCGTCAATCTTTGTATTATTGAAAAAATATGGCTTGTTTTGCGTTGTAGAATAGGTGCAGTACGCTTTCCGTTAGCCTCAGAAGAGAGAGAATTATCTACCTTTAATATTCAGGCATTAAACATTCATAATTAATTTTTTTAATTAAATCAAACAAACATGCGTCAAATAATTGGTTTACTAATTTTCTGTCTCGCTGTTGGTACTTTCCAGTCTTGTGTTTCTAAAAAGAAATTCGACGAGCTGCAAGCTGCTAAAGATGCTTCTGACAAAGCATTGGCTGAGACTCAGCAGCAGGTAAAAACACTTCAGGATGAAAACGTTAACCTGAAAAACACCATGGAAGCTGAAAAAACTCGGATGAACAATGAAATTGCTACCATCCGCAAAGATTTGGATGCTACCAAAGGTCAAATGGCTCAGGTTGAGGAAAAACTGAAGATGACTCAACAGGAACTAGAAAACATCAAAGGTGAAATCAATGGCATTTTCAATGCCTACAAAGAAAGCGGTTTGACGCTTGAAGAAAGAGACGGCAAATTGTATGTGGTTACTGCGCCTGTACAGTACCGCTCAGGCTCCGCTGCATTGACCAGAGCTGAAAGAAATGCTTTGGCTGAACTGGCTAACACGCTGAAGAACAATCCAAAACTGGATATTCTGATCGAAGGCCACACCGATAGCCAAAAGTATCCACGTGGTGCTGGTTATGACAACTGGAACCTGAGTGTGGATCGTGCTATGAATGTAGCGCGTGAATTGCTCAAGCGTGGCGTAAGCGCTGATCAAATTGCAGTAGTAGGCAGAGGCGACACCATGCCAATGGAAGACAACGGCACTGCTGCTGGTCGCGCGAAAAACCGCCGCACCGTAGTAGCTCCTGAAATCAACGCTGGCGCGCTGATGAAGGCTGTTGGTGGTAGTAACAACTAATTGTTTTGTTTCTTTCTAAATTGTAGAAAGCCGGATGATGTGCATCGTCCGGCTTTCTTGTTATAAAAAATATTGGCTTTTTATTTCTGTATAATGGTTGTTTTTCGATCAAAACTCAAGCCTGTAAATATGCCGATTGCATTTGCGGTGCCACGCAGATTGGAATCAATGGGGCTGGGCTGTCCGAAGGGATTGCCATTGGAATCGCGCGCATTAAAAACGCTTTCTAAAAAATTATAATACTCTCGCTCTAAATGGAAAATGGTGTTAATCACCGTGTCGCCCACACTATATTGAAAACCCGTACCAAATGCCAGCACGCCATTGTCCACAATGCGATCATCCAGCACAAAATCCTGCTCGGGTACACTATCCAAAGAAACATCGTGCAACATGCGGCGATAGAAATTTTCCTGCCCACTTGGATCCGTCAAGTATGTCAGCACCCGCGCCATGGTGTCTTTTTCTGCAAATTCAACCACCACGCTGTCTATGGGAACCACGGGTAATAATTTCGCAGTCGCCTCAATGGTTCTCCCATCTTTGGTTACAACATTCAATTCGAATGCCTGGTCAAAATCAGCGGGCACCAACTCATTGGAATAATAATTGAAAAGCTTTTGGGTAAAAGGATTAAAAACAATTCGCTCTTGCAATTGATACGTTTTTCCGTTGTGCGAAATCGTAACCTGCGCACCTTTTTCAAAAATTTGATCTATCGCTCCAGCGTCAAACTTTGGCAAAGAATCAAAATAAGCGGCGCTTTTGGTAAGCAACAAAGCAAACGGCTGCCCCGGTTCCAAATAACATTCTACCACCAACTGATTTTCATAATCGGGCAAGTCAATCTCAATTTCTTTTTCCAAATTGCACCCAAACATCAATATTAAAAATAAAAAAAATATGATATAATTTGTCTTATTCATTTTAAATCATTTTTGCATAAAAAATAATTGCAAGCAAACTTCAAATTCCTGACTATCAGCTAATTGACTATCGACTGTTGACTAATCAACTATTGACTTCTCATTAAAACTTAAAATTCCAAGTAACCGAAGGCAAAATCGGGAACAACGACACCTGCTTTGCAGCAATGCGCGTCGGAATGCGCACCGCGTTGCCATTGTCATCGGTTTCATCCGAAAATTCTGGTTCCAGATAAATAAAAAAAGTATTGCGCCGATCATAAGCATTGATAACGCTGAACGTCAAGTCACTCTCGCCCCATTTTGGAAAAAAGCGCCACACCAAGCCAAAATCCAGGCGATGATAGGGCGGCAGTCGGTAAGTATTGCGATCTTGATAAACGGGCAACACCGCTTCAAAAGTTGCACCATAAATATCCTGAAAAGTGAAACGCCCCGTAGGCAGCCAGCGCAAATCGCCCGAGCCGTACACAAAAGTGGCAGAAGCCGTCAAGCGCCGACTCAAATCATACGTTGCTACCACCGACAAGTCGTGCCGACGATCATAAATCGGTGAAAAATAGCCTTGCTGCGCAAAACTGGCATTAGGATCCAGGGTTTTAAATTCACCGCGCTGCACCCGTGCCAGAGTGTAGCCAATCCAGCCTTTGAGTTTTCCCACTTCTTTTTCAATACTCACCTCAAAACCCACGGCATCGCCGCGCCCGATGGCAAATTCTTCTTCGAGTGCATCATTGGCAAAAAGCTCCGCGCCGTCCACAAATTCAAGTTGGTTGTTCAAACTTTTATAATATGTTTCCACATTCAACAAAAAATCTTTGCTCAACAAGTAGGAAACGCCCAGTGCCACTTGGTCGGAAGATTGCGGCTTCACCCGCTCCGTGGAAGGGTACCACACATCCGTAGGCAGCGCCACGCCTGCATTCGCCACCAGGTGCAGGTACTGATACATGCGGGCATAGCTGGCTTTGAGAGAGGTGCGCTCGGTAAGACTGTATCGCCCAGAGATCCGAGGTTCAATTCCAACATAGGTTTTGCCGTCATTGGTAAAGCCGCTCAAGCGAACGCCCGCGTTGATTTTCAGCCTTTCGGAAAAATCCAAATCGTCCGACACATACGCGCCAAATTCCGTTCCATCAAAATCCTGACCCGCCGAAAAAGAGACCACACCATCGTCGCTACCTGCCTTCAAGCGCCCAACGCTGAACTGATGATACGTCACATTCGCCCCAAAACGCAGGGTATTGCGTGGACTGGCAACGTAGTAAAAGTCTGTTTTAAAATTGATATCTTCAATGCGAGAGCCCAATTCAAAAGAAAAACCCGTGAGGTCATTTTTGATATTGTATTGATAATCAGAATAAGTGAAGGTCGTATTAGAAAAAAGTTTTGGATTGAAAACATGATTCCAACGCGCTGTGCCGGTGGCATTCCCCCAGTCAAAATTAAAATCAAAAAAATCGCCCTCAAATCCAAATTTGTCGCGCCCAAAGTAGCCACTCAGGTACAAGCGGTCTTTTTCGCCGAGCGTAAAATTGATTTTGGTATTCAAATCATAAAAATAATACGCCGGGATTGGGTCAAAATCTTCATTGCCTTCGTTGGCACGATTCACGGCATTTGTAAAAATATCAACATAGGTTCTTCTCCCCGAAACGATGAACGAGGATTTGTCCTTCTGAATCGGACCCTCTAGCGTCAAGCGCGAAGCAATCAGACCAATGCCGCCCGCGCCTGAAAATTCCTTGCTGTTACCTTCCTTCAATTTAATGTCGATTGCCGATGATAAACGTCCGCCGTACTGCGCCGGAAAACCACCTTTATACAATTTTAAATCCTTGACAGCGTCTGTGTTAAAGGTGCTAAAAAAACCAAATAAGTGATTGGGATTGTACACCACGGCTTCGTCCAGCACAATTAAATTCTGATCGCTGCTGCCGCCCCGCACGAATAGCCCCGTCGTACCTTCTGAACCCGAAGGAATGCCAGGTTTGAGTTGAATGACTTTTAAAATGTCGCTCTCGCCGAGTACCACCGGAATGACCTTCACTTGTTGAGTAGTGATGCCCTCCACACTCATTTCCGTGGATTTCAATTGCTCCTGAAACGAAGAAGCTTGCACCACAACCTCTTCCAATTGCACGCCGCTGCTCAACTGCACATTGAGGCGAGTATTTTTAATAAGAAATACAGTTTGGCGCTGCGACTGGAAACCAACATAGCTGAACTCCAGTACAACCGAGTCCTGCGCCGGTAGCGAAAGAGAGTAGAAACCGTACTCGTTGGTGACAGTGCCTGTGCCCGTGGCGACCACAGTCACCGAAGCGCCGATGAGGGTTTCGCCATTGTTGGCATCCGAAATGGTACCACTCACTGTGAATTGCTGTGCCTGTGCGCCAAGTGCGTACCCGGCGAGGCACAAAAAGAAAAGGATACGTAGATTCATTTCAATTGGTAAAAATTTTTGCAAAAAATGTTACTTCCATAAACCTAAAATTCGTCACAAGTAAAATGAAATTTTTTCAACCAAATCCCAGTTTGTCCTAACGAAAGCTGGTCACTTGTGAAAGAACAATCATGTTAAAAACCGCAACTACAACAATCGTAATGCAAAAAAGATGGCGCATTCTGGAATCGAACGAAGAAATTGTTCAACAATTGCAAAAAGAATTGGGCATTCATCCGCTTTTTTGTCAATTGCTGGTGCAACGCGGCATTCACACTTTTGAAGCTGCCAAACGTTTTTTTCGACCTGAGTGGAGTCATTTGCACGATCCGCTGTTGATGAAGGATATGGAAAAAGCCGTGGATCGCTTGACACAAGCCATTCAAAACAAGGAAAAAATCTTGCTCTACGGCGATTATGATGTCGATGGCACCACGTCTATTGCCTTGTTATACAGCTTTTTAGAACAGCATCATAAAAATTTGGACTATTACATTCCCGACCGGTACAAGGAAGGCTACGGCGTTTCGATGGAAGGGATTTGGTATGCACACGAGCAAAAAGTGGATTTGTTAATCACACTCGACTGCGGCATTACAGCGGTAGATCAGGTGAAACGCGCAAATGAATTGGGCATTGACGTCATCATTTGCGATCACCACTTGCCGGAGGAAAAATTGCCCGATGCCGTGGCTGTTTTGGATGCAAAAAGACCGGATTGTCACTATCCTTTTAAAGAACTGAGCGGCTGCGGCGTGGCGTTTAAATTGGCGCAAGCGTACGTCGAGGCGCACGATCTGGACTGGAATCAACTCATCGAATTGACTGATTTTCTCGCAATTAGCATTGCAAGTGATATTGTACCGATTGTGGATGAGAATAGAACCCTGGCGTGGTTTGGTTTGCAACAGTTGAATCGTACAAAACGAGCCGGGTTGAAAGCTTTGATCGATTTGAGCAAACGCCCGCGCCCATTGACGATCAGCGATATTGTGTTTGGCTTGGGTCCGATGATTAACGCTGCCGGTCGCCTCGCCGACGCGCAGCAAGCCGTGCGGATGTTGCTGTCGCATGATGCGAATGTCGCCTATGATTATGGTCGGGTGCTGGAAACCCGGAATAAATTGCGCAAAGAATTTGACCAGCGTATTTTTCAGGAAGCGCGGGCGCTTTTTTTGCAAGACCCCAATTGGCGGGAACGAAAAAGTATTGTACTATATCAGCCGCATTGGCATAAGGGTGTTGTGGGCATCGTGGCGTCGCGCATGGTGGACGAGTTTCACCGTCCAACGATTATTTTGACGGATTCTGATGGAAAGGTAGCAGGATCGGCGCGTTCCATTCCAGGTTTTGATATTCACGAAGCGATTGGCATGAGTAAAAATCTGCTGCTTACTTTTGGCGGGCACGCCCACGCGGCGGGGCTTTCCCTTTATCCAGAGGATGTTATTTATTTTCAGGAGCGTTTTGAGGCAACTGTTACAACATTGGCAGAACCGGAGCTTTTTGAATCTGAAATTGAAATTGCAGCTGAAATAAATTTGGCTGAGGTAACCCCAGGTTTTTGGAATATTCTAAAACAATTTGCACCTTTTGGACCGGGCAATCACAATCCGACTTTCGTGGCACGCAATGTTCAAGATATTGGCTATTCGAGAATTTTAACCGGCAATCACTTGCGCCTTTGCATTAAACAAGGCGATTCTGCACCTTTTTATGGCGTTGCCTTCGGCAAGGGCGATGATTTTGAAAAGGTGTGGACACGCCAGCCGTTTGATGTCTGTTTTAATTTGCAGGAAAACCATTGGCAGGATCGCACCTCACTACAATTGATGGTGAAGGATTTGCGTTTTTTTGAAAAGTGATCTGGTGACTTTGGAGTCATCAGATCACTTTTCAAATAACCACTTACATGTCTGAAAAAATCCATGCTTCCGCCGCTCCTGCACCCGTCGGTGCTTACCCGCACGCACGCCGCGCCGGAAACTTTTTATTTTTATCCGGTATCGGTCCACGCGACCCAGAAACCAACGAAGTACCTGGTTTAAAGCTAAATACAAGTGGGCAATATTTAGAATTTGATTTTGAAGCGCAATGTCATTCCGTTTTTAAAAATGTGAGAACGGTACTGGAAGCCAGCGGCGCTCGATGGGAAGATTTGGTAGATGTGACGGTTTTTCTGGTGAATCTGGAACGGGATTTTCAAACTTACAATCGAATTTATGCCGAATATTTCAAAGACCATCAACCCTGCCGGACGACCGTAGGCATTGACGCACTGCCCGCGCCGATTGCGATTGAGTTGAAATGTATTGCTTTTTTAAAGGAATGATGGAATTTTAAGGTAAGTTTCCCTGGAGGGATTTAGGGGCTGAATTCTGATTCTAGCTACTTGGAATCGGAACTAAATTTCATCTCAACTGTTTTGGATTTAGTTTTTAGCCTTACTTTTGTGACATGAAATTTTGCCAACAAATCATACTGCCTTTCCGTTAGCGTTGCAAATCTGGCAATGCTCTTTCTTCATTTTGTTTAAAATCGAAATTCGTAAATCCAAAATCGTAAATCCATAAAATGTTAGATAAATTAGATGCAATTGTAGATCGTTTTGTGCATTTAGAAGAGCAAATGGCAGACCCCAGCGTGGTAAGCGACATGGATCGTTACAAAAAAGTGAGTCGGGAGTATAAAGAATTAAAAGAGATTGTAGATGTTTATAAAACCTACAAACAAACCGTTGATAACATTAGCTCTGCAAAAAAAATGCTGAATGACCCCGACCCGGAGATGCGGGAAATGGCTGAACTGGAATTGGAAACTGCTGAACAACAGCAAGAAGAATTAGAAGAACAATTAAAAATGTTGCTCATTCCGAAAGACCCGGAAGATAGCAAAGATGTCATTGTGGAAATCCGCTCCGGCACGGGCGGCGATGAAGCGAGTTTGTTTGCAGGTGATTTGTACCGCATGTATTCCCGTTTTTTCGATGAGCAGGGCTGGACGGTGGAAGTGTTGGAAGTAACGGAAGGCACGGTGGGCGGTTATAGTAAGCTAAGCCTGGAAGTGAGTGGCGAAAACGTGTATGGCAAATTAAAATTTGAATCGGGTGCGCATCGGGTGCAGCGCGTGCCCAAAACCGAATCGCAGGGGCGGGTACATACCTCCGCTGCGACGGTTGCGGTCATGCCAAAGTTGGAGATGGAAGACGTGAACATCAACAAATCCGATCTGAAAGTGGATACTTTCCGGGCGAGTGGTGCGGGTGGTCAGCACATCAACAAAACGGAATCAGCCGTGCGGATCACGCATATTCCAACAGGTGTCGTTTCCGAAAGTCAGGATGGGCGTTCTCAGATTAGCAACCGGGAAATTGCCTTGCAGCGTTTGTACCAGAAAATTTATGAAGCGCAGCAGCAAAAACACATGTCAGAAATAGCCGCCAAACGCCGGTCATTGGTGGGCAGTGGCGACCGCTCTGAAAAAATTCGCACTTACAACTATCCGCAAAACCGCGTGACCGATCATCGACTGGAAGGCGATGTTAAAAATTACAACCTGGATTCAGTGATGGAAGGAAAATTAAGTGAAATCATTGAAGCTTTGCAATTGCTGGATAACGCGGAGAAAATGAAGGCTCGAGAACAAGAAACAGCGTAGCGCCAAATTTTATTCGGCGGAATTACTTCCGATATTTTTCGGCGCTACACAAATGCCTTATATTTCCTTTTCACCGAATAAAATTCGGCGCTACAAGTTTTAATTATTTGCAGCGGCAGCAGCCATTCCCAACTTGGTGCGCACCAAATTAGTCACATCACCCGCCGGGTCTTTGTACAACAATACGCCTTCGTCAAAAATAAAGGTGTAAGCATTTTCTTTTGCCACATCCTGGATGGCTTTGTTGATGCTATCCAAAATCGGCTTCATCAGTTCGTTGCGCTTGTCTTGTATCTGCTTTTGCATTTCCTGCTCAAACTTCTGAATTTCACCTTGCTTTGCTTCCAGTTTTTTTCCCTCCTCTTCCTGTTGTTTTGGTGACAATTCGCCGCGCTCAATTTTTTGTTGCGCATCGGTATAAGCTTTTTGCAATTCCTCTACCATCGTTTGACCTTTCTTTTGCAATTGCTTTTGCAATGCTTCCAGGGTAGCGTCAGCTTGTTTCACTTGTGGCATGTCTTGCAGGATGCTGGCAGAACTCAGGTATCCAAATTTTTGAGCCTGTACCGTCATAGCCAAGCAAGAGAACAATATAAAAAGACTTGTTACTTTCAAAATAGCTTTCATTTTAAGTTGAATTCAAATGTTTTAAATGATCAGAATTTTATAAACGACCGCAAAAATACGCTTTTTTCTATCCGCTTGTTTCAAACCCCTGCCCTTATTTCAATCGCTGCAAAATATCGTCGGTTTTGTCATATTGCGGATTGGAGAAAATCATCCCGGCGTTGCCCGCTTTGTCAAAAATAAAGTCAAAGCCCCGCTCTTTGGCATAATCTTCAATGGCTGCATAAATTTTATCCTGAATCGGGCGCACCAGTTCTTGCCGCATTTTAAACAAATCGCCCTCCGGACCAAAGTATTTGCGCTGCAAATCCCGCACATCCTTTTCTTTAGTCATAATCTCCTCCTCTCGCTGCTTGCGGGCATCGTCACTTAAAAGGACTTGTTCTGCCTGGTAACGGTTGTACATGCCCTTAATTTTATCATATTCTTGTGCAATTTCCTGCCGCCATTTAGAAGAAACGCGATCTAGCTCTGTTTGCGCGGTTTGGTAAGCGGAAACACTTTCCAAAAGCCGATTCACATCCACGTATGCAATGCGCTGCGCCTGAGCCGAAAAAACTACCAGGGTCGCAAAAGCAAAAACTGCCAATGTTTTTTTGAAAAGGTTCGATTTCATATTTGCTATACAATTTAATTTTAATATTTGCATGGAGATAAACAATCGAGTCTATTTAATTAGACGACTTTTTTGTTAAAAAATTGATTATCAATCTGATTCACGCTTGATTATCTAATTTTAAACTGCCCGATTACTTATAGCCTATTTTTAGAAAACAGGTAAAATAAGCATTCAACAAAAGTACAATTTTCCAGATTGCTTTCTTGTTTTGTGACGTTTAAACTACCGATTGGTCACATTTTAAAAAACACAAAAATGACAAAATGTTGCACTTAACTGCTTCTTTGCTAACGAATTATTTGAAAAAAGTGTTACCAAACACACCCTTGGTTTAACGAATGTTTAACCAGCGCTCCAGTAATTTTAAATTGCCATTAACGGAACGCCTGTCCACGTATTTGTGCATGTTAATCCAGCTTTATCCTTACAACTTCGTTTTCAATGTTTAAAAATTAGTTAGAATACAAACTATTTTCAAAATATTGTGATTCTGCCAATTCTGATTCTAATTTTGCACTTACCTAACCAATACCTCCAATGAAAAAAACGCACTTTATCAGCCCAGCGTATCTGGACTGGGCACAATTAAAAAACATAGATGCCACTCGCCCTTTGCTGGCGCTTTCGGAAGAAAGCAAACAGCTCATTCAGCAATCCAGGCAATTCCTGGAAGAAAAGCTTCGCCACGCTGAAGCATTATATTATGGCATTAATACTGGTTTTGGTGCGTTGCACAATGTGCGCATTTCCAAAGATCAGATAGAAGCGCTGCAATATAATCTGGTGCAATCTCATGCCTGCGGTGTTGGGGAGGAAGTACCCCCTGAAGTCGTGCGCTGGATGCTTTTTCTGAAAATCCAAAGCTTGTGCTACGGCTATTCTGGAGTACGGTTGGAATTGGTAGAGCAATTAATTAATTTTTATAATCATAATATTTTACCTGTTGTTTATCAACAAGGTTCATTGGGGGCGTCGGGCGACCTGGCACCGTTGGCACACTTGAGTTTGCCGCTGGTCGGTTTGGGCGAAGTTTGGTATCAAGGTGAAAAACGCGCTGCAAAAGATGTTTTACAGACACTACAGTTGGAACCCCTTCGATTTCAGGCAAAAGAAGCATTGGCAATGTTGAATGGAACACAGTTTTCTACAGCCTACGCTGTGGTGTGTGTGTTGGAAGCACAGCGTTTGTACGACCTTGCCAATTTGTGTGCAGCCCTTTCACTCGATGCATTTGATTGTCATACCGGACCATTTGAAGCCATTTTGCAGCAGATTCGTCCGCACCCTGGACAGGTAAAAACAGCGCAGCAAATTCGGGAGTTGCGAGAAGGAAGTGATCTGGCACAACGCATTAAAACAAACGTGCAAGATCCTTACGCGTTCCGTTGCGTGCCGCAGGTGCACGGTGCCAGTTGGGACGCCATTGCGCACGTGCAGACGCAGGTATTGACCGAAGTAAATTCTGTGACAGACAACCCGAACATCTTTTGGAGAGACAACGTTATTTTGTCAGGTGGAAATTTTCACGCACAACCGATTGCGTTGGCGCTTGATTATCTGGCAATTGCGTTGGCAGAATTAGCAAGTATTGCCGAAAGGCGCATTTTTCAGTTGATTTCAGGTGCTCGTGGTTTGCCGCCTTTTTTGATTGAACAGGCAGGTTTGCATTCTGGCTTAATGATCCCACAATATACCGCCGCGTCGATTGTGAGTCAGAATAAGCAATTGTGCACCCCAGCTTCCGTGGATACGATTACTTCGAGCAATGGACAAGAAGATCATGTGAGCATGGCAGCCAATGCAGCGACCAAAACTTTCCGGGTGGTACAAAATGTGGAGCGGGTATTGGCAATAGAATGGATGACGGCTGCGCAGGCGCTGGAATTCAGAAGACCGGAAAAATCTTCAACTTTTTTGGAAAAAATAGTGACTTTTTATCGAAATCACGTCTCAAAATTAGAGGCGGATCGCATTTTGAGTGAGGACATGCACACGACGGTGGATTTCTTAAAAAAAGCTTATTTTTAAATGCGTTTGTACTATTTTTTAGTATCAAATGCGTTTACACCAATACATGCTTAAATCAACCATCTATACAACATTATCAATAAAAAACCAACAGTCATGCGTATGAAAAAAATGTTGGCAATCCTTGCAATAGCCAGCACCTCGTTTTACTTTATTTCTTGTGGCACCAGCCAAGGTGGAGGCGGTTTCAATCTTTTCTCACCGGAGCAGGACATCGAGTTAGGAAAGCAGACCGAACAAGAAATTGCACAACATCCCGACCAATACCCGGTACTGCCCGAAAAAGGCAATGAAGAGGCATATCGCTATATTCGCAATCTTACTGCCAAACTGCTAAACACCGGTAAAGTAGCTTACCGCGACAAGTTTGCCTGGGAGGTAAAAATCATCAACGATGACAAAACCTTGAATGCCTTCTGTACGCCAGGTGGATATATTTATGTATATACTGGTATTATCAAATTTCTGGATTCAGAAGACCAATTGGCGGGGGTGATGGGACACGAGATTGCCCACGCAGCTTTGCGCCATTCTACCAATCAAATGTCAAAAGTATATGGTCTGGCAGCGCTTTCTTCCATCGTCACAGGGAATGCGAATCCTGGATTGCTGGAACAAATAGCCTTGAGCTTAATTTCTCTAAAATTTGGACGAAGTGCAGAAACAGAAGCAGATACGCATTCTGTTATTTATTTATGTGAAACCAACTATAATGCAGCCGGTGCTGCCGGTTTTTTCCGTAAAATGGAAGGCAAAGGAGGCAATCCACCAGAATTTTTGAGCACGCACCCCAATCCCGGTAACCGCATTGCCAACATTGAAAAACAAGCGCAGGAAATGGGCTGCAAAGGCTCCGCCACCAACACGACAGAATACAATCGAATCAAGAAACTATTGGATTAGTAGCGTTTAAAAGCCTGAAAAAGCCTTGGTGCTTGTGCATCAAGGCTTTTTTTGTGGGTGATGAACAATTCCTGTTGGACGGCTGCGGATTTGGTCTCAAATGGCTCGGTATAAACCAATTTCCAAGGTACGCCCGCTTTGGTCGCCAGGCTCCTGCCTGCGTTGTGCCGACGCAAGCGATCATCCAAATTGCCCGTCGAACCAGTGTAATAACGGTCTAGCTTCTCCGAATAAAAAATATAAACAACGTACATAGCCGAAAATAAAAAAAGCCCTGCCGAATAGGACAAGGCTTTAATTTGATGTGGGTGATGACGGATTCGAACCGCCGACCCTCTGCTTGTAAGGCAGATGCTCTGAACCGGCTGAGCTAATCACCCGTATTTCCTTAAATTTGCCCTTCTTTCAAAAGGCGAGTGCAAAGATAAACGGACGTTTTATTCTATGCAAGCTTTTTATACAATTTTTCTTGCACAAAAAAAGTTCCTCTTTCGTTCCATCTTTTAAATGCTTATCTTTAGCAGTAGAATCAATGTTTTATGAAACGCTTTTTCAAACGCCTGGTCATTTTTTTGGCTATTTTCATTGGAATTTTGATCGTCACATGGCTGCTCATCGCCTCGGTTTTTAAAGAACAGGTGGGCAGGAGAATTGTGACGGAAATCAATAAACAACTAACTTCTGAACTGACGGTGGAGGATTTTGACTTATCTCTAATTCGCTCATTACCAGATGTATCGGCGGATTTGAAAGGCGTATTATTAAAAGACAGTCGCGGGGGCGTGCTGATGGAAGCGGAAAACCTGTCGTTCCGGTTTGGCTTGTTGAGTTTATTTGGTTCGAGCCTGAAAATCAGATCAGTAGAAGCAAATAATGGCGCTTTGAATATTCAAATTGATCGCCGTGGCAAGGAAAATTATGCTATTTTCAAATCTTCTACCGAAGAAACGCGATCCGTAGAGGAGGAGGAGGAAGGCACCACAATTGACCTAGAAAAAGCGGCTTTGCAGGATTTTGAAATCATTTATGAAGACCAAAGTGCCGGGCAATCGGTGTTGATGAATGTGGAAAACGCCAATGTCGCTGGGGAATTTTCTGCCAAACAATTTTCGCTGGAAAGCACCGCCGATATTCAATCCAGTTTTATGGAAATGGACAGCACGCGTTATCTGGTCGGAACAAATCTGAGTTATGATGCCACTATTCTGGTGGATTTGGAGCAGGATATTTATGATTTACAAGAAGTTACACTTAATTTAAATGACAATATTTTTAAAGCAGACGGGCAAATTGAGTTATTTGATAAAGGTCCTGCTTTTGATTTGTACCTAAATTGTACTCAGGGTGATGTGTCGTCACTGATTGCACTGTTGCCGGAGCAATTTTCAAAAAATCTGGGCGGCTTGACCAGCGATGGCAATTTTGTTTTTAAAACGTACATCAAAGGGCAGGCGACGAAGCAGTTGAATCCGCAAATCCGCGCCGAAATAAGCTTACAGAATGGACGCATGGAAAGCCCGATGAGTCGGGAATCCCTGCGTGATGTGTCGCTTACGGCTCGGTTTACCAATGGAAAATACCGCAGCGACGGGAGCACGGTTTTTGAAATTCAGCATTTGAAAGGCTATTTTAATCGGGAATTGTTTGAAATGCGGCTGTTGGTGGACAATTTTGAACAACCGACTATTGATTTTGCGATGAATGGCGTGGTGCCGATGAATGCCGTATATGGTTTGTTGAACAATCCGAAAATCACCGACGGCAGCGGCGAAATCGAGATTAACAACCTGATACTCAAGGGCAATTACGAAGACATGCTCGATCCAAAACGGGCGGCGCGCGTGCAGGCGGGCGGCGCGATTGAATTTGACGACGCGTCTTTAACCATCAACGATGAAAAAATGCTGATTGACCAGGGGCAGTTGCTTTTGAACGGCGATACTTTGTCGGTGCCAGAATTTAAGCTCGAAGGCGCAGGCAGCGATATTTTATTTAAAGGCTTGGCTATCAATGCGATTCCGGTCTTTTTTGCAGATTCTACCAATCAGCAAAATGTGGAATTGATTTTTAACGCAGAATTGCAGTCGGAAAATCTGGACTTGGATCGCTTGATCAAAATTGCTCAACTATCCGAAGAACAGCAGGAAGCCGATACCTTAACCGTCGATTCTTTGAAAAAAGAGCAAATTCAAGAACGTCAGCAGTTTACGCAGTTTTTAAAAGGTACATTTAATGCAACCATTCAGCATATCAATTACAATTTGATTGATACTAAAGATTTTCGCGGTCGGCTGGAATTCAACAACAATCAAATGCTGGTGCGCGGGCAAACGCAAGCGATGAATGGCACGCTCGACCTCAACGGTACGGTGTATTTTGAAGAAGCGCCAAGGCTGACGGCGGAAGTTGTTTGTCAAAACATTAACGCCCACGAATTTTTCCGGCAAAACGAGAATTTCGGGCAGGAAGTGCTCACGCACGACCACCTCAGCGGGAATTTGGATGCACAAATCGCCATTTTTGCTTATTGGGATTCGACCGGCAATTTTCAATACGACCAGCTCCGCGTGCTCGCCGACATGCGCATTCGTGAAGGGGAGTTGAAAAATTTTAAAATGCTGGAGCAGTTTTCCACCTACGTCAAGGTGCGCGATTTGCAGAACATTCGCTTTGCGACTTTGCAAAATTACCTGGAAATTGACAATCGCACGATCTACATTCCGACCATGTTCATCCAGAGCAACGCCATGAATCTGACGCTGAGCGGCGAGCATACGTTTGATAACGCGATGAATTACAGCATGAAAGTGAATGCCGGGCAAATTTTAGCCAATCGTTTCAAAAATTTTGACCCAAGTTTAAAACCGCAGAAAGCCCGCAGCGGCTGGTTGAATTTGTATTTTAAAATGGTGGGCACCGTAGATGATTTTAGCGTGAAAACTGCCAAAAAACAAGTGCAAAAAGATTTTCTTTTTAGCGATCGGCGCAAAAAAATAATTGAAACTGTGCTCGAACGGCAGTTTGGAAAAGTGGAAAAATTGGTGGAACCTTCTCAATGGCAGGATGTGGAATATTTGGATGAAATAGAGGGCGGCGCGGGGAATTGAATTACTTCAACTTCTCATTCTGTGCGTGCCGCTCGGCATCCCGGATGGTCTTTTTCTGAAAATTTTTTTCCAGCGCTTCGGTCAAATCCACGCCGGTTTGATTGGCAAGACAAATTAAAACAAAGAGCACATCCGCCATTTCGTCGCCGAGATTGGCTTTGGCATTTTCCGCGTCTTCACTGCGTTTGAACGATTGCTCGCCGTACAGCCGCGCCATCAGCCGTGCCACTTCGCCCACTTCTTCCATTAAAATCGCGGTATTGGTCAATTCATTGTAGTAACGAACACCAATCGTATTAATCCATTGATCTACAGCTTTTTGAGCTTCTTGAATAGTCATAAGGCAAATGTGAAATATGAAATGTGAGATTTGAAATGTAAAAAATCGTACTTCGTACCTCTAACCTCGTACTTAATTTACTCCTTATTTTTGGTATCCATTACAATTGTCACGGGTCCGTCATTGAGTAGGCGCACTTTCATATCGGCACCAAATTCACCGGTTTGCACGGAAATGCCGGAACTCATTTCCAATTGTTTTACAAATTTTTCATACATCGGAATGGCAATGTCGGGCTTCGACGCGCGAATGTAGGAAGGGCGATTGCCTTTTTTGGTGCTGGCGTGCAGCGTGAATTGGCTGACGACAATGATTTCTCCACCAACTTCCATTACCGATTTATTCATCACGCCATTTTCATCATTAAAAATACGTAACTGACTGATTTTCTTCGCCAACCAATCAATATCTTCGTCGGTATCCGCATCTTCAATGCCTACCAACACCAGCAAACCCCAGCCGATACTGGATTTTATCTTACCTTCGATTGTAACCGATGCTTCCGAAACGCGCTGTATGACTGCTCTCATGAATATTGCTTTGCTCTTTTGTGCGCGTAAATTTACATTTTGTATCTTTCTTTCTCCATCATTGAAATTGGAATTTTGGAAAGTTGGAATACAGCACTTCCGCCCTTCCAATATTCCAAATATTCCATTTTTCCATCAAAACAAACTCGGTGTTTCCGGCACGGGCTCGTGCAGCTCCGGCGAATTGTTCGTCACAGAATTCACTTTTTCCGACACCCGATAAATGTTGAGAATATCGTTGGGCGGCGTGTGCAGCAGCTCCAGCGCTTCTTCTACGGGGATGTCCTCCAGCCAACGTTGCTGTGCTTCTTTGGTAGTGAGAATCACCGGCATGCGATCGTGCAAACCTGATGTTTCTTTATTTGGTTCAGTGGTGATGATGGAAAAACTTTTCACCGCGTAATCACCTTTGTACCACACATCCCAAATTCCAGCCATCACCATCAATTCGCCATTTTTCAACAGCAGGCGATACGGAATTTTTCCATCGCTGGTCTTACGCCATTCATAAAAACTGTCGGCGAGCACCCAGCAGCGGCGCTTGCGAATGGGCAGACGAAAAGAGGGCTTGGTAGCAATGCCTTCCGAGCGGGCGTTGATGAGTTTGCCCGTGTTTTTGCCATCGTTCGACCAGTGCGGGATGAGTCCCCAAGTGACGTATTGCAGGCGATTGGCGCTATCGTTGGTCACAATATAAGTATGCTGCGTCGGCGCCACGTTGAAATTCATGCGCAGGTTGGTGCCCACTTCAATGTCGCCGAATTGCTGCTGAATCTTCTCTTTCGAGGTGGAAAAGGAAAAACGTCCACACATAATTAATTGTCAATTGTTGATTGATGATTGCAAAGACGATTTACGATTTTTTTAACGGGAAATCAAGTTTTTGTTTTGCTATTTTGTTGTTGAGAACTTTAATATTTCGAATTAGGAATAGCCTAAAGTTCTAGCAATGAACAGCCTAAAGGCTATTTTACAAGGCAGATTAAAGCCTGTGCTACGTTACTAAAAACAAAAATACGCGCCTAAAAGAAACAAAATTATTCACAAAGTTTTCCACACTGCCATTTTGACAAACGCAGAACCCTTTAAAAATCAAGCATTCTACGCAAAAAGTTTTCCACACACGTTTGGAAGAATACCGTGCAGAAGCTACGCAGTTGTCCACACTTATTAAGAATATAGATTCCGACATATCTACCAAAGTCGATACGTTGCCTTTTTTTGTGGAAAAGTGCCTCGGTTTTTGACATCAATTTGTAAAAATTAACCCGTTGTAAACAAAAGGGATAACTTGTGCATTCGATTTTAACAACTTGTGGATAAGTTCGCAATTGATTGAGCCATCGGAAATTCATTTGTGTAAATTGAATGTAAACTCGTTAGGGAACGGCGGAAAAAGCCGGTGCAGCTGTAGAGAAAATTATTTCTCTACAAACTAACACCCCTTACTATGAGGGCGAGATTTTTTAAAAATTTTGAAAAGAATATTAATCAAATAATAACCGAATGTTAATTCACGGTTAAGCAATTGAATCAATATATTTTTGTTGACGCAAAAAATTTTGTTTGTATGGAAGCGGTCATTGCGCCAAACGCAGTAAAAACAAGGGAAAGAAAGGGCTACCCGCGCGTGGTAAAAATCTGGCTCATCGTGGGGCTGGTCATGGTGTTCGGACAAGTTGTCATCGGCGGCATCACGCGGCTGACCGGATCGGGCTTGTCCATTACAAAATGGGAAATTGTGACAGGAACTTTGCCGCCCTTGAGCGCCGAAGCCTGGGAAGCGGAGTTTGATTTGTACAAACAAACGCCTCAGTATCAGAAAATTAACGAGGGTATGAGTATGTCCGAATTCAAATTCATTTACTTTTGGGAATATTTTCACCGACTGTGGGCACGCTCGATGGGTTTTGTATTTTTGATCCCCTTCCTGATTTTCTGGCGCAAGGGCTGGCTCGACCAACCCTTGATGCGAAGATTGGGCGTAGTGGTGCTTTTAGCGGCGCTAGCGGCATCTTTTGGATGGATCATGGTGGCAAGTGGTTTGGTGGAGCGCCCCTGGGTAAACGCATATAAACTGACCATGCACCTGTCCATTGCGTTTGTGGTGTTTGCCTATTTGCTTTGGACCACGTTTCATGTCCTTCAACCGAATCCATCGGCTTTTGCGAATATGCCATTGCGCAAGTGGAGTTTAGCCGTTACAATTCTAGCGGCGGTGCAAATTGTTTTGGGCGGCATCATGTCGGGTACTAAAGCGGCGCTGTTTTATCCAACCTGGCCCGATATGCGCGGCGAGGCAGTTCCTAACATTCTTTTCCACATTGGCAATTGGAATGTGGAAAACTTCATTCAATATGACGCAACGCCGTTCATGGTGGCATTGATTCAAACCCTGCATCGTGGCACCGCTTATGCCTTGACAATCTTGATCTTATGGTTCTTTTTCAAAGCAATAAAAGCCGCAACACCGCAGCCATTTCGCCAAGGTTTGTACCTGTTGGTAACAATGTTAGGAATTCAATTTCTGTTGGGCGTTTTAACGGTTATCAACAGTGTGGGGACGATTCCGGTGGGTTTGGGCGTGCTGCATCAGGCGGGGGCTTTGCTGTTGTTGACGGTAGCATTGTTTTTGAACTATCAGTTTGCTGGTCAGAAGACAGAAGCAAGAAGTCGGATGTCAGAAGCAAGTGCTTAAAATCGGAAATCCAAAATCGTACTTCGTAAATTTTAAAAGTTGCCCGTATTTCTACTTTCAGAAGATGAAATTGCCTTTCCGCACCCGGAAATGGCGGATCACAACGGCATTCTGGCGGTGGGCGGTGACCTGTCGCCGGAGCGCTTGCTGACGGCTTATACCTGGGGCATTTTTCCCTGGTTCAATGAAGGCGAGCCGATTATCTGGTGGTCGCCCGATCCAAGATTTGTGCTGTTTCCCGATGAATTGAAGGTGTCCAAAAGCATGCGTCCGTATTTCAATCAAAAAAAATTCACAGTGACGCTTGATACGCAATTTGAAGCGGTGATGCGCGGTTGTCAGACCACGCCTCGGCAGTGGCAGTACGGCGGCACGTGGATTACGGAGGATATGGTGGCGGCTTACGTGCGCCTGCATGAGCTGGGCTACGCGCACTCGGTGGAAGTGTGGAAAGCGGAAGAATTGGTGGGCGGTTTGTATGGCGTGGCGCTCGGAAAAGTGTTTTTTGGCGAATCTATGTTTGCACGCGAGACCAATGCCTCCAAATTCGGGTTTATCACCATTGTGAAAAAATTACAAGAAAAAGGTTTTCAATTGATTGATTGTCAGCAGGAAACGAATCACCTGCGCAGCCTGGGCGCGCGTGCGATTGATCGGAAGGAATTTCTGGCAATTTTGCAAAAAAATCAAGCGGAGGAGACGCTGGTAGGCAGGTGGAGGGATTTTTTGTAGTATTTTCCAAAATTCCATTCTTCCAAAATTCCATTCCTTCATTCTAAACTTCTTTTAAAAAGTGTTGTTTCGCTCGTTAAAATGTGCATTTGTAAGCTATGTGGGAATTTGCAAAAAAGGCGTTTACCAACGCGGTTTTAATTTACGAACAATTCAATGCCAAAGACATGACGCACTTGAAGGAAGGCGACAAAGCCCCTGATTTTACTGGTGTAAACGAAAATGGCGAATCGGTTTCGCTGTCCGATTTTAAAGGAAAGAAGCTGATTTTGTTTTTTTATCCAAAAGCCAATACGCCGGCGTGCACAGCGGAAGCTTGCAGCTTGCGCGATGCTTATGGCGAATTGAAGGAAAAAGGATTCGAGTTGTTGGGCGTCAGCGCGGATTCTACTAAAAAGCAGGGCAATTTTAAGAAAAAATTTGATTTGCCTTTTCCCTTGTTAGCCGATACCGATCATGCTGCCATCAAAGCTTATGGCGTGTGGGGAGCCAAGCAAATGTTCGGCAAAACGTTTGAAGGTATTTATCGTACTACGTTTGTGATTGATAAACAAGGCGTTATACAAAAAATATTTACGGAAGTGGAAAGCGCAAATCACGCGGAGCAGATTTTGAATGCGGTAGAATGATTTAAAACTCTTTATATTTTCTAATGACAAAGTCCAGATTTATCATGCTTGTAAAATGAGTTGTTAAGCGACATTTTGTCAGTTCTTACCTCACTGGCACAGCCTTTGCCGCCCTCCCGGCAGAAAACCAAAATTGAACCCACTATGCAAAAAGGTACGATTTCTGTTCAAACCGAGAACATCTTTCCGATAATCAAGAAGTATTTATATTCCGATCAGGAAATTTTCTTGCGCGAATTGGTTTCCAACGCGGTGGATGCGACGACCAAATTGAAGGCATTGGCTTCGCGCGGCGACGTGCAGGGCGAACTGGGCGATCTGACCATTGAAATTAAAGTGGATAAAGATGCCAAAACGATCACCATCAGTGACAAGGGCATCGGTATGACCGAGGAAGAGGTGCAGAAATACCTGAATCAAGTGGCGTTTTCGAGTGCGCAGGAGTTTTTGGACAAGTATAAAAATGATACCGGCAACATCATCGGGCATTTTGGTTTGGGTTTTTACTCGGCATTTATGGTGGCGGGGCAAGTAGAAGCAATTACAAAATCGTACAAGCCTGATAGTCAGGGCGTAACGTGGTCTTGCGACGGCAGCCCCGAATACACCATTGTAGAAAATGACAAAATCCAGCGCGGTACGGACATTGTGCTGCACATCAGCGACGATGCGGCGGAGTATTTGGAAGAGCATCGCATCCAGCAATTGTTGGATAAATACTGCCGATTTCTGCCGGTGCCAATTAAATTTGGTACCAAAAAAGAATACGAAGGCGAGGGCGACGAGCAAAAAGAGGTGGAGGTTGACAACATTATCAATAACTCCCATCCACTTTGGAAAAAGCAGCCGAGCGAGCTGAGCGACGAGGATTACAAGTCTTTTTATGAAGAATTGTACCCCTTCACCGCTGCGCCAATGTTCTGGATTCACCTGAATATTGATTATCCGTTCAATTTGACTGGGGTTTTGTATTTTCCGAAGTTGAATAACAACTTTGAATTGCAGCGCAATAAAATTCAGTTGTATTCCAACCAGGTGTATGTGACCGATGATGTAAAAGATATTGTGCCCGAATTTTTAATGTTATTGCACGGCGTGATCGATTCGCCGGACATTCCACTAAATGTTTCGCGGAGTTATTTACAAGCGGATCAAAATGTAAAGAAAATCACAGGTTACATTACACGGAAAGTAGCGGATAAATTGAGTGAGCAATTCAATAAAGACCGCGCCGAATTTGAAGCAAAATGGAATGACCTGGGCATTTTTGTCAAATATGGCATGATTTCCGATGAGAAATTTTATGACCGTGCTACGGATTTTGTGTTGCTCAAAAACATTGATAATCAGTTTTTTACAATCGAAGAATACAAAGAAAAAATCAAGTCAACCCAGACCGATAAGCACGATAAAATTATTTTCCTCTACACGCACCAGCCGGCGGCGCACGACAGCTTCATTCAGGCAGCTAAAAAACGCGGTTATGATGTTTTGTTAATGGATACGGTGATTGACAATCATTTTATTCAACAGTTAGAGTATAAATTGGGCAATGTTACTTTCGTGCGCGTGGACTCTGACACGGTGGACAATCTGATCCAAAAAGACGAAAAAATTGAATCGGTTCTGAGTGAAAAAGAGCAGGAAACGGTGAAAGGCATTTTTGAAAAACTGGCAACCGGTGCAGGCAATTCTGTGCAACTAAAGCCCATGTCGCCTGAGGATCAACCAGTTGTGATTACTCGTCCGGAATTTATGCGCCGCATGAAGGAAATGCAAAGCTTACAAGGCATGAATTTTGGGGATTTCCCCGATTCTATCAACGTTGTGGTGAATACCAATCACCCCTTGGTTGCTCAAAAACTGGTCGGCGAGAAAAACGAAGAGCAACAAAATCAATTGGCGCGGTATCTCTACGACCTGGCATTGCTCAACCAAGGCATGCTGAAAGGCGCGGAACTGACAGCGTTTATTGAGAAGAGTTTGGAGTACATGAAGTAAGAATAAAGATTGGCACAGCCCCTCTGACTCCTCAAGGGGAGAAGCTGTGCCAATGTTTTTTAGTACTGACGGTGACTTGCCACGCCACTAGCTAAGAGGCTCTACAAATTTTTAACTCAAATACTTCCCCACAATCGGCATCCGCCGCCCATACCCAAAGGCTTTCGGCGACACACGCAGCACAGGTGCCGTTTGTTTCCGTTTGAATTCGTTGATATTCACCATACGCAGCACGCGGCGCACGAGCGCTTCGTCAAATCCCATTTCAATCAAATCCTGCGGACTTTTATGTTTTTCTACATATTGATATAATAAGGGGTCTAAAATATCATATTCCGGGAGGCTGTCGGTATCCTTTTGTCCTGGACGCAGCTCAGCAGAGGGTGGTTTTGTAATGGAATTTTCAGGAATGATAATGCCGTCTTTATTAATGTAATGCGCTAATGCATACACCTCTGTTTTATACACATCACCCAGCACCGATAAGCCGCCGCACAAGTCGCCATACAGCGTGCCGTAGCCGACCGCCATTTCACTTTTATTCGTTGTATTGAGTAGAATATGACCAAATTTATTAGAAAAGCCCATCACAATCATTCCGCGTATCCGTGCCTGAATGTTTTCCTCGGTGATGTTGGGTTGTAAACCAAAAAAATGCGGCTGAAAAGCTTGTTCAAAAGCACGATACATATTTTCAATTGGTACAATATCATATTGAATACCGAGATTAATCGCCAATTGCCGCGCGTCATTCACCGAATGATCGGAAGAATGCTGCGAAGGCATGAGCACGCCCCGCACGTTGTCTGCACCCAACGCCCGCGCCGCCAGAACTGCTGTAGCTGCTGAGTCAATCCCGCCAGACAAGCCCAAAATGGCTGTTTTCAAACCACTTTTTCTAAAATAATCCCGAATGCCCATCAACAGCGCATCATGAATCAACTCCACTTTATTTTTGGGCTGCTCCACGTGCCGACCGCCTTTCGCCACTTCGTCCAGATCATAATAGCGAATGCAATCTTCAAAATACGGGAATTCATCAAAAACACTGCCATCCGGCGACAGCACGAGCGAACCGCCATCAAACATGATTTCGGTGTAAGCGCCGACCTGATTGGCATAGAACATCGGCAAGCCATAGCGCGCCACATTTGCCTGAATCACCTGCATGCGCTCCGGCGCGTGGTCATATGCAAAAGGAGATGCAGATATATTAATCATAAAATCAGGCTGCTGTGGCATCATTTCATCCATGGGCACGATGGTGTAGAGTGGATTTTCATTGCCCAGATTCCAAATATCCTCGCAAATGGTAATGGCAATTTTTTTATTTTGATACGTTACAATATGATGTTCTTTGGCGGGCTCGAAGTAACGATATTCATCAAAAATATCATAAGTCGGTAATAATGTTTTATGTTGCACGTGTTTTATTACACCATCTGCTAAAAAATAAGCAGAATTATATAAATTTTTCCCTTCAATTTTTGGATTGCGTGAAGGTGCGCCCACCACAATTGCAATGCCCTGCGCCTCTTGCGCCAGCCGCTCCACCGAGGCATGCGCTTTTTCGATAAAATCTTCAAATTCCAGAAAATCCTGAGGCGGGTAGCCACACACGGCAAGCTCTGTGAAGCAAATCAAATC
Organism: uncultured Saprospiraceae bacterium; assembly: GCA_964517145.1. GTDB lineage: Bacteria > Bacteroidota > Bacteroidia > Chitinophagales > Saprospiraceae > JADJNW01. Next base: position 37,984 of record CAZFBN010000009.1, read on the forward strand.
CGTCTGCTGCGCTTTAGCTTCCGCAGTGGCTTTCAACATTTTATGCAGATTTCCTTCAAAATCACCGATGTGGAAGTCCAGTTGAGCGATGGCAACTTTCATATAATATTTACTTGTTTTTTTATTTAAAATTTTAAAGTTACACGCCTAAGGTGTGCCTCTTTGCAAAGGAAAAACAAATGTAATCGGACTTAGTTTAAAAACAAAACTAAGTTGGCGCTGTTTTTTAAAAGTGAGAAAGAAAGTATAGGTTGGGACAGGATAATTGATTTATGAAAATGTGGCATTATCAATATTTCCAATATTATAAATCTTTTCTGCCTTTTGTATAATAATTTGCTTCAAATCAGTAGCTTCCTGCTGTAATTGTTGAATAGCGGTATTATGAGGCGCTTGCGCTGCCAATTGTTGTAACTTCTGCCGATACGCATCAATTTCTGCTTCTAACTTTTGCAATTTCCGCTTGAGCGAAAACTTCACCTCTGCATCCAACGCTGTACTCTGCTCCTCCAGGAAAAAGTTTTTTTTCTCAATCAAAATATGAAGTGCATTTTGCAACCCTTCTATTTCTTGTTCAATGCCGTACATAGGTCGATTTATTTTATTATCAAAAATACGAATTAAACCTTTTAAACCTAATTGGTTTTTAGAATGATCCAAAAATCGCTCTCCGCGCAGAATTGGGTCTTCGCCATCGCCTGGCTTTGCCGCGCGAATTTTTCCTTCATGGGCAATCAATTCCAATTCTTCTTTAATTTTTTGTAATAAAAAAGCACCCGTTGCATAAATAAGTAGCTGTTTTGTATCATAATTTGCTTCGATTACAGCATAATGCTCTTGCCATTGTAATAAAATGCCGTGCTGCCACATCATTTCTACTTTGGAAAATACACTCGCTTTGATAATAAAGCGCTGTATAAAAACACTTGGCAAAAAACGATATTGCACAATTTCACTGATCTGGCAAATGTTGCGCTCCTGCGCTTCAAATTCAACGGCTTTGGGCTTGTCTTCGGGTAGTAATTGCGGCACAACGAAGGTGCGTTCGGACAAAGGAGTATCATAACTTTTATGTTCCGTCGTTTCAAAACACAACTCTGTACTCAGCATGAAGTCAATGAACAAAGCACGTTCTGTATCGGTATTATTTTTCCAAAGCGCCTGCAAATCAGCATATTGCAATCGCCCTTTTTTGATTTTGCCCGTGCGGAAGTAAAAACTTTGCCGATTTAAAACGGCGTACACCGCATCAATCGCCCAAGCCTGATCGAGAATAATTTGATTGTCAAAATAACCCTCGCGGTAGTACAGCACACTGGTATCGTGCAGGTATTGCAGCAGCGTATGCCAGGAATCGGGAATGCCTTCATCGGCGCAAAGCGTTTTAAAAGCTTCGACCGAAAGCGTTTTTTCCTGCTCTGCCTGCTTCACACGGATGCGTGCGCGTACCTGCGCCCAGGAAGTCGGAATGTCAATCAGCAATTGCTGTTTCAGTTGTTCATCCTGTCGAAAACTCTCCGCCAGCCAGTATTCCAACACATCAAAATTGTAGCCGGTTTGGGCGCTCACCTGCACAAATTCGATAATCGGATAATGCGCTTTGTAATATTCGAGGGTTTGTTCCAGATAGGTTTGCTCGGTTGCATCAGGCGTGTCCACCTTGTTTTGCACCACCAAAATGGGGCTTTCCGGTGCGAAGCAGCGAGTATATTCCAGCCAGTATTGCAGTTTTTCATTTTTGTAGCGTCTGCCCTCGTGCTCGTGGTACGCGCTGGTTTCGCTTGCCATATCCCACACCAGCACAAACAAGGCGCGGGTCTGCATAAACAAGCGATGCGTGGCGTGGTAAATATCCTGCCCGGCAAAGTCCCAGATATTGAGGTTCAGATTTTCTAAAGTCCTCTGCAACAGCACAATGCCGTGCGTGGAGTCGTGCTGGGCATTGAAGACAAAGCGCTCGCGCTCCGCCAGCCGCTTGGCGATTTGGGTCTTGCCCACGCCGCCATTGCCGAGGAGAAGGAGTTTGACGTCGTTGTTGGCGGAAGCGCCGTGGGCGAGGTCTTGGAGGTAGGTTCGGACGGGGATGAGGACGTTGCCTCTTTTATCAAAAATCTCTTTGGGTATATTCTTGATAGGATTTCTATATAGGTGAAGTTCCTTCAAAGCAACCAGTTTCTCAAAAAATGAGAAAGAAATTTTACTTATTTCATTGTTACTTACATCGAAAAATTGTAGTTTATCTAATTTAGTGAGTAATGAAACATCTTGAATTTTATTCCAACTTAAATCTATTTTTTGTAAGCCTTTCAATACTGATAGAAATTTTAAGTTCTGAAGATTATTTCCTGCCAAATCGAGTATTTTGAGCTTTTTAAGCTCTTTTAGTGGTGCAATATTTATTATTTTATTATAGCTTAAATTTAATTCTTCTAAATTTTTAATTTTTGAAAGAGAAGAAATATCTTCAAGATCATGATTCTTTCCTAAAGATAGTATTCTTAATTTGCTAAGCGATTCAAGTGGTCTTAAATCTTTAATTCTACAATTCCAAAGGTTTAAAATTTCTAACTCATTAAGAGTTTTTAGTGGATTTATATTTTCGATTGTTCCATAGGAAGATAAGTTAAGAACTTTTAAGTTCTGAAGTTCCGAAATAGGAGAAATATCTTCGATTGTATTACCGAATAAATCAAGTGAATGTAATTTGCCAAGTCTATTAAGGAAAGAAATATCTTTAATTCCCGTCTCTGCTAAATTAAGTGCACGTAAGTTTTTAAAATGAGAAATAAAAAAATAATTATCTAATCTAATTTCTACTAAACGTAATCCAATTATTTCTCTTTTCTTATTAAGATAATACATCAAATTATTATCTGAAGAATAATCTAAAAATTTTTGGTCTACTATTTCTTTTAGGCTAGTTGCTTTCTGAAATTCGACATTAAGGCGATTCTCGAGTTCTAGTATTTGGAAAGGTTTTTGCAAATGCATTAGCGTTCTTAAAGGAGTAAAATCTGGTATCGGATTTTTACGTAATTCTAAAACAGATAAGTTTGTTAACTTACCCAATACCGATATATTTTGTATTTGATTATCATTTAAGTTGAGTACTTGTAATTTTTTTAGTGCTTTGAGAGGATCAATATCTTGAATCATATTTCCTGCCAAACCAAGTGCCCTTATATTTTCAAGCCCTCTCAATGCTGAAATATCCCGAATTTCATTAATATTCATAATAAGAACGTGCAAATCTGTAAAATTTTTAAGCAGAGAAATATCTTCAATTTTATTTCTATTTAATATGAGCGCTATTAATTTATTAAATTTTTCAAGAAAAAAAATATTGTTTAAATTGAGGCTAGACAAATTTAATCCCATTATTTCACCATCTTCATCACAGATATAAGTATGAATTTTCTCAGAATTAAAAAAAAATTCAGAATTTTCTACTTCTTCAAGTTCTATTTCCAACTCTCTTTCCAATTCCAGTATTTCCGGCGGCTTTGTCATGTAATAAAAAATGAATAATAAAAGAATGAAATGTAAAAATGGATGGATATAAAAATAGCAGAAAAAGTGGAAGTTAAAAAATGGAAGTTTTATAATTCCGTAATCCGAATCTTTCCACGTGCAATGGTGATAAAAAAATGACCTTCTTTGTTCTTGTAGGATTCGATAACTTGCAGCAATTGCCGACGCAATAATTCGATTTCCGGTTTTCGATAGCGGAGAAATACAACGGTGATTTTGACCGTTTTGTAAGCAAAAATCAATTCGCCAAAATCTTTATCTTCTGTAATTAACATGGCATTCGCTTCATCCGCAAGGGCTGCAACTTCAGGGTCGGTTATCCCACCCAAATTTTCTCGAACTGAAAGCACCTCATAACCAGCATTCCGCAAATCCGTGATAAATAATCCATTTAAATTCTCATCTGCCAAAATCTTCATGCCGTTTCCACAATAATTTCATTGGCAATTTTATCCGCCGCGTAAGCAAACGCTGCCTGCACCTGCTCTAGCGTGAGGTGCGGATACATTTCCAAAATATCTTCCACCGTGAAGCCGTCTGCTAATTTTCGCATTAGCAATTCGACTGTAATACGCGTCCCTTTAATGACTGGTTTGCCGAGCATAATGGCGGGGTTGCGTTCTATCAAAGGATGTTCCATGACATAATATTTGGTTAAATATTCGATGAAATTTTAATAGCCTTTGCTTTTGCCAATTGCACAATGTGTTCAACCAGCATATATTTTTCCATTTCTTGATTTTCTTCTTCAGAAAGTCCCTGTTCTGCATTTTTAGATAACAGCATATTCACTCGTTCCTGCGATTGTTTGGAAGGCTTAAAAGCCAAGACTTTTTTCGGAGCAAGACTTGCCAGAAATTGCGCCAATTCTTCAAATGCTAATATCGGTTGAGGTTGTGCTACCATTTCAAACTATTTTATTCAAAGTTAAGCATTCCTATTTTCAAATCAAAACACCATCTACCTATTTCAAGTTCCACAATTTGCAGCATTCCCGAATCACCGTGCTTGTTCGCCGGTATGCTCCTCAAAACTTTCCATCATCGATTCGATGTACCAGTAATCCAGGTTGTCGTACAGAAATATTTCTTTGCACCAAACCCGAAATTCATTGACCAGTGCGTGCTTCGTCATTAATTTCATTGCTTTATCAAAAGCGTTGAGAGCGGCGTTGTAGTCGGCGTCGGGCATTCCGCCAAATTCGTGGGCAAATTTTGTGGCAGTTTCTACCCGAAACAAGAGCAATTCCACTACGTCGCGTGGCGAAGCAGCTATTTTTTCAAAATCGGAGATAAGCTTGCGAATGTTGGCATTGCTTACATTACGTGGATTGCCGGTGCGTGTCCAAAACTGATTTTGAATTTTGCGTTTTACGTCGTCTAGCATCGATTTGCGTTCCCCTTCGGAAAGCATTCCTTTGGCGTAGTGCTCCTGCACCTGCGGCAGTTTGAACAATTCAAGCAGTTCGGCGCGGAGTTCCGGCTCGCTCAGGGTTGCCAGGTATTTTTTAAAAGTCGAAAGTGTTGGCTTTGCCATGCTGTTCAGTTGCTAGTTTTCAATTAAATCAACTTCAAAAATAACCATTTTCAAGCAAGATAAAAGTATAAAGTGCTTCCTCGCCTTCTTGTGCTGCACTATTTTTTGTAACTTTGAATCTGGTTTATTGGGGAATAGGGGGATAAGTTTATAAGGTTACCCTATTAACCCGTCACCCATCAACCATTTTGTGAATGAGTAATTTCGTTGTATCCGCTAGAAAATATCGCCCGAATCGCTTTGAGGATGTGGTGGGGCAGGAGCACGTGTCGCGCACGCTGAAAAATGCGTTGCAGAGCGATCACCTGGCGCATGCGTTTTTGTTTTGCGGACCTCGTGGTGTGGGCAAAACTACGTGTGCACGCATCCTGGCAAAGGTGTTGAATTGTCAGAATCTGAGTAAAGATTTTGAACCGTGTAATGAATGTTCGTCTTGTAAATCCTTCAATGAAAATGCCTCTTTTAATATCACCGAATTAGACGCCGCGTCAAATAACTCTGTCGAGCACATCCGTGCGCTCATTGAGCAGGTACGCTTTCAGCCACAGCAAGGTAAATATAAGGTTTTTATTATAGATGAAGTACACATGCTGTCGCAACAGGCGTTCAATGCTTTTTTGAAAACGCTGGAAGAACCGCCGTCTTATGCTATTTTCATTCTGGCAACGACGGAGAAGCATAAAATTTTGCCAACGATTTTATCGCGTTGTCAGATTTATGATTTTCGCCGCATTCAGATACCGGACATGGTGGAACATTTGCAACATATTTGTAAAACAGAAAATATTGAAGCTGAGGAAGATGCGTTGCACATCATTGCTCAGAAAGCCGATGGGGCGCTGCGCGATGCCTTGTCTATTTTTGATCGGATTGTAGCATTTTCGGGCAATAAAATTTTGTATCAGGATGTTATTAGCAATTTAAATGTGCTGGATTACGATTATTATTTCCAGTTGATGGACGCGCTGTTGCTGGAAGACGTGTCGCGGGTGCTGCTGCTGTTTGACGATATTTTGCGAAAAGGCTTTGATTCTGAGATTTTTATAAATGGCTTTTCCGAGCATTTGCGCAATTTGCTGGTTTGCAAAGATGAACAAACGCTGTCGCTGTTGGAAGTGAGTGACAATCTACAGGAACGTTATCGAAATCAGGCACGCATCACGCCGAACGCTTTGATTTTGACGGCTTTAAATATGGCGAATGAATGCGATTTGGAGTATAAAAATGCTCGAAATAAACGCCTGCACGTCGAAATGGCGCTGGTGAAAATGACCTACATCAATCGAGCCGTGAAAGTGGCGCACCAACCGGCAGCGTTGGAGCAGGAAAAAAAAAATCCTGACGTAAACGAATTTAGAAGTCAGAAGTCGGAAGTCGGAAGTGAGCCGCCCGCCAATCAAGATTCAGAGCACCCGACTTCAATCGTAGCAGAGCCGGAACCGACGCAGCTACCCACGCTTTTCTCCAGCAAAAATGGGGCGGAGAAGCACGCTTTGCCCAATCTGCGCGGGGGCTTGAACGCTTTGCTGGCAGAAGTGAAGCAGGAAAGCAATGGAGCCGGCACTGCAGCAGCAGCATTCAATTTAGAGGAATTGCAAAAAGCTTGGCAAGCATATATAGAGGCTGCCGAGATGGCGCCGACGGTCAAAATGTTGTTTCAAAATGTGGAATTTACACTGCAAGATTTTCACGTAACTGCCACAGCATCAAGCGCTTTGGCGGAAAATGCCATCCGGGAGGAAGGTCGTTTGATTGAGCATTTACGCCGATATTTTAATTTGCAACAATTGACTTTTTCGATCAAAAAAACAGATAAAAAACCAGCCGCTGCGCCTCCAAAATTTCAAAAGCCGCTTACCGCCAAAGAAAAATATTTAAAAATGCGCGAGACAAATCCGGTGCTGCAGGATTTGCAAACGCGATTTGATTTAAGACCAGACGAAGATTGAGTTTTGCTTCTTACCTGATAATCTCCTTTAATTATTACAAAAAGCATAAAATCCATTTTGTCAATAATCGTTAAAAATTTAGTATCTTGCAGTGTGAAATGAATCTTAAATCGTTGTCAATAAGACAATTGTAAATACAAATATTGAAAAAGTTACAACTATTCATTTCACTTCACGTTTCCTTTTGAATTAAATAAAACCGATATGAATAATCAAACACTTTGGTTTCTTGAAAATATAGATGTGACTGTATTGTTTTGCCCGCAAAAAAATGCGAAAGCGGGCGGTATGGAGCGGCACATTCACAAGATGTATAAAAAAGGAGAATACATTTATTTGCCAGAAGAGCTTTCTGACCGAATTTTCTTCTTAACAGAAGGGCAAGTCAAAATTGGTTCTTACGGCGACTCTGGTAAAGAAATTACCAAAGCGATTTTAGGAAAAGGCGAAGTGTTTGGCGAATTGTCATTAATTGGCGAACAAAAACGTCGTGATTTTGCTTATGTAATGGAAGATGCCGTGGTGTGTGCGATCACGGTAGAAGAGATGAAATCGCTGATGCGCGATCGCAGCGAACTGGTGGTTTTTTTAATGAAAACGATGGGATCGCGCATGTTGGATCTTGAAAATCGCTTGGAATCATTGGTTTTTAAGGATTCTCGCACACGCATTATTGAATATTTGTATGAATTAGCGAGCAAAAAAGGCCAGCGCGTGGGCTACGAAATTTTAGTACGGAAATTTCTAACCCATCAGGAAATTGCCAACATCACGGCTACTTCCCGCCAAACGGTGAATACTGTACTAAATGATTTACGTAATAAAAATATCATAACATTTAACAGACGTCGATTGCTGGTGCGCAACATGAGTCTGCTTGAAAAAGAAATGCAAACACCAGCGCCTGTGGAATGATTTTTGGCTAGGAATGTTTAATTTTGAATGTTGAGGCGAACATTTAGTATTAAACATTCAACCTTGCAAATTTTACAACAATACAACGAATCCTTTTTACAGGAAATCGAGCGGCTCAATGCGGAGCAGCGCGAAGCAGTCGATCACATCGAGGGTCCGGTACTCGTCATAGCGGGTCCGGGTACTGGCAAAACGCATATCCTGGCAGCACGCATCGGGCGAATTTTATTGGAAACTGATACCCAGCCACAAAATATTCTTTGCCTCACATTTACGGACTCTGGCGTGCGTGCCATGCGGCAGCGCTTGCTGCAACTTATTGGTCCTGAGGCACATCGAGTGCATATTTTTACTTTTCATTCTTTTTGCAACAGCATTATTCAGGATAATCTGGAATTATTTGGACGGCATGAACTGGAGCCGGTGAGCGATTTGGAGCGTATCGAAATGATTCGCCAAATAATTGATGGTTTGGATGTGTCGCATCCGCTCAAGCGCGGTCAGTCGGATTCGTATTTTTATGAAAGCCATTTGTACGATCTCTTTCAAAGAATGAAAACAGAAGATTGGACGCCGGAATATGTTCATAATCAAGTTGATTTATATATAAAAGATTTACCCAATCGAAAGGAGTTTGTTTATCAAGTTACACGTGGAACATTCAAAAAAGGGGAGTTAAAAAAAGCAAAGTTAGAAGAAACCCTGGAGCGCATGGAGCGTCTGAAAGCGGCTGTCGCTTTGTATCCAAAGTTTCAGCAAGCTATGGAGGCTGCGCGCAGGTATGATTATAACGATATGATTTTGTGGGTGTTACGTGCATTTGAGCAAAATGAGGCTTTACTCAGAAATTATCAAGAACGCTATTTATACTTTTTGGTGGATGAGTATCAGGATACCAATGGTGCACAGAATAATATTTTGAGAAAATTGGTGGAATACTGGGAGAATCCTAACCTATTTATCGTCGGTGATGATGACCAATCCATTTATGAATTTCAAGGCGCACGTTTAAAAAATCTGACTGATTTTTATGAAGCATATAAAGATGAAGTAAAATTAATTTTATTAAAACAGAATTATCGCTCGTCTCAATTGATTTTGGATGCTTCTAAAACCTTGATTTACAACAATCAAATACGAATTGTAAATCGATTAAGCGGTGCTGTAAAATTTGAAAAAATATTACATGCTCAACATCAAGATTTTGCTACCATTGAAATATTGCCCAAAATTATTATCTATCCCAACCGTTTGCAGGAAGACGCCGCCATCGTGCACCAGATTGAGCAGTGGCAAGCGGAGGGCTTTCCGTTGGAAGAAATTGCGGTGATTTATGCTCGGCACCGACAGGCGCAAAATTTAATTTCGTTATTGGAGAAAAAAGGCATTCCGTACAATACCAAACGCAAAGTAAATATTCTGGACTTGCCTTTAATTCGGAATATACGGGAGATTTTAGAGTACCTGCAAGATGAATTGGTGCATCCGCATAGTGGCGAGCATTGGTTGTTTCGGATTTTACATTTTAATTTTTTGAACCTGCGTCCGGCGGATATCGCGCGTTTGAACGTTTATATTGCTCAATTTCCATCAGAAAATCGCCCGCGTTGGCGTGAGGTGCTGCGCGACGAAATTTTATTGGCAAAATTAAATTTGGATCATCCAGCAGCCTTTACAACATGGGCAAATCTGAGTGATGAATTGTTGACGGATCTCACCGGCGCGAGCCTGCCCGCTTTGCTCGAAAAAATGATTAATCGCAGCGGTTTATTACAATATATTATTACGCATCGGGATAAAAACTGGTTATTACAAGTTATAAAAACATTTTTTGATTTTGTGCAGGCTGAAACCGAGCGCAATCCACGCCTCTCCCTGCGCCAACTGCTGGACATGCTGCGCAGCATGGACGCCAATCGCTTGTCGATTCCGTTGAATAAAATGACGATAGCTGAAAAAGGCGTGCATCTTGTCACGGCGCACAGCGCCAAAGGGCTTGAGTTTCAACGCGTTTTCCTGCTCGATTGTGTCAAGGATGGCTGGGAACCGGCGGCGCGCGGCAGCAGCTATCGCTTTCCGATGCCCGATACACTGACTTTTTCTGGCGAGGAAGATGCTATGGAAGCGCGGCGACGCTTGTTTTACGTGGCTTTGACAAGAGCAAAGGAGTGTTTGCACTTGTCTTACAGCATGCGGGATAACAATGGCAAAGACTTACAACGTGCTGTTTTTGTGGATGAAATGTTGGAAAACGAGGATTTACAGGTGGAAACAGGCGAAATGCCGGAAACGATTTTGCTGGAATATCAATTGTTGCAATTGACCGAAAAGCCGCGTCCCGCTTTGCCTCCACAAGATTGGGCGACGGTGGATCAGTTGTTGGAAAATTTCAAACTCAGCATTTCTTCCTTGAATCAATACCTGTTGTGTCCGCTCGGATTTTATTATGAAAATGTTTTACAAGCTCCGATAACAGAAAGTGAATCAGCAAGTTATGGGATGGCAATTCACAACGCACTGCGGCGATTATTTGAAAAAATGTTGGCAGTGCCGGATCGGCGTTTTTTAGAAGCGTCGGCTTTGGTGCAATTTTTTGAAGAGGAAATGCAGCGCAGACGAGGCAATTTTTCGCGGCATGAGTATGAACGGCGCTTGGAAATGGGGCGGCGGCATTTGTATTTGTTTTATAATCAGCACGTTAGCACCTGGTATAAAAAAGTACGCATTGAGTGGAATGTGCGCAATGTGCAGGTGGAGGGCGTGCCGATCACGGGAACGATTGATAAACTGGAGTTGCAGGATGATTTAAAAACAGTCGTGGTCGATTATAAAACGGGAGAAGTAGAACCGGCAAAACTGCGTGCGCCCAATGAATCCAACCCTTTTGGAGGCAGCTATTGGAGGCAGTTGGTGTTTTACAAAGTGTTATACGAAAGTTTTGACAGAAGTGCGCGGCGGGTGACTTCGGGCGTTATTAGTTGGGTGGATCCGAATGGCAAAGGCAAATTCACGGAATCTAAAATCGAGCTACAGCCGCAGGATGCAGCATGGATGCGACAATTGATTAAAGAAACATATATAAAAATTCAAAACCATGACTTTTATGAAGGCTGTGGCAAGTCGGATTGCAAATGGTGTAATTTTGTGCGACAAAATGTAGCGCCGGATAGCTTTGCGGCAGCGGAAGTGGAGGAATTGGATGATTAATCTTGCCCCTAAATCCCCACCTCGCCTGCGCTAAAGCTTCAGCGAACGCAGGAAGGGGGACTTTTGATTGTAAAAAAATTAATGTAAATTTGTAAATAAAGTCCAAGATAATGACCGCTATTTCACAAAAACGATATACGTTAGAAGAATACGCTGAATTTGAGTATAATTCCGAGCGGCGGCATTATTTTTATAATGGAATCATAGCACCGATGGGCTACACCTCAGAAATTCATGGCAAGATCATTGCTAATTTGATGCAGCAGTTAATGAATGCTATTGAAGATTTAGATTATGATGCTTATGCTGAGTCACGCTTAATTTATGTTCCGGCTTGTAATTTGAATTATTATCCTGATTTGGTATTTATCAAAGGACAAGAGCAATTTCACCAGCTCAAGCCAAAGATGAAAGCAACGCTGAATCCATATGCTTTGATAGAAGTGATTTCGGCGAGTACAGAAAATAAAGATCGTTTTGACAAATGGCAGTGCTACCGCGAGATTCCATCGTTGCAGCAATATTTTATGCTTTCACAGACAAATACTTACATCGATATTTATAATCGAATCGGCAATTCTGATAAATGGGAAAATTCTTATGTCAATAAAATGGAACAGACGATTCGCATTGCGGAGTTTGATATTTCGGTAGCAAAAATTTATAAAAAAATAACCTTCCCAGAAAAGCCGGAGCCACAAGGAGACGAAGTAATTGCTTAAAAATAAACAAGTTATAAATGACCGCCATTTCGCAAAAACGCTACACTTTAGAAGAATACCTGGAGTTGGAATACCAATCCGAGCGGCGGCATTATTTTTATAAAGGAATCATAGCTCCTATGTCGTACGCTTCTGAAAATCATGAATTAATTGTTGCAAATTTAGTAAGAGAAATAGGTATGTCCGTAAAACATACGATTTTTCGCGTTTACCCTAGCAATCGAATGTTGTATGTGCCTGATTGTCAATTGAATTATTATCCTGATGTCATGGTATTGAAAGGCGAGCCGCAATTTCAACAATATAAAAAAAACATGCAGGCAACGCTGAATCCTTATGCTATTTTTGAAGTTCTATCCGATTCTACGGAAGAAAAAGATCGTTTTAATAAGTGGCATTGCTACCAAACTATTCCTACGCTGCGGCAGTATTTTATTATTTCTCAAACGGAAGCAGCCATTGACATTTATAACCGAATCAGTGATACGGACACCTGGGAATACCGTGCGGTTACCGATTTAAATGAAACGATTAAAGTGGGCGAATTTGACGTTGCATTGAATGACATCTATTTACTCGTGCAGTTTCCTGAGAAAAGCATTTCCGATGAGGCAGTTACCTTAGAAGATTAAAAAGATACATCTTTTCAATTGGATTTTTTTTACCTTTCCAATCAAAATTTGGTATCATTCTTACCCTGGCAAACATTTTTCTTTTTTTTCTTCTAAAAAAGCAATTTGCTGTTAATTTATTTGGAAAACTAACTATATAACTTCTTGTTTTTCAATCTTTCCTACATCATTCATTTGTAAAAAAAGAGGAGCTCCGCTTTGTTAATCAAAATTCGCTCCTTACTTTTGCACCGGTTTTGAAAAAAGGTAATCGTAGAATGAATCGGATGCGCAAATTCCTCTCAACCATATCTTTCGTCCTTATCCTTGTTGCTATTGGCTTTGCACAAGAACATCAAACGGAGGGCGAACACCACAGCATCACGCAAGATGCTCATCATGTGGAAAATGCTTGCGAATGTGGGCAGCACCATTCTGAAGAATTTGAACCTGCCATCACGGCGTTTCATCATATTGGCGACGCCAATGTGTTTCACCTTTACGGTGATATTTACCTGCCGTTGCCGGTCATCCTGTATGCGCCTACGCAAGGCTGGTCTTTTTTTATGGCAAATAAATTTGACCTGGGCGAGCACGGCACAGGTCATAAAGCAGTGGATGGATACGTGTTGTATGATGGCTTGGTGATGCGCGTAAAGGATGAGAAGTTCCCAAAAGAAACGGTGGACATTGATTGTATCAATACCACGCATGAAGTAGTGGAAGACAAAGAAAGAGATACGTACGTTGTGGTGTACAAAGGCGAATGCTACGCATTGGACAAAAAGACGACGTTTGACGGCGGCATGTTGGGCGGCGGTGTGACTTCGTTTTACGACTTTTCGATTACGAAGAATGTGTTCACCATGATTTTGGTGTTCATTTTGTTATTTTGGATGTTCACAAGTGTAGCAAAAGCTTACCGCAAACGCCAAGGGCAAGCGCCGAAAGGCTTACAATCTTTCATCGAGCCAATTTTTACCTTCATTCGCGACGAAGTAGCTGTTCCGTTTTTGGGACACAAATATGAGAAATACCTGCCCTACCTGATGTCCATTTTCTTCTTCATCCTTGGATTGAATTTGATCGGACAAATCCCAATTTTTCCAGGTAGTGGCAACGTGACCGGCAACATCGCAGTGACTGCAGTGCTGGCTATTTTTACTTTTTTGGTAACGAATCTCAGCGGCAACAAGCACTACTGGGAGCACACCTTGTGGATGCCTGGTATTCCTGCTTTTGTAAAAATTATATTGACCCCGGTAGAAATTATGAGTTTATTCATCAAGCCACTCACGTTGATGTTGCGTCTTTTTGCCAACATCACCGCGGGTCACATCGTATTGGTGATTTTTGTAGGCTTGATTTTCATCTTTGGCGAATCAGGAAAAAGTCTGAGTGGAGGTATCATCGGTACGGTGATGGCAATTCCTCTGTCTTTGTTTACAATGGCTATTGAATTGTTGGTGGCATTTGTGCAGGCGTTTGTATTTTGCATTTTGACGGCGTCTTACATCAGCGTAGCGATTGAAGAGCCACACCACCATTGATTATTTTTTATTAATCATTTTTTATTTGACGTTTCATTTGAACTTTAAATAAGTCAACGTCAAATTAAAAATAAACGATAAATCAATAAATTTCAATAAAATGACTGGTACGTTAGCAGCTTTAGGAGCAGGTTTGGCAGTAATCGGTGCAGGTATTGGCATCGGTAATATCGGTGGCAAAGCGATGGAATCTATCGCTCGTCAGCCAGAGGCAGCAGGAGATATTCGTTCAAACATGATTGTAATGGCAGCCTTCATCGAAGGTGCAGCCCTGATCGCGATCATCTTGAGCATTTTTATCAAGTAAGCCAACCGGCTCAAAAAACATTGGGTTGAATACAAAACGGTTGGTTTTGGGTTCAACCCTACCATTCATTAAAAATCAAATGGAAAGTTGAGCAGCATTAAATTGCTGATTCTCATCTTTCTCATTTCCAAATTGATATGCAATGATTTTTCTAGCAGAATTTTCGGTGATGATGCCCAGCCCAGGTTTGTTGATCTGGACTACTTTGATTTTTATTCTTTTCTGGACGTTGATGGCGCGGTTTGCGTTCAAACCAATTCAAAATGCCCTGAAACAGCGCGAATCAGATATTCAAACCTCTCTGGATGAGGCGAAGCATGCTAGGGAAGAAATGGCGATGCTGAAAGCAGACAATGAAAAATTGATGCGTCAGGCGCAGGAAGAACGTGCCAATATTTTGAAAGAAGCCAATGAGGCAAAAGAATCCATCATTACGGAAGCGAAAGTAAAGGCACGCGAAGAAGCGCAGAAAATGATTGCCAATGCAAAGATGGAAATTGAGCACCAGAAACTGGCTGCTATGACCGATGTAAAAAATCAAATCGGCACCATGGCGATTGAAATCGCTGAAAAACTGTTGCGCAAAGAATTGCAAAACGGCGCAGAGCAGGAACGCCTGGTGAACTCGCTGGTGAATGATATGAAATTAAACTAAAATAGGAAAGGAGAGATTTGAAAGGTGAAATCTTACACCTTTTTCAAATTTCAAATTTCACTTTTCAAATCTGAAATATGTCGGTAGCAAGAATAGCTCATAGATATGCCAAGTCGCTGATTGACGTTGCCGTAGAGCAAAACAAGCTGGAGCGCGTGTTGGAAGATGTGCAGTCGTTTCGGGAGATGGTAAAAATTCGCGATTTTTCCTTAATGCTCAAAAGCCCCATTATTCATCATAGCCGTAAAGAAGCGATTATTGAAAAACTGTTCACCGGCAAATATGATGCCTTAACCATGTCTTTCTTGCGTGTGCTTACGCAAAAAGGAAGAGAGATGTACTTGCCAGACATTGCGACAGAATTTATTATAGCGTATAAAAAACTGAAACATATCACAACCGTTCGCATCACCACGGCTGCGCCACTAAACGATACTGCTAAAAAAGCCATCGAAGCCAAGCTGATTGGCAGCGGTAAAACAAGCGAGCATGTAGAACTGTTGACCGTTGTAAATCCGGACATCATTGGTGGCTATATTTTGGAGTTTGATGGCAATGTGTACGACGCAAGCACCAAACACCAATTGGTACAACTCAAGGATGAGTTTGATGACAATTTGTATATCTCGCAGATTGTTGCTAGGTAAATGTTAGAATCAAAATTTACAGCTCAAAAGCCTGGAAATTTTAATGTTTTGGAAATTTTGGTTCAAACAATATAATAATTAAGCATTTTATTTCAAGATCATTATAATATCGAAGATATGGTTGATGTAAAACCTGATGAAATATCCGCGATACTGAAACAGCAACTGTCTGGCTTCAGCACAACAACGGAATTGGAAGAATTTGGTACCGTGCTCCAGGTGGGTGACGGTATTGCTCGTGTATATGGCTTGACGAAAGCTCAAGCTGGTGAATTGGTGGAATTTGAAACGGGCGTGGAAGCCATCGTTTTGAACCTGGAAGAAGACAACGTAGGGGTCGTATTGATGGGGGCATGGGATGGCATTAAAGAAGGCTCGCGCGTGAAGCGTACCGGTCGGATTGCCTCTATTCAGGTAGGCGACGGCATGGTGGGGCGCGTTGTGAACTCTTTAGGGCAACCAATTGATGGAAAAGGAGAAATTAAAGGTGTAAAATACGAGATGCCTTTGGAGCGTAAAGCGCCGGGGGTAATCTATCGCCAGCCAGTAAACGAGCCACTTCAAACCGGTATCAAAGCAATTGATGCGATGATTCCAATTGGTCGGGGTCAGCGTGAGTTGATTATCGGCGATCGCCAGACTGGGAAGACCGCGATTGCGATTGACACCATCATCAATCAAAAAGAATTTCACGACCGCGGCGAAACGGTTTATTGCATTTACGTTGCAGCCGGTCAAAAAGCTTCTACCGTAGCTCAGGTTGCGCGTACTTTGGAAGAGTACGGCGCGATGGATTACACCATTATCGTTTCTGCTTCTGCTGCCGAACCTGCGCCATTGAAATTTTATGCGCCTTTTGCAGGGGCTGCAATTGGCGAATTCTTCCGCGATACAGGTCGCCCAGCGGTGATTATTTATGACGATTTGTCCAAGCAAGCTGTGGCATACCGCGAAGTATCATTGCTGTTGCGTCGTCCGCCAGGTCGCGAGGCTTATCCAGGTGATGTATTCTACCTGCACTCTCGCTTGTTGGAGCGTGCGGCAAAAATTATTCAAAACGACGACATTGCTCGCAACATGAATGACTTGCCGGATTCTTTGAAAAACGCAACGGATGCAACTGGTCAGCCGCTGGTAAAAGGTGGCGGTTCTCTGACAGCGTTGCCGATTATTGAAACACAGGCAGGTGACGTTTCGGCGTACATTCCTACCAATGTAATTTCCATTACCGATGGTCAGATTTTCTTGGAATCCCGTCTGTTCAACTCAGGTATTCGCCCTGCAATCAACGTAGGTATTTCCGTGAGCCGGGTAGGTGGTAACGCGCAGATCAAATCCATGAAAAAAGTAGCCGGTACGCTGAAGCTCGATCAGGCACAGTATGAATCTTTGGCAGCTTTCGCAAAATTTGGCTCTGACCTCGATGCTGCAACTACGGCAGTTTTGGAAAAAGGAAAGCGCAACGTAGAAATTTTGAAACAGCCGCAGTATTCACCGGTTGCTGTTGAAAAACAAGTTGCAATCATTTACCTGGGTACGAAAAACTTGTTGCGCAATGTGCCGGTAGAAAAAGTACAGGTATTTGAAGAAGTATTCCTGACAGCACTCGAACAACGCCACCCGGAGGCATTGGCAGCTTTCAAAAAAGGTCAACTGCCCGATGAGGAATTGTCAAAAGTAGAAGCATTGGCAGCGGAGATCGCTTCGCAGTTTAAAAAATAATTTTAAAGATGTCAGATGCCAGAAATCAGATACCAGACGAGTTCTGAAATTCGTTTGGCTTCCGACTTCTGACTTCTGCAAATCTGATAAAAAATGCCAGGTAATTTAAAGGAAATACGGGAACGGGTTCGCTCGGTACAAAATACACAGCAGATTACCAAAGCCATGAAAATGGTTTCGGCGGCAAAGCTGCGCAAAGCTCAGCAAGCCATTCAGCAAATGCGCCCTTATGCAGACAAGCTGAACTCGATGTTGCGCAATATTTTGTCTAACATCGATGACGACCTGTCCATTGAATTTGCAAAAGAAAGACCAGTTGAAAAAGCATGCCTGGTAGTCATCACTTCTAATCGCGGATTGGCTGGCGCTTTCAATGCCAATGTCATCAAGGCGGCTGTGCGTTCTATCTCCACAGAATATGCAGCGGTACGCGCCAAAGGCAACCTGACCATTCTTTGTATTGGCAAACGCGGCTACGATTTTTTGCGCAAGCGCTATCCTGATTGCACGTTCATTGCGGATTATGTGCATCTGTTTGACAATTTAGGCTCTGTGAATGTCGCGCAGGTATCAGGCTTTCTCATGGAAGGCTTCCAAAATGGCACGTTTGATCGGGTAACAGTGGCTTATGCGCGTTTTAAAAATGCAGCTACGCAGTACCCGGAAACAGAACAATTCCTGCCAGTGGCTAAATTGAGTGCAGAAAGTGGCAGCAAGCAACGTGCCTGGTATATTTTTGAACCAGATGCAGAAGGTTTGCTGGGGTATTTGGTGCCACAAATTTTGCATACGCAATTCTACCGATACAACTTGGATACGCATGCCTCTGAACATGGTGCCCGTATGACAGCAATGGATAAAGCCACAGAAAACGCAGAGGAATTGCTGCGCGATTTGAAATTGAGTTACAATAAAGCCCGTCAGGAAGCCATCACGACCGAAATCCTTGAGATTGTTGGGGGTGCTGCTGCTTTAGGAAACGGTTAAGACATATTTACATTGCTAATTTTCTCTTTGAAAGGGCATTGTCTTGCAAAAGGCGATGCCTTTTTCTATTTTTATTTTTTTGAATACCCTGTTTGACTGCGTTTTTAAAATTCTACCTAACTTAGACACCGCTTTGACACAAAACAAGTCGTTTTTCAAATTTCGCATTTCATCTGTCACATTTGCCATAAATCTATGAAAGCCATCATTCCAGTAGCCGGTACCGGTGCCAGACTTCGTCCTTTGACCTACACCCAACCCAAACCGCTGATTCCGGTAGCGGGCAAACCCATCATTTCCTTTATCATTGACCAACTGCGCGCGGTGGGCATCAATGATTTTGTGTTTATAATTGGCTACTTGGGCGAAAAAATCAAGGACTATGTGGATCACGCTTATCCTTCCATTCACAAAGAATACGTCATGCAGCAGGAACGCCTGGGCTCAGGGCATGCGCTTTGGGTGGCTAGGGAATACTGGCAAGAGGCAGATGAAGTGATGATTTTTTTTGGAGATGTGATTGTGGATGTTGATTTTTCAAAAGTCATGGAATCGCCCTTTTCTTACCTCGGCGTGAAGCGCGTACTCAATCCACGGGAATTTGGGGTGGTAGAGTATGACGAGTACAACATTGTTTCTAAAGTAGTTGAAAAACCGCGCATCCCAAAGTCCGACATGGCAATGGTTGGATTTTATAAAATTCGGGAAGTCAAAGCCTTAGCAGAAGCTTTGGACTTCAATATTGAGCACAATATTCTCACCAATGGTGAATTTCCGCTCACCGATGCCCTCATGCGCATGATCGAAAAAGGCGCAGAACTGCACACTTATACGGTGGACAACTGGTTTAATTGTGGCAAAAAAGAAGTGCTCCTCGAAACCAATGCCATTTTGCTCGACCGCGACGGCTATGCTTCCAGTTTCATCCCTGAATTTGACAGCTCTATCATCATTCATCCGGTGAGCATTGGTGAAAATTGTCAGATTTCCAATTCCATCATTGGTCCGCACGTCACGGTCGGTCACAATTGCAAAATCAACGATGCCATTGTAAAAGATTCAATCATAGGTAATTACGCTTCGCTGCGCGAAGTCATTCTACACCATTCGGTCATCGGCAATGATACCGCCATCACCGGCATGCGCACAAGTTTAAACATTGGCGATAATACGGAGATTGATTTTAGTTGAGAAAAGAAGGAATAGTTAGGTCAGCGCCCTTTCGTTAGTAAGTATTCGTTCTTTCCTAAAAAATAACTATTTCAACTTTGAATGAAAACACCGCTCCCTCTTCCCGACACCTGGCAGCCCCTCACCATTTCCCAAATAACCTCCACCTTTCCCACACTCCGCTGGATTCTGGCAGGCGGCTACGCCCTGGAACTATTTGTCGGAAAAACCTACCGAGCGCACGGCGACATTGATATTTTGATTGCCCGAAAGGATCAACAACAACTGCTGCACTATTTGCCGCAAAGCCGCATTTTTATTGCTACGCCGCCGGGGCAGCTGGTTCCTTTTTTTGATACATTTTTTTACGAAAGACCCGTGCAGGACATCTGGATTTTATCCGAAGATCAACGATCGTGGTGTTTGCAAATTATGCTGGTGGATATTGAAAATCAACATTGGCGGTACAAACGCAATGATGCGATTCACTTACCCTTTGATGCCATTTACTTCAACGTGGAGCAAATCAAGGTATTAAAACCAGAAATTCAGTTGTTGTATAAATCAAAAACGATCCGCCCCAAAGATCAACTGGACTTTGAAATGGTTTACCCTAAGCTTTGTGATGAAGCGAAAAACTGGCTTCAGCAGAGTTTGAAAAAATGTTATGAGGCGCATGTTTGGACTACTGCTGCGCATTTTATGTAAGTGACAACTCCTCCCCCAGCCACGCCACTTGCGCCGCTCGTTCCAGATTTTCCTTAGCCAGTTCTTTTTGCGCCAGGCGGTGCAGTTCTTCCAGCGGATGCTGAGATTGCAGAATGGATTGTATGTGCGGGTCTTTTTTTAAATCAGCCAGCACCTCTTTAGCAGGAACATGCGTCATACCTGCAAATTGTCCTAAGTCATTTCCTGTCAGCACTTTGCTTTTCTTCAAACTTTCGGGCAGTTGGTCATATCCAATGCCAATAATATTTTGTGGTTGTAGGATGGTGTAAATTGCTTCGCCGCTTGCCCGCACGTAGTACGCCCGCCCCATGCGCCCCATGAGGTCAATTTTATGCGGATCAATACGACCGTTTTCATCCAACACGCTTTTGTCCACGTGCATGCGCAGCACCTTACAAATGATGAGATGCCCGGCACCGCCTTTGTCGCCCAGCGGAATTACTTCCTGTACCTTGCACTCCAGGTGCACCGGCGATTCTTTGACACGAAAAGGTTTGACCAGATCGGATGGAATGGGCGTCAGCCCTGTTTTTTCAAATTCGCTGATCTCCTTGGGGAATTCAATGCCTGCAACTGCTGCCTGCCTCACAATGTTGTAAGTCACTACATTGATAACCACTTCGCCTGTTTCTAGCACATTGTGTAGCGTATCTTTCGTCGTATTGCCCTGCACTTTGCGATTGGAGGAAAAAACCAAAATCGGTGGGTTCGAGCTAAAACAGTTAAAAAAACTATACGGCGCCAGGTTGGGAATGCCCTCTTTGTCCATCGTACTGGCAAATGCAATGGGGCGAGGCGCTATGGCACCTAGCAAAAACTGATGAAAATCGGCAGTTGGTATTGTTCCGGGTTCAATAATTAGCATATCGGCTTGGTTAGAGGCTAAAGTTTAGCAGAATTTTTGAATTTTTTGTAAGGTAAAATAGATTTTTGCAATAGTAACGTTGCTTTGTACCAAACGTTACAGCTAAGCGTTGAATTATCTTTACCTTTGAAACGCAATTGTAAAAAACATCCTGACAAAATGGCGGCTTTCTGCCAATGGCAAAAAAATTGCAGACAACAGGTATGTGGAATAAAATACGAAAAACAATGAGTAACCATAAACCAGAAGAACTGGAAAACCAGGACAACCAAGAACTCATCAGCGAACAGGAACAAGCTACTACGGTGGAAGATTTTAAGCTGGACAATGCTCAAAACGATGAATACCAGACCCTTTTGACAAATATTCAGACGGAACTGGCTACCATGCAAAAGGATCATGAGGAACTCAAAGATAAGTACGTGCGGCTTTTTGCAGAATTTGACAATCATAAAAGACGCACGGTAAAGGAGAAATTGGACTTGATGAAGACCGCTTCACAGGACATTGTGACAGCACTTTTGCCAGTTTTAGACGATTTTGACAGGGCAAAACAAAATGGCGAGCTAAGCGAGGGTATTTCGCTTATTTACAACAAAATTTTTAACACGCTGCAAAACAAGGGTTTGGAGCAGATGGAAAGCAATGGTCAGCCCTTTAGTCCTGAACTCCATGAGGCTTTGACAGAAATTCCCGCCCCAACGGAAGACCTGAAAGGCAAAGTGGTGGACACGATTGAAAAAGGATACCTGTTGGGTGAAAAAATCATTCGCCACGCAAAAGTTGTTGTTGGAAAATAAAAACACATTATAGAAGTACGGTTTTTGGTTTACGAATTCAAACAATCAGAATTCTAAAATCGTAAATCGTCCCAAAGGAATTCTTTGGAATAAATCTCAGACATGGCACAACGGGATTATTACGAGGTACTCGGCGTTTCAAAAAACGCAGATGCTGATACGATAAAAAAAGCTTATCGCAAGTTGGCAATTCAGTACCACCCTGACAAAAATCCAGGGGACAAAGCAGCCGAAGAAAAATTTAAAGAAGCTGCCGAAGCCTATGAGGTATTGAGCGATACCGACAAAAAGGCGCGTTATGACCGCTATGGGCACGCGGGAGTTGATCCAAATATGGGCGGCTTTGGTAGTAGTGGTGGCATGACGATGGAAGATATTCTTAATCAATTTGGTGATATTTTCGGCGATTCGGGAAGTCCGTTTGGTCGGTTTTTTGACATGGGCGATGCGCGCGGGCGCAGCAGCGGCGGTACTCGCACACGCGGACAACGGGGTACGAATCTTCGTATCAAAGTGACTCTGACCTTAGAGGAAATTGCATTGGGTGTAACTAAAAAAATTAAAGTTAAGAAGCAAATTCCTTGTGATGTCTGCAATGGCAGCGGCGCCAAGGATAGCAATTCTGTGACCACTTGCCCCACTTGCCGAGGTGCCGGCTATGTGCGTCAGGTAAAGAATACATTTCTAGGGCAGATGCAAACCACCGTCGCTTGTCCAACTTGTGGAGGTTCCGGTACGACTGTTACTGCTAATTGCCCAAAATGCAAAGGCGATGGCGTGATGTACGGCGAGGAGATGATGGAGATTGAAATTCCGGCAGGGGTAGAGGAAGGCATGCAATTGTCTTTGAGAGGCAAAGGGAATGCAGGTTTGAAAGGTGGACCTCCGGGGGACTTGCTCATCACCATTGAAGAGAAGCCACATGATTTTTTGCAACGCGATGGCATGAATCTGGTGCACGATCTTTATATCAATTTTGCCGACGCTGCACTGGGTACCAGTGTTGAAGTACCCACAATTGATGGAAAAGTGAAAATCAAAATTCCGCCAGGAACGCAGTCAGGCAAAATTTTCCGATTGAAAGACAAGGGCTTACCTTCTGTGCAAAGCTATGGGCGGGGCGACCAATTGATTCACGTCAATGTGTGGACGCCAAAAAAATTTACCGAAGAAGAACGACAATTACTCGAACGCTTGCGCAATATGCCCAACTTTCAGCCACAGCCGTTAAAAGGCGAAAAAGGCTTTTTTGAAAAAATGAGGGATTATTTTAAATAATTTTTCCGGTAAATGGGACGTTAGCTCACTTCGTTAATGTCTCATTTTATTTTATTCCAATGAAATTATTTTACATTATTACTGCTTTTCTTGCGCTGATTGCATTGGGTTGCGGTCCGAAATATGCCCTCAAAAAAAGCTACACTATTGAAAATGAAGCCTGGACGTATGCAGATTCTTTGCGGTTTGAATTTGAAATTGCCGATACAATCACATTGTATGATTTGTTATTAGACTTGAAACATACTACGGCGTTTGCTTCGCAAAATCTTTATACGCGTATCAGTACGCAATTTCCCGATGGCACTCGCCTGAGCAAGCCGGTTTCATTGGAGTTAGCCAATGCCGCGGGGGAGTGGCAGGGCAAGTGCAGTTCTAAATCTTGCAATATCGAGATTCCCATTCAGGAGGGGGCGTATTTTAATCAAACTGGTAAATATATCGTTATGCTTGAGCAGTTTATGCGCGATAGTGTGGTGAATGGCGTGCAGCGTATTACATTGAAAGTGATGGAAACCGGAAAAGTGCGTAATAATTAAGGTGTAATTTTATAAAAGTGCGTAATTCCTTGTAAAAAAATCACGCACTTTTGTTGTTTTTATAAACGTTTTATAAAACTGCCTCTATTTTGCTAATCCATTCTTTTGCTTTTTCGCGGAAAAGTCCTAATTGCGTCGGGTCATCCAAATCTGCATCGAAAAATACGATGGTTTGAACGGGTTGAAATTGCAGCTCAATTTTATTTGTTCGCTCACCAAGTTTTACTGCATGCACTTGCTTCAAATCTACAATTTGTGCTGCTTGTCCTTGTTGTTGGTTTACAAAAACAAAGCCTTTATTCGTCTGATCTATGCCAAGTGATTTGCCACGAAAGGTCTCATAATCAGAAAGTTGCAACTGGTGCTGACGCCCTGCATCGAGCAAGTGCTGAATAAATTTTTTCTTTTTGTTGCGTTCAGCTTGAATGACTAACCAGAAAGGAATCATACAAACCAATATTACAATTAATATTATGATGATTGTTGAGAAATCCATTTTATAATGTTTTAATTTTTTTATCAATAAGAATATTTATTGAGCGTTTTTAATTTATATTTTCACAAAGTGTATCTGATAATCAGTGCTTTAAACTTTATGCAAACTCCACCGCGCTGCGTGAAAAAGCTGCTCAATATTACACACCGAATGAATAAATAGATCACTTTGTAAAAAGTGAGGGATTGAAAGAATAGATTAAATGGATCACCAGAAATAATGGAAAGGATAAATGATTTTAGCAATAAAAATCACCCAATAGGTTGGATGGTTAATGAAAAAGAGATTTTTATAATAATTGCTAGTGGAAATTAGCTTTTGATTATGATAAGTGTAAAATTTGAAAATATTTTTTTCTAATGCGTTTGGAAGCGTGCCAGAGCTTGGTTTATCGGGCAATAAAAAAGAAGCGTCGTCATGTGCGAAGAAAAAAGACGCGCCACTCGTTTGTTTTACTTTGAAAATCAATGCTTTATCAATGACTTGCTTGGTGCTATAAGCCGCCATCAAAGCGATCCATCCATATATGAGTAGCGTGCGCATGAAAGACATGTAGCAAAAGTAAGCCTTATTTTTCCAACTTTAAAATGAATCTTTTTTTGAAAAAAACTTGTAAAAGATTTGTTATTGAAGTACTGAACATCCCCTTTTCTCTCTCGTTACAACAGTACAAGTGCCTCGCTAAGTAAAAGCTATTCTAAATTTTTAAAACTTTAATTGAGTTTCATATGAAAAAGATCACCGATATCAGAGGACTATTGGAGCATGAATTGCAGGATTTGTACTCCGCAGAAACACAAATTATCGAGGCTTTGCCGCAAATGGAAGAAGCTGCCAGCGATGCGCAACTAAAAAAAGCTTTTAAAACGCACCTGGAGCAGACAAAAAAACAACGCGACCGCCTTGAAAAAATTGCCAAGCAGATGGATACCCAAGTTGAGGGGCACACTTGCAAAGCCATGCAGGGCTTGGTGAAAGAGGGTCAAGAAGTGATAAAAATGGCAGCTTCTGATGAAGCACGCGATGCGGCATTAATTGCTGCTGCACAGCGTGTTGAACATTATGAAATTGCAGGATATGGCACTGCTCGCCATTACGCAAACATGCTGGGCGAAGACGAAGTGGCAAATCTGCTGGCACAAACGTTGGATGAGGAAAAAGATACCGACGAATTGTTGAATGACCTGGCGATTGAAAAAATTAATAAGGAAGCACAGCAGGGTTCTTCCCGCCAAAAGTCACGGTAAATTACTATTTACAATATCATAAATACGGTCGTTTGCTTTTGTAGCGGGTGACCGTATTTAGTTTTTATCATAAAAAAAACTAATGGTATCATATGAAATACTTCTTTTACTTTCCGGTGAATGGCTTTTTTCAGGTTGGAACAGCATTTTTTCGCACGCTGGATAAGCCATTTGATACCGTTAAACAAAATTGTTATATCACTGAAATAGTAAATAAAAAACATTAAGCACATCCTAATTTTTATAAATATTGTAATTTTCTTAATGCATTTTCTGTTATTCTAGCCAACTTGTTCCTTCCATTTTTTTTAGCGATATTTGTAAGAAATACCGGAAAATGACTGCAAAATCAGGCACCGCGAACCATCCCAAACATTATACTTTGGAAGCGTATTTCGATATGGAATATAAAGCAGAGCAAAAACATGAGTTTTGGAATGGCGAAATACGGGCGATGGCATATGCTTCCCCGGAACATGGGCGTATTCAAACCAATTTGTCAGACGAACTCGCAGCTTGTCTTAAAGCCAAAGGCTGTATGCGTTACACCTCGGATCGGATGATTTTAGTGCCGGAATGTAATAAAGTTTTTTATCCTGATTTAGTAATCATTTGTGGCGAAGAACAATTCTATCAGCACAAAAAGAAAATGAAAGCTACGCTGAATCCTGCTGTTTTGATTGAAATTCTTTCTGATAGCACTGAACAGCAAGATCGAATCGATAAATGGACTTGCTATCGCAGCATCCCTTCTTTGCAACAATATATTATCGTAGAGCAAAATAAAATCAACATTCACAGCTACCGTCGCAAGGGGGAGCGCGAGTGGGAGTATTCTTATGCGGATAAGCAAGAAGAAACGATTGCTATTTTGGATTGTGCAGTGAAGTTGGAGGCGGTGTATGCAGGCATTCCCCTGACAAATGCTTAACAACTTTTGAGGTCTTTTCAATTTTCTTTCCGAACGTTTTTCCCCTTCGCGCTGTTGACAATCAAACTGATAGCAGGCTTTTTTGTAATTTTGCGAAGAACTAATTTTCCACTTATGCAAGACAATCTGATTCTTATGGGCATTAACGCGCCGCGCCAGCACCAAGCCATTATTACGAAACTGATTTATGGTTTAACAGAGTTATATGTGCAGGGCAAAAGTAAATTGTTCCCTTATCCGGAGACGATGATTGACGAAAGCCAGACGAGTCCGGTGCCAGATATTATGCTAGTGGATATGAAAACTGATTTAACAAAAGTTATTATTGAAATCACGCATACGCAAGGTGTGAAAAAAGACTTACAAAAGCTAATTACATTGATGAAAGATTATGATGTAGAAGAAGGATTTGTTTATGATTATAAATTAAAAATGTGGCACAAGTATCGTTTGAGTGATGGAAAAGTGGAAAAGGAGAATTCATTTAGTAATGTTCTGGGAAAGGATTTGAACAATTTTGTAAGCTTAGCATAAAATTGTAATCAACTTTTTGTAAATTGAAAATATAAAATGTTTCCAACATACGATGTAATTGTGGTGGGCGCGGGGCACGCGGGTTGTGAGGCGGCGGTAGCGGCGGCAAATCTGGGCTCAAAGGTGCTCCTGGCAACGATGAATATGCAAACCATCGCTCAAATGTCATGCAATCCGGCAATGGGCGGCGTGGCAAAAGGGCAGATTGTGCGTGAGATTGACGCTTTGGGCGGCTATTCTGGCATTGTGACCGACCATACGATGGTGCAATTTCGCATGCTGAATTTGTCGAAAGGTCCGGCGATGTGGAGTCCGCGCGCGCAGAGTGACCGGATGCTATTTGCCCACAAGTGGCGGATGATGCTGGAAGCCCATCCAAATATTGATTTCTGGCAGGAGATGGTGACGGGTTTAGTGGTGAAAGATGGACGGGTAATCGGTGTTAGAACGGGTATGGGTTTGGAAATTCCAGCAAAATCAGTGGTTTTGACGAATGGCACGTTCCTAAACGGCATTATTCATATTGGTGAGAAGCAATTTGGCGGTGGTCGTGCAGGCGAGAAAGCAGCGACGGGCATTACGGAACAGTTGATTCAATTGGGTTTCGAGGCAGGGCGCATGAAAACAGGGACGCCACCGCGCGTGGACGGGCGCTCGCTCGACTATTCGCGTATGGAATTGCAGCCCGGCGATGAAAATCCAGGTAAATTTTCTTACACCGATACGCCAAAGCTAGAAAAACAATTGCCTTGTCATATTACTTACACCAATGACGAGGTGCACGACCTTTTAAAAGAAGGCTTTGATCGCTCGCCGATGTTCAACGGACGCATTCAGGGCTTGGGTCCGCGCTATTGCCCTTCGATTGAGGACAAGATTAATCGCTTTGCCG
>CAZFBN010000010.1:0-63663 GCA_964517145.1 uncultured Saprospiraceae bacterium
ATTTAAATACAGACGAGTTTTGTGTAAATACACATCCAGTCGGGGCAAAGTTATGATACGTAAGTTCAATCAAAAATGCTTTGTATTTGGTCAAAAAGGACTTTCATGCGTCCGTTTTGTAATTGCATTTGTCCGGACATGATAAAACTTTGACAAAAAATCATTTGTATTTCCCAAAATATCATTTGTATTTGGCAATATATCAAAATACTTTGTTCATAAATAAAAGGAACACGCGCCGGAAAGCAAAAACTTTCTTAAAAACGTAAAAAACGGCATCAAAATTTACATTATTTTACAAAAAAAGTAATGCGTAAAGTAGCTATGATTCCCTATTTTTCTTATCTTGCGAGAGATATTAACCGTTTTTCATAATCAAAAACATCTTTACATGCCACGTAGAAACTTTTCTGTAGTGGTGCCGGATAATCCGGATAAACTACTCACCTTGGCAGAACTCATCTTAAAAAAGTATTACCAAGACAACACTGCGGCACGACTGCCATCTGCCTGGATGGATCAACTGCAACAATTGGTAAACACTGCACGCTTTGAAAACAACCGAACAAAGGAACTGGAACGCCGCCGCGAGAAACTCAATGAGGAGCGTAACCTCATTTTGGGCTCTGATAGCAGACAGAGCTCTTATACTACTGGCACGGTGAAATATTTCATTATTGCGGCACGAGATATTTTACTTGCGCACTATCGTGGCAACGAACGCGCATTAGGTGACTGGGGTTATACGGTCAATTCGCCAAAAGGCGCTGTACAAGTCATCATTCCGCGTGGATCGGAGCAGATCATTGCTTTAGCAAAACTCATTTTGCAGAAGCACTACAGCGATGGACCGAACAGCTTACTCCAATCGTTGAACTGGGATTTGTTGAATACCCGCCTATCCGAAGCCGAACAGAAAGCACAGGAAGCACAAGCCGTAAACCGCGAAAAGGAAAAAGCGACCCAACTCCGCAATATTGCACTAGGCTTAGACAAAGGGCAAAATACCAAAACCACCAACACTATTAAATACATCGTGCGGGCAGTGCGCGACCTGCTTTTGGGCATGTACAGAGGCAGTGAGCAGATGCTGGGTGACTGGGGTTTTGAGGTAAACTTTAGCGCGGGTGGGGATGGCGCTGCTACGGATCAAACCACGCCAACGGAGTAAGCAACAAGCGCATCCTACGGCTCCAGGTGTGTAGGATGCGCTGTATCATTTGCGGCTGATGGCTTCAAAACAGTTGAAAATCAGTGCGCTAAAAAGTGGATCATGCAATGTGTGATTCAAAAAAAGTTTTACATTTGCATAGTAGGAAAGGGCGTTTGTACGGATTAGTGTTTCTTGCAGGTAAACTCGGCTTTTGAAAGCAATTTGGACGCGCAAGTGGTCGCTAAAATCATTGGGTTTCTGCAAAAAACATCGGAGTGCCCCAATTTTGCATGGGGAAAGAAAGACGCCGAAGGCTAATTCCGTAAAAGGTCTAATGTATTTTGTAAAACGAATCTGAAAACCAGTCTATTCCATGAAACACTTAAACCTCATTGTTCTGTTGATGTTTTTCTCCACTGCTTTTTTTGCGCAGGATTTGCATATTTATTACGATCTGCAAACGCAAACGCCTCGCTATGTCGTGGACAGCCAGGTGGTGAAGCGTCCGGTTGTGCGGCAAGGCGCGAATATCATTTTACACCTGGAGCAGTATAACAATTACTTGTATGATGTGGTGATCGAACAGAAAAGTACCGAAATTCGCCTGCCGTCGAGTGTGACGCCGAGTGCGTTGAGTTCGATTTTTCCGACATTGGGTAAAAATGCAAGCGACTTTTTGTCCTTGACGGATAGTCGTGGCGGCTTTTTGCTGGGGGATAAAACGACCGAGGATCGGGGGGATGCTCCTACTTCGTTTGATGCTTCGCTGGGCATCAGCCGGGCGATGTTTCAGGAGTTGACGCGCTCCATGGAAACGTTTAATCAGACCTTGCAAAAGATGCAGGCGATTACAGCGGAAATTGACAATAAGCGACAGGAGGTGCAGTCTTTGGTAGAATCGCATCAGGTGAATGCTTTGATATTTCAGGAGATTGAAAAGATAAAATTTGACCCTGCTTTGAAGCCTGATCAAATCAAACGCATGACGAAAGAGTACATGTGCAAGGCATTGAATCTGCCGCCGACTCAGGAAAATTTAGAGCTTAATCTGGATTCTTTGCTGCGAAAGGGCAATACCCGCGCGCAGTTGGTGACGTTGCTGGAAACCGTGAAAGAAAAGCACGATGATTTTCGGGAAGAAAAGGCACGCCTGAATAGCGTGAAGGAAACGCTGAACAGCCAGTTTTCTGACAATTTATTGATCCAATCTCAATATTTGACACCGACGGTTCAACTGTACGATCAGACTTCGACGCAGGAGGAGGAGATTACGGATATGGAAAATAAGCTGCTGCAACTGGTGACGGAACTGCCGGAGGTAGATATTTCCAAGCTGGCGGCTCTGTGGCGCGAATACGAAGCGTTGCAAGCAAATACGTTTTCAAAAAACTATCGTGCCGGTGTAGATGGCGACCAAATTACTTTCAATATCCAGTTCACGCCTAATGAAATAGGGCAATCAAATAAAGCGCCGCGCATGCAAATGGCGCCGATTGAGGTAGCCGTGGCTGGTGGTTTTAAGGTAAATGCCAGCATCGGAGTGGCGTTTGGGCAGTTGTTTGATCGTCCGCAGTCGTATTTTGTGCGTGATAGCATCATTCGGGCGGAGGATAAGGATAGCTTTTTGCCAATTATTGCTTCTTTTTTTCATTTTTATGGGCAAAGCAAGGGAAATATTTCTTTCGGTGGCAATTTTGGAATTGGCTTGCCAATTTCGGGCGATTCGGGGCAATCGGCTTCTTTCTTTTTGGGTCCGAGCTTAATTATTGGCAGAGGAGAACGCCTGGTGTTGAACGGAGGGCTCATGGGAACGCGCGTGGAGCGCCTGGCGCAGGGCTTTGAAGTGGGAGATCGCTTCCAGTCGGAGGTGAATAATGTGCCGACAAAAGATGTGTATGAAATGGGCTATTATTTAGGATTGTCTTTCAATATTTTAGGTGGTAATCAGTAACTGTTGTCAGCCGGCATAGCCACCGATTCGGCTGTAAATCATATCAGGTTGCCCATGTTTGTTTTTGCTAACATACATCAGTGCGGCATTGCGAAAACATTGGCAACCTTTGTTTTTTAAATAGCTGGAAAGTTCCAGATGATTGGTAGGAATCACTACCTGAGGCTTGTTTCGGAATTCCAATAGGGCGATGCCAGCCTCTGCATGCTTTGCAATGATGAGTCCTTCTCCTAAATCAGGCATGTAAAATCCTTCTACGTTTGTTTGATGCTCCGCTACAAAAACCCAGGTGTTTTCAAAATAGCGTTGTAGCAACGCGCTTCGTTGCTCGCCGGATGCTTGTTCATCGAGGGTCAGTATTTGATTAAAATGAGGCGGTTCAGCACGACGAATTGCCGGGTGTGGAGGAGGAATTGGCGTCCAATTTTCAAGATTGTAAAAATCGTGACGACCATTTGTTTGAAAACCGAGTTTTTCGTACAAAGGCTGTCCTTGAGCGGTAGCAAGTAGAAATACTTCTTCCCGATGTAATACTTTTGCCATTTCCATTAAATGCTGTGTAATACGCCTTCCAATTCCTTGCTGTTGATGGCTTTCTTTTACAATGATATTGCCTAGCCAGGCAGACGTTTCAAATACAATTAATTGCCCGATGCCTACCATTTCCTTGTTTTTCACTGCCTTAATAGGATAAAAATACAGCTGCCCAAAATGCGCCCGAAAGCGCGAAGCTACGTCGCTCCAATCTTTGGGCTGAAAGGAAGGAATCTGATCGATGTCGGCGAGCGCCAATGGTTCAATTGAAATGGAAGATTGCATTTGCAAAGAAAATGAAAAGTGCGGAGTAAGCATTTCCTTTGACATAAATCATTGTAAAAAATGAGTTCATTGGAGAATTTGTGGACGCTTGAAAAAAAGAAGACATTCCTAAAGCGAAGGTTTTGATAAAAAACAAAACGAAAATGGATTTTAGCAATCATCAAACTTTGCTTATAGCTTATGCGAGTTCCAATTTGGTAGCGTTGGTGCTGGTGTTGTTGAGTTGGAAGAAGCCGGTCATCGCGCGATTCTTGTACGTCTTGCTTTTTGTCTGGGTAAGTGGCGTAAATGTCAACACGGCACTCTATGCGCCACAATTGTATTTGGATTATGCGGAGCACGCTTTTTTTGCTTTTTACCGCGACTTCATTGAAGGTTTTTTTAGTCAGCATATCACCGCAATTGTAAGTACAATTGCAGTATGCCAATTTCTGATTGGTATTTCCCTGCTTCTGAAGGGAAAAATCTTTCAACTGGGGGCGTTGGGCGGCATCCTTTTTCTGGTAAGTATTGCGCCACTTGGAGTGGGGTCGGCGTTTCCGTCTTCGTTGATAATGGCGGCTGGATTGTACTTGTTGCTCCAGCAAAATGTGGATCGTTATGGGTGGCAAACATTGCAAAAGCAAAAAAACAGCTGAGGTATTATCTTCTATTTTTATAAATTACGTACAGCTGACACGGCTTTCCCAACAAAAAGCTCACTTTTGTGCTTACTTTTGTATTTTAAAAGATTAGACGTTAGGCACAAGATTACAGATGCAGAGTAGTCAAAGTCCATCGTCTATCGTCTCCCAATGGATTCCTTTGGAATAAAGTCCAACAACATGCAACTAAAAGATACCCGAATTAGCCGGGCGCGCTCGGCGGCTTTGTTTGAAGAGTCAAAACAGTATTTCCCCGGTGGGGTGAACTCGCCGGTGCGGGCGTTCAAATCCGTGGTGGGTCCGCCGATTTTTTTCAAAAAAGGCGACGGCTGCCGTGTAACGGATGAAGATGGCAATACCTTTATTGATTTTTGTTGTTCCTGGGGTCCGCTCATTTTGGGGCATAACAATGCACAGGTGCGTGCAGCCGTGATCGAAGCAGTGGAAAATGGCATTTCCTTCGGGGCACCTACTCAAAGGGGCAACGCGCTGGCAAAATTGATTTTGGGGAACAATCGGTTTATCGAAAAAATTCGCTTTGTGACGTCGGGCACCGAGGCGGTGATGTCGGCAATTCGATTGGCGCGTGGCGTGACGGGCAAGACCAAGGTGATAAAATTTGAAGGGTGTTACCACGGGCACGTGGATTCGTTGCTGGTGAAAGCAGGGTCAGGATTGGTAACTTTTGGCGTGAGCACCTCGGCGGGCATTCCAGAGGCGTTTGCAAAAGAAACAATTGTGTTGCCATTGGATGATCGGGAAGCGTTGGAGCACACTTTGAAAATGCAAGCACAGGAAATTGCCTGCATTATCATCGAACCCATTCCGGCGAATAATGGCTTATTATTACAAGAACGCTCATTTTTACAATTTTTAAAAGAAAAATGTAAAGAATACGGCGTTTTATTAATATTTGATGAAGTGATTTCCGGTTTTCGGGTAGGATTTGAAGGAGCGGCGGGGTATTATGATATTCAACCAGATATTATTACCTACGGTAAAATCATTGGCGGTGGTATGCCGGTGGGCGCTTATGGTGCCAGCCGGGAAATTATGAGTCATGTAGCGCCCGAAGGTCCTGTTTATCAGGCAGGTACGCTTTCCGCGAATCCAGTAGCAATGGCGGCAGGCAAAGCGGCGCTGGAGCAATTGACTTTGCCGAGTTTTTATGAAAATCTGGAAGCTAAAACGCAGCGATTTGTAGGACAAATTCAAGAATATTGTAATTCAAAAGCTTATCCGGTAAGCATTCCGCAGGTGGGTTCTATCTTTTGGCTGGCGTTCTCGCGCGAGCGAATGGTGCGGGCAGATCAGATCGATCCAGCGAGTATGGCGCACTTTAAAATATTTCATTTAGAATGTTTGCAACGCGGCATTTACTTTGGTCCATCGGGGTATGAGGTCGGATTTGTGTCGGCGGCGCATTCTGACAGCGATTTGCAAAACGCGGCAGAGCGCATTTGTGATGCTTTGGACGTGGTGTTTGATAAGGGTTGATGGGTTGAAAGGTTGAAAGGGTGATGGGGTGATGGGGTGATGGGGTGATAGCATGAACCCTTCAACGATTCAACCTACAAATTACATACATGAATTCAACGAACAACATTCGGCTTCGTTTACTGTCGTACGTCGTCATTGCGTACATGCTTATGGCGTTTGCGTGGTGGTCGGTGTTGTTATTTACCAAAAACCGGGACGCGTTTTATGCCAAAAGCGATTACCTGAAATTGGTGTTGGTGGCAAAGGGGGAGGTAAAAACCAACGAAGAATTTTATCGGAGTGGCGCATATCAAGATTTGTCGCGGCATTATCAGCGGCAGGAGTGGATGATTTTAGGAGAGGCGATGGTATTTGTGTTTAGCCTGATTGTGGGTATTTGGCTCATTAATCGCGGTTATAATAAAGAAGTAAATGCTGCAAAACAACGCCGTAATTTTTTATTATCCATTACACACGAATTGAAGTCGCCAATTGCAAGTATCCGATTGGTTTTTGAAACCATGCTAAAACGCGAATTGAAGCGGGAGCAACAGGAGAAGCTAATGAATACGGGACTTTTTGAAACCGACCGGCTGCACATGTTGGTGGAAGATTTGCTGTTGTCTGCCAAATTGGAAACTGCGTATCAGCCTTATTTGGAGCCGGTTAATGTAGCAGAGTTATTACAAGATTTAGTGCATAAGTTACAAATAAAATATCCGATAGCCGTATTTCATTACAAAGAATCGGCAACACATCCGATTGTCATTGGGGATAAATCGGGATTGACGTCGGTAGCGCTCAATCTGTTAGAAAATGCGGTGAAGTATTCTGCTGATACTCAACAAATTGACGTTAGTCTTGAGCAAAAGAACGGGCATATCCGTTTTGCAGTAGCGGATCAGGGCATTGGAATTCCGGATAAGGAGAAGACGCAGATTTTTGAAAAATTTTATCGGGTAGGCAGTGAAGATACCCGTAAAACCAAAGGCACTGGTTTAGGGTTATACATTGTTGAGCAGATTGTCAAAGCGCATCGAGGTACCATCGAAGTGCTTGACAATGAGCCGAAAGGAACTATTTTTAGGGTTGAATTGCCGGTGGAAAGTGGAAGGATGGGGGGATAGGAGGATGGGGTGATAAATTATACTTCGTAAATCATAAATCGTATTTCAAATGATGCGAATATTACTAGTGGAAGATGAAGAAAGTTTGCGCGAGACGCTGAAATTGAATCTGGAGTTGGAAAATTATGAAGTGGTGACGGCTGCCAATGGCAAAGATGCGCTGAAACGTTTTAGAGAGCAGCATTTTGATCTGTTGATTCTGGATGTCATGATGCCTGAAGTGGATGGCTTTCAGGTGGCAGAGCAGGTGCGCCTTACCAATACGGATGTGCCCATCATTATGCTGACTGCCAAAGATACTTCCAATGATCGCATTGCGGGTTTGCGCAAAGGTGCGGATGACTACCTGACCAAGCCGTATGTGCTGGAAGAACTGCTGTTGCGTGTGCAAAAACTCATTCAACGCACGAGTAAATCGCCTGAAAATACGCCGGATATTTACGAATTTGATGGCAATCGGGTAAATTTTGCAACATATGAAGCTCAGGGTGTAAATGGAAATGTGCATTTGACAAAAAAAGAGGCGATGTTATTAAAATTATTAATAGATCGTAAAAATGAAGTAGTTTCGCGGCAGCAAATATTACAATCGGTCTGGGGATATGATGTGTATCCCTCGACGCGCACAATTGATAATTTTATACTCAGCTTTCGTAAATATTTTGAACGAGCACCACACGAACCCAGGCATTTTTTGTCTATCCGCGGCGTAGGGTACAAATTTGTAAGCTAAAAAAACTCAAGTATAAGGCAAAAACAAAAGGCTCCAAATGCATCATTCAGAGCCTTTATGATATTTTTATTATAAATTATAATGTTTAAGCTTTTACTTCCACGCCTTTTTTCTTTTCTTTTTTTGGCAGGGTGCCAAACACATAATCCCACAGCGGCGAAGATACGCCAAACATGATTTCATCGGGGCTATAGTGGTGAATGGAATGATTGACCCACAAAGCTTTCAGAAAATTATTTGGCATACGGAAAATGTGGACACTATAATGCACGAGCAAATACAGGGCATATCCTACCATAAAACCCGCTAAAAATGCAAACGCATACTGACCCAGCGCGACGCGGAAAATCAAAAGCAGTATCGTTGCAGCTAAGACACTTGCTGCAGGAGGCATGGCTAAACGACGTTTATCTTTTGGATAGTCGTGGTGAATGCCGTGTACCGTGTAACAAAATTTTTGGCGCGATTCGGAAGCATGTTCACCTGGATGGTACAGCCAGCGATGCGCTACGTACTCGATGAAGGTGAAGAAAAACGTACCACCAAAGAACAAAGCGACCACTTGCACCGTCGTCAGCTCCGTGGCAATCGTTGTGTAATACAACAACCCGGCGGCGTATAAAAAAAACAGCGACACCGGAATCGAAATGTGCGAGCGTGTCAGTTTGTCAAGCCACTTATTTTGAAAAATTGGCAAGGAGACATTCTCATTGGAGATAAAACCTGTTTTGCCATTATAACCCATAAGAAACTTCGTTTTGGTTAAAAAAATTTGTAACAAATGTAAGAAGAGTTGTTACCGTTTGGTGCTGATAAAAATCATTGCACTGTCAAAAAAAAATGAAAATTATGCTTTAAAATTCAAAATGACAATGGGTTTTAGATGCTCAATGTTTGCCTGATATAGCGTTTGTATTTATGCACGTATTTTTTGTATAACCGCTTAAAGCTGTCGTACTGCGAAGTAGGATGGTGAACGCCCAGGAAACCTTGTTGTCTCATCCAATCGTCGTCATAAATTTTACCCACATAGCGGCTGCCATGATCGGGGAATAGCGCCACGACCACATCATCGGGCTTGAGTTGCTTTTTCATTTGGAAAACAGCTTGCAACGCCGAACCACTGGAATAGCCCATCAGCAAACCTTCCAAACGTGCCAATTGCCGCGCCCGGTGCGCACTGCTGCGATCGGTCACTTTGATAAAGTCGTCAATCAAGTTGAAATGCACATTGTCCGGGATGATGGTTTTTCCTAGTCCTTCCACTTTCCAGGAATGAATTTCGGATTTGTCAAAAACGCCGGTTTCCCAGTATTTCTTCAACACGGAGCCATAGGCGTCCACGCCGATGATTTTGATATTTGGATTTTGTTCTTTCAAATAACGTGCCGTACCCGAAAGCGTCCCACCCGTGCCAACGCAGCATACGTAATGGGTGATTTTACCTTCGGTTTGCTTCCAGATTTCAGGACCCGTTGTATAATAATGCGCATCGGAATTACCCTGATTCCAGTTTTGCCCAAGATAATAAGAATTCTCGATGTCTCTCGCCAATTGTTCAGCACGCATGTAATAGGAAGCGGGGTCATCCGGTTCAGCATCGGCGGGGCACACTATCACTTCGGCACCCAAAGCGCGCAGCAGCGATATTTTTTCCTTGGATGATTTGCTGGAGACGGTCAGCACGCATTTGTAGCCTTTGAGCGCACAAACCATCGCGAGGCTAAAACCGGTGTTGCCGGAGGTGGCTTCTACAATAGTGGCGCCGGGTTTGAGCTTGCCTTTGCGCTCAGCTTCTTCTACCATGTACAAGGCAATACGGTCTTTAGCTGAGTTTCCTGGATTAAACGCTTCCACTTTGCCTAAGATGGTACCCGGTAAGTCTTTACAAATTCGGCTCAGTTTGATGAGTGGCGTGTTGCCGATAGTTGCCAATACGTTCTCGTAATACATAGATACTTTGGCTTTGTTAGTAAATGGTTGCTTGTACGGGGAGTCTGACGTTAAAATCCCGGTAAAGGTCGCAGCTTTCGGTGAAATTGAGAAAATAAAACGCATCTAATACCGATACTACGTTTTTCATCGCTTTTTTTTACATTCTTTTAGGGGACCCTCCGCTCTTCTCTGGGCAAAGATAAAAAATAAGCAATATGTAGGGTATTGTTCTAGGGGTTCTTCTATGATCTCTTACAAGATTCTAAAGAAGAATTTCTTTTTCTGGATTTGACCGTTAAATTTGATAAAAAAAATCAAACTTTTATTCATATTTATCTTGTAAAAAATTGTTTTCTGACGACAAAAAGGTTGTTTGAAAAACGAAGGGCTTGTAGATTCGTATTTTTTTTAAACCAACAACACCCATGAGGATTTCACTGAAAGTTCGGCTCATTTTATACCATAAAGGACAAATTTTGCTACTCAAACAGACCAAACCCAATGGGGGAAACTATACCCTGGTGGGTGGCAACATTGAAGAGGGCGAATCGGCACGGCAATGCCTGGTACGTGAAGCCCACGAAGAAGCTGCCATTTTGTTAAAAGAAAAAGACCTCCAGTTGGTTCACGTTTTGCAAAAAGTAAAAAACGACCAGCAGCGGATTGTGCTCTATTTCAAAGCTTACAAATGGGAAGGCGAGTTGCAGGCACGCGAAACACACAAATTCAAAGAAGCGCAGTGGTTTCATTTGGATGAACTGCCCAAAAACCTAACCGCAACAATACGACAAGTTTTAGAGGAATACCGACAAGGCAATCTCTTTTCCGAAACTGTATCCAAAAGCGTTATAAAATAGAGAGAAATAAGACGATTGGAATAATGGAAACATTGATGTTCCATTATTCCAATTTTTTATGGCTTGATGACACGATTGTCAACGCTTGCAAAAGCTGCTTTTGCGACCTGTGCTTTCTGATTGGCTTGCAGGCAGGCAGCTTTCATCGCAGCCGTGCAATTAGCAGGTGTGTCGAAACTGGCTGCCATTGCATTTTTGCTATAATATTTTGAACAAGAAGCTACACTTTTGCTACAAGAAGGCTTAGTATAGCTCGCAGAAACCGGCACAAAACGTTCACTTTTGCTGCAATACTCCACATTGGCATACGTTACTTCACCCGTTGCCGGGCACACTTTTTTACGCATGTAACTCACTTCGCCCGAGGTGCTTACTTTTTTTACAATGCTTTGATCCATCGCCGCAGCTTTAGCCGCAGTGCTTTTGGTGCAGGATTGAGCATTAGCATCCAATGCTGCGAAAAATCCACAAAATGCCAGGAGTAAAAAAAATTGCTTCATAATTTCGCTTTTTTACTTCGAAATTTAAGATTGATTATAATCCTGCAAGTTAGGGCAGTTTTGTCATAAAAAATGTTATCAAAAATTTAACGTTTTCTTAAATCTACTTAAATAATGCCAAATTTTTACAAATGAGCTGCTGGCTTACAAAAATGAATCCAAATGCATTTGGCTTTCGTATTTTTTTTCCTCAACTTGCTGCGCAAACGAGCAACAAAAACCACAAGTGATGTACAAATTTTTGCCCCTCGCGTTCCTTTTGGGTATCCTGCTACTCGGATGCCAGCGCAAGCCTTATACCGCCGAAAATCTTCCCGATCTCCAGTTGCGCTTTGGCGATGGGGGCGGCTTCACGGGAGCGGTTACGACCTACACGTTGCTGCAAAATGGGCAATTATTTCGCAACAATAGTTTTGACAATATAACCCTCCAACTGGGCTTACTAAATGTCAAGGAAGCCAAAGCACTCTTTAAAGAAGCAACCGCATTAAAATTGGACGAAAAGCAAGTAAATAAGCCAAGTAATATTTATTACTTTATTACTTTGCAAGATAAAAAAATGAATGCAACTTATACCTGGGGTGATCCGGAGTTCACCGCCGATCATACTATTCAAGCATTTTATAAAAAACTAACTGATGTTACAAAAAACGCCCAAGCACCCATAAAATAAAGCAACGCCGTCTTCAATTGTTATTATAATACCTAATAAAAATATTGACATTCTAAAATCACACGGTAAACACCTTTATTATTAAATTAATTTATAAGTTTCTAACAATGAGAACAATCCTGTTCCTGCTGTGCTTTTTAAGCGCTGGAATTGGCTATGGTCAAATGAAGACGCACCTTGACCAAATTAAAAAAGCCGATCAGGCGTATCATTTAAAAGATATAAAGCCCTTGCGTGCCTGGAAAGCAGCAGTGCCCAGCGCTACCAATTTCAATGGGCTTTTCTCAACCCACCTGGCTTCGCCAAAGGTGCTACAACGCCCTGTTTCCAAGGGTAGTTTGCAAGTGACGTATGATGAAAAATCGGGCTTGCCCATTTTTGTGAGTGGTACCATTCCATTAGCTGCTACGGCTAAAAATGACTGGCAGGGGCAAGCCATTGCTTACCTCGAAGCGCTGCAAAATGTGATGCAAATTGAACAAGCGACTACTGAATTTCAACTAGCTGCCCCCGAAACCGATGAATTGGGGCAAACGCATCTTCGTGGTCAACAAATGTACAAAGGAATCAAAGTGTATGGAGCTGATATACTGCTACATGGATGGGATGACCGCATTCAATTATTAAATGGACGAACGTACCCGACCCCAACTTTAGCCAGTGTAACGCCTGCTATTGCTGAACAAACTGCTGCGCGCACTGCACTCACGCACGTGAGCAAGCATACCCGTGTCATAAATTTTTCTGAAGAGGAATTACAATTGATACCTGGCAAGCCAGTTGAAACAGAATTGGTAATTTATCATAAAAATCAGGATTTACAAGCTGAGCGCTTAGCATGGTATATTACCCTGTATCCCAATGTGTTGCATCGTTGGATTTATGTAATAGACGCTTTGAATGGCAATGTAATAGAAACTTGGAAAGATGGCTGTAATTTACATCATGAAAATTCGCATATTACATCGTATCATAATTCCGAATTGCCTCCAGGCACTGCCACCGCTAAAGATTTGCTCGGCACCAACCGTACCATCAATATTTGGCAAGACGGCAGCAATTATTACTTATTGGATGCTTCCCGAGCCATGTTCAATGCGACACAATCCGACATGCCAGGTTCCCCTGTTGGGGCAATTGTGACGCTCGATTTTCAAAATTCGGCGTATGATGATGACCAGGCAGAGGCGTATTTTATCACTGGCACCAACAACGTTTGGAATAATCCCACCGCGGTCTCGGCGCATTACAATGCCAATCGGGCGTATGAATATTTCCGGCAGACATTTAATCGCAACTCTATCAACGGGCAGGGTGGCAATATTTTGTCAATTATCAATGTAGCCAATTCAGATGGGGGTGGGTACGATAATGCTTCCTGGAATGGCAAAGCCATGTTTTATGGCAATGGTAAGAATGCTTTCCGTCCGTTGGCACGCTCGCTGGATGTGGCTGGACATGAAATGACACACGGGGTGATCGGTAGTTCAGCGGGGTTGGAGTATCGCAATGAAGCGGGCGCTATTAATGAATCTTTTGCCGATGTTTTTGCCGTGATGATTGATCGCGACGATTGGCTGCTAGGTGAAGATGTAGTGAATCCGCAATATTTTCCGACCGGTGCACTGCGCAATATGCAGAACCCCAGCAACGGCGGTACGCAACGCAGTGATAATGGCTGGCAACCCGACCATGTCAACAAGCAATACCGAGGCACAGATGACAACGGCGGCGTACATATTAATAGTGGCATTACCAACCGGGCTTTTTATTTATTTGCGACTGCCATAGGCAAAGATAAAGCAGAACAAGTGTATTATCGGGCGCTCACACGCTACCTCACGCGCACGTCGCAGTTCATTGACTTGCGGCTCGCAGTCATTCAGGCAGCTACCGATTTGCATGGTGCGAGTAGCAGCGAAGCTCAAGCCGCAGCTACTGCATTTACCACCGTTGGTATTCTTGGCTCATCGGGAGGAGGCTCTACCCCACCCGCTGATGTAATAGTTAATCCAGGGCAGCAATTGATCCTTTACACCGATCGTAACAAAGCCACCCTCCATTTAGTGACCCCGCAAGGGACGGTTTTAGCCAGCCCACTGAGTCGAGTGGCACCTTTGAGCAAACCCAGCATAACTGATGACGGCACTTTGGTGTTGTACATCGCTCAGGATAAAACCATGCGCGGCATTGAATTCAACTGGAATCAAAACACTTATGAAGAATTTATTGTAAGCGATCAGCCTATTTGGCGCAATGTGGCTATTTCCCGCGATGGCGCTAGACTTGCCGCTTTGACCGATGATTTTGATAATAAAATTTATGTTTCCAATGTTAGTACAGGCGATGCGTTTGAATATGAATTGTACAATCCGACTTACACCCAAGATGTCTCCACCGAAGATGTACAATATGCGGATGTACTGGAGTGGGATTTTGCCGGCGAATACGTTATGTACGATGCGTTTAATAAAATTGCAAGCCCCTTTGGCGACATTGAATACTGGGATATTGGGTTCATTGAGGTTTGGAATAACACAGCAAATGATTATGCCGATGGCTTTATTGGAAAATTATATTCGGCACTTCCAGAAAATGTAAGCATTGGCAATCCAACTTTTACTAAAAATTCACCCTATATCATTGCTTTTGATTATTTGGACGAAGCCAATGAGGAATATTATATTTTGGGTGCAAATATTGAAACAGGTGATCTAGGCACTATTTATCAAAATAGCGATGTAAGCTTTCCCAATTATGCGGTGAATGACAAACAGTTGCTGTTCGACGGTGTCACTACTTCGGGCAACCAGGTGCTGGGCGTAGTCAATCTGGCAACTGATAAAATCAATGCCCAAACCAATCCGCCCACGGCTACTATTTTAATTTCAGGCGGAAATAGTGGGGCGCGTTGGGGTATTTGGTTTGCCAATGGCGCTCGTGACTTGACGGATAATGAGACGGTGAAATTATTCGACCAAAGTTTAAAAATATTTCCCAATCCATTTGAAGAAATCCTTTACCTTCGCGGTGCAGCGGCGTCAGAAGGGGCGGTGACAATTGAGGTATTTGACCAGCTTGGAAAGCGCGTTAATCACTTGATTGTCAATGCAGTTTCAGAAAAGTGGGAAGAAAATCTTGATTTGCGCAACTTACCTATGGGAAGCTACGTAATCAGGGTGAAAACTGGGGCAGCCAGCGTGAGTAGAACTATTGTAAAATTCAAATAATTCAACGTTAAAAGTTCAAGGGTTCAATGTTTTTGGCTCCACTAATTGAACCTTTGAACTTTAAACCGTTAGACCTGAGGCTGACGGAGGCATTTCAACAACATATTTTCTGGAAAAAAATTTCTAATGAATATCGCGATTTTGTCTCGCAATCCTAATCTGTATTCCACGCGGAGCTTGGTGCGAGCAGGACTTTTCAGAGGGCATTTTGTGCAAGTGATTGACCATATGCAGTGCAGCCTGAAGGTAGATCAGCATGTGCCAATGGTTTTTTACAATGGCCAAAATTTAGGCTACCTCGATGCTATTATTCCACGTATTGGGGCATCGGTTACCTTGCAGGGCGCATCAGTCATCAGCCAATTTGAGTTGATGAATACTTATTCGTCCACTGGGTCGGAGTCATTGCTGCAAGCGCGAGACAAACTGCGGTGCATGCAGCGCCTTGCCAGCTATGGCATTGATACGCCGCGCACGGTTTTTGTGGGCGAAGGGCAGGATTTGGCAGAATTGGTGGATTCGATTGGCGGTTTTCCAGTGGTCATCAAGCTGCTGGAGAGTACGCATGGCGTAGGGGTGCTGCTGGCACACAATATGCTTCAAACTTCCTCTATTTTGGAGACTTTTCAAAAACTGGGCGAACGCGTCATTCTACAAGAATTCATTGCGGAGGCAGAAGGTGCCGACATTCGTTCGGTGGTCATCAATGGCGAAGTTATTGCAGCTATGCGTCGGCAAGCAAAGGAAGGGGAGTTTCGTTCCAATCTTCACCGCGGTGCTAGTGCCGTACCGGTTGAGCTGAGTTGGGAGGAAGAGGAAGTTTCCAAGCGCGTGGCGCGCGTGATGGGCATGGAAGTAGCAGGCATTGACATTTTGCGTTCGCATCGCGGTCCACTCATCATGGAAGTCAATGCTTCTCCAGGTTTGGAAGGCATTGAAACGACTACCGGCATTGACGTAGCGGGTGCTTTTGTGCATCTGGTAGAAAGCCGAATCGAAGAACTGAAATTACAACGCGTTTAATATGAACGATTTACGAGGCAGGATTTACGGTTTTTTTTAATTTTAAACTTTTAAACCTCTTGTTATAAAATCGTAAATCCCAAATCTTAACTCGTCAATTTATAAAATGGCAATTCCTCCTTTAGTTATCAATGGTACCAAGATAAAACCAGGCAATTCTGAAGTGATAAAACTGCCCGTAGGTCGCCTCCCTTCCGGCAATCAGATTTTAATTCGAGCTCACATTTTTCACAGCAAACGCAAGGGTCCGGTGGTGCTGGTGCTTGGAGGCATTCATGGCGACGAAATCAACGGCATGGAAATTGTGCGCCGTGCCGTGAAGGATGATTTGTTTTTGGATTTAGAAAAAGGCAGCGTCATTGCGATTCCGGTGTTGAATGTGTATGGTTTTATCAACTTTTCCCGCGATGTGAGCGACGGCAAAGACGTGAACCGCAGCTTCCCCGGTAGAAACAATGGCTCCCTGGCGTCGCGCATTGCGAGTACCTTGACGCACAAGATTTTACCGCACATTGATTTTGGCATCGATTTTCACACAGGAGGCAAAAATTTGTACAACTTTCCGCAGGTACGCTTTTCTCACATGGACAAGCGCAGTTTGGAATTAGCCAAAACTTTTGGTGCGCCTTATTTGGTGGCGTCTCCGCCCATCAGCAAGTCGCTTCGGAAAACAGCACTCAACGAAGGCAAATCCATCATTGTGTATGAAGGTGGCGAAACCCTGCGTTTCGATGGCTTGTCGGTACAAAAAGCCATGAATGGCATTCAGCGCTTGCTCTATGCACATGGCATGCTATCGGAGCGACCTGAAGGGGAGGAGCCCAACCATGTGTTTATGAATTCTGCCTGGATGCGCACGCCCAAAGCCGGCTTATTTCATT
The DNA here is from genome assembly GCA_964517145.1 of uncultured Saprospiraceae bacterium. Taxonomy (GTDB): domain Bacteria; phylum Bacteroidota; class Bacteroidia; order Chitinophagales; family Saprospiraceae; genus JADJNW01. The sequence goes on from CAZFBN010000010.1 coordinate 17,006, forward strand.
GGTACAAATGTGCCGGTCATCAAATTCGCAAAGGGGAACCCATCGGTGTAATCAACGACCCGTTTGGCTTGGAAGAATCCAAATTGTACGCACCCCGCAACGGCTGCATTATCGGTCATAACAACAACCCTGTTGTAAATCAAGGCGACCCTTTGTTTCATATTGCTTATTAATGGACGTTAGATGGAGGCGCACAAAGTTTTACACAAAGTGCACAAAATGAAGCCCTTGTATGCTTAGTGAAGTCTTTGCGAGTTTGTCGTCAAGTTAAATTATTGGTGTCTTTTAAGTAAAAGAGCAAAAATAAATTTAACCACAAGGTGCACAAAGATTTTTCACAAAGTCCACGAAATGAAGCCCTTGTGTGCTTAGTGAAGCCTTTGTGATCTTCGTGGTTAAGTATAGTTACTTGTGTCTTTTTACTTAACGTCAAATGAATAATTAAAAATAACCAATCACTTTGACCTATCCATTTCAAAATTCGTTCCAATTCAAAAACTTTTACACTCAAATTACAGGATATTGCGTTTTATTGCTACTTTTAAAACACCTAAAGCCAGGTTGATTGGCATATCTCAAAACTCCTCCCGATGTATATCGCGGGGTTAGCACCTTAAAAAAATGGCGCATCCAAGGTACATTCGCTGGTTGTATGAAGAACTACCCGATTGGGTTTCGCGAGGCATCATCAGCCCCGAACAATCGGAACGCCTCAAAGCCCAATACGGCGCAGTAGAAGCCAAACCCGCTTTGAACATTGGCTTTCTGGTAGCGGGCATCTTAGGCGCTTTGCTGGTGGGCAGCGGCATTATCCTCATTTTTGCGTACAACTGGGAAGACCTGTCGCGCACCTGGCGCACCATTTTGAGCTTTGCTCCATTGGTAATTGCGCAGGGTTTTTATGGGTATGCTTACTTTTACCGGCGCGGCGATCTCGCGTGGACAGAAGGTGCCTCGGCTTTTCTCATGCTGATGATTGCAGCAAGCATTGCCCTGGTAAGCCAAACCTATCATATTTGGGGCGAACCTGAAACTTTCCTATGGAGCTGGCTACTGCTGAGTGTGCCGCTCCTGTATCTGTTGAATTCCAGCCTCGTGACCATCATTTATTTAATTGGCATTGCATCTTGGACGGTGCAAGTGCGTGGCTCGGAGACAGTATGGTACTGGCTGCTGCTGGCGTTGGCGATTCCTCATTTGATCTACAACTGGCATCGAAAAATCCAACAAGTACGCCGCTATACCTTGGGTTGGGCACTTACCATCACGTTTATCATTGGCTGGTTTGGTACCATCGAAACTCACCTCGCAGAATTTTCCTTGGTAGGTACAATGTTGATTATCAGTGGATTCTACGCTTTAGGGCGCATCATTTATCCCAATCGCACCCAATCTTTCATCACCCGTCCTTTTCAAACCTTTGCCGTCACCAGCGCTTTCATTTTTTTGTTGTTATTAACCTATAATGATATTCGCATCCCTCCATTTGAGCCAGATTCCCTGCTTTTAGGACATTATTATGTGTATTGGGCAGGTATTACCAATTTCATGATACTTTTATTACTAAGCGGCGGCTATATTTACTTGCTCTTTCATCATTTTCAAAAAAGAAAAGTCATCGATCATTTTGCTACCCTACTGCCGGTTTTTGGCGTTTTGCTGCTATTGGTGCACCGTCTGGAAGCGCAAACGATCGGCATTCTCCTTGCCAACGCCTATTTACTTGCCTGGGGCATTTTTTACCTGCTCGGCGGCATTCAGGAGCGGCGCATGCCTTGGGTCAACATTGGCATGTTTTTCATCCTTGCGCTCGTCACCCTCCGCTTTTTCGATACCAACTGGAGCCCGCTGGTCAAAGGCATCATTTTTATTTTGCTGGGACTCAGTTTCTTAGGCGTGAACATCCTCCTATCAAGACGCCTCAAACTAAAATCTTCTTAAAAAACGTGAATGATAGATTTAGCGCAGCTAAATCGGTACCTTTTACAACCTTAGATACCTAAGGACACCTTTAGAATGCACCTTTTAGGCACTAAAGTGATCTATGGTGGCTAAGGTGGTTTAGAAAAATCGTCTAAGAATATGCCTATTGTTTGATTATCAATATCATAAGATCGATTTTATCCATCACTCACGTTAAAAAATAAAGGGCGGACACCTCCAAATAAGCACCTTTCGATGCGTCCGTCGAGTCACCTGACGACGCCACCAAACGATCCGCTCACGCCATCCGATCATCCGACGACGCCGTCCAGTCATTTTTTCACGTCGTCCGGTCACCTGGCGGCTTCAACAAATCATTTGCTCACGCCATCCAATCATTTGTTGGCGTCGCCGACTCATTTTTTCACCCCGTCTAATCATCTGGCGGCGTCGTCCTCTCATCTGCTGGCGTTGCCGGACCATTTGACCAAGTTGCCGAGTGACTCGCTCACGCTATCAAGTCATCTGACCACGTCGCCGAGTGACTCGCTCACGCCATCGAGTCATCTGACCACGTCGCCGAGTGATTCGCTCACGCCATCGGATCACTCGGTGCACGCATCAGATTACTCAGTGCACGCATCAGATCACTCGGTGCACGCATCGGATCACTTGGTGCACGCGTCAGATCACTTGGTGCACGCATCGGATCACTCGGTGCACGCGTCACATCACTTGGTGCACGCGTCACATCACTTGGTGCACGCGTCACATCACTCGGCGCACGCGTCAGATCACTTGGTGCACGCATCGGATCACTTGGTGCACGCGTCACATCACTTGGTGCACGCGTCAGATCACTCGGCGCACGCGTCAGATCATTCGGCGCACGCGTCAGATCATTCGGCGCACGCGTCAGATCACTTGGTGCACGCGTCGGATCACTTGGTGCACGCGTCGGATCATTCGGCGAGCCTACAAAAAATCATGCTGGATTTTCAAAATGCTTATATATCAAAGCATTTGGAAGATTTGGAAGTTTTCTACAACTGCGCGAGGACTTTTTCAATGCCTTTTTCGACGAAGAGCCAGGCTTCGTCTTGGTCGTCCCATTTGGTGATAGGCACACCCTTATCTGGCAAAACTTGAATGTGCGAGAAATCTTACTTTTCCCAATTGCAGGGGCGCAAGATGATCGGAATAACTATGGCTTCTTTATTGTGATGGCACTCTAAGGCGTTAAGCACTTCCACGTCCCAGAAATAACTGGTGGCGATAAGAATCGTCGCCACCAATATCAGCGTACCACGCGTGGATTTGTCTGCGCACATCTGCCCAGACCCGGCACCAGAAAAGAAAGAAGACCTGCTAAGAAAGGATACTTTTTCATCATAGCCCTTTTCTTTACAAATTCTATCACAATACGCAAGTGGGCAATGATTTATGTCTGAAGACCGCGTCCCCCTATCGCAGATGCGCCAACAAGCCATTACGCCTGCAAAAAATCATTTTGCGATGCCGTGGAATGATTCTACGATATCGTGGATTCATTTTATGAAGCGGGTGACACATCGAAAAGGCATCGCCTCCGCCTTATAGTGATACCGCTATTCTTAAATCAAAAAAATCGGCGACGTGCCTGTGTGCCCGCAATCCGCCGCCAAAGGAAAAGTGCTTGGAATACCGATACATCAGGCTGTAGCGCTGATACAAATCATCTCTTACCCGAAAAGGACGATACGCATACACGCCAAATTGCTGACTAAAAATAAACTGCCCCAACAAAAACTCGTGCCCCAGCGCCAATCCCAATTGCTGCGGGCTTTCCGTTCTGCCGATCTGCTCTATTTCATACCGGATGCCGTTGGCATAAATCCATTCTGCTCCAAGCGTGAGCGCGCTGAGGCGCGATACCTGCCGGCTGGCTTTTGCCTCTATGCCCGGGCTGAGCAGGTACGTTTTACTCACGGGCTCCTCAAAAGCGAGATAAAAGGTAAGATCAAAACGCATTTCCGATGACTTTTCTTCGCGCCAGTTTTTTTTCATACGATTTCTGAATATTGGCGTAGTGAGGTAATAGCCCAAGCCCAACGAAGCAGTAGGCCAATTAATGCCCTTGTTTGGTTCTTGAAAACCGCCGTTGGAGGTGTGATTGTAAACCGCCGTGACATCCAACAGCCAGCGCGGATGCAACCAAATGTGTGCCGAACCCCCTAATTGCAATGCAAAAGCCCAGTAAGTGCTGTAACTCTGATTGAGTGGATTAGAAATAGCGTCATAAGGCTTGGTCTGAAACGCCAAACCGATACCCCCTCGCACCGAAAAACCCACCGAACGCCAGGCTGCAAAAACCGGTTCAAGATAGAACATTCCACTCGTGCCGTATCCTAGGATGTCCGGCTGATCGTAGTCCCAAAAAGTAAGTGCAAATCCCGTTTTTGGATAGCAATGGCAGGATTCCCAAGCTTTTTCGGAAGTTTTGTGCCAAGCAAAATCCAGCTCTACACCGGTAGGATTAGAATGACGCACCGGTACCAGTTCGCGGCTGTGTATGAGTACAAAACCATTATGCAGCCGAAGCCCCAGCAACTGCGCAACCCTACTGCTATCTGATGGATCGGAGGTGGCGCAAACCTTCGCCGTCAGGCAGAAAAAAATACCGATCAACAAACCGCGCACAGCCAGTGCATTTGAGAGGTTACCACTTGTCTTTTTGGCATCCCTATGATCGTGCCGGGATTTTAAGGAATTCATCATGGATCCTTGTGCAATTTAAATATAAAGATTTTGAAAATGCAGGCGAGGGAGGCATCTCCTGATTGCTAATGATCAGCAATGCAAATATAAATGATTTTACGAAATATTGTCCACTGCTTTAGCGCAGTGTCCGCGTTTCCTATTTTGAGCCGTTTGTTTGGGACTTGGAACAAAGAGGCGTGTCCAGATATTGACATTCCAGTTATGATTTTAGGGGTATTGGATTAAAGCTGCGCAAGGACTTTTTCAATGCCTTTTTCGACGGAGAGCCAGGCTTCGTCGGCGCTGCATTATTTAATGAAAAATTTATTTGCTTTTTTCTTTTGATATGCCGTTTTAAAACTTATATTTGTAGAGTAAGTTCAAATTTTAAGTTTAAAACAGCATGATACTCGAATTTAGCATCGAAAACTTCCGATCTTTTAAAGATCGGCAGACCTTTTCCATGATACCCGACGAAGGGAAGATTGGTAATCCCGAAAATATTATCACTATTGCCAAAAAATATAAAGTGCTGAAAACGGCAATTCTTTATGGCGCGAATGCTTCGGGGAAAAGCAATTTTATAAAGGCGTTCAAGGTATTGCGGGATTTGGTGACTAAATCTGCAGAACGCGAGCCAAACAAAGCTTTTGAAGAATATGATCCTTTTGCCTTCAGCACCGAGACCAGCCAAGGCAGTACCGCTTTTGAAATTGATTTTTTGTTGGAGGAAATCCGCTACAATTATGCAGTTGCCATTGAATCGGCTACGGTTGTACAGGAAAGTTTGAGTTTTTATCCAAAAGGAAAAGAAACGAAACTCTTCACCCGCACCCGTCAGGATTTTGAATTTGGTGAATCGCTGAAAGGACAAAAGGCAGTTCTTGCCGAATTGACTGCCGAAAACCAGCTTTTTTTATCTAAAGGCGCTGTTAATAACATTGCTCAACTTGCTCAAATTTATGATTTCTTCCAGAAACAATTTTTAGTCATTCCCGTAATGGATAAATTAGAAGAAACGATTTATGTAAATCAAATCATTTCGGAAAATTTGTTATTGGAAAATAATCCCGATTTCTTTAAAAAGTTTAGAATACTTTTAAAAAGTTTTGATACCGGTATCATAGATTTTAAAATTGAGGAAAAAGAGAAAGGCTCCTGGTCTTTATCGGATTACAAAATTTCAATGGAACATGAATTGTACGATGCTGAAAGTGATTCGTCAGGTACAGTTTTTTTACCTATTCGTGAAGAATCCACCGGCACGCGTAAGTTATTCGCACTGGCGGGCTTAATCTTAAAGGCTTTAGAAAATGGCAGCACCTTGATTACCGATGAATTTGAGCGCAGCTTGCACCCGGTTATCAGCAATTATATCATTAGCATGTTTAATAATCCCGAAATTAATACCAAAGGAGCGCAACTGATTGCTGCCACGCATGATACCAATTTGCTGTCCAATGAAAAGCTGCGCCGCGACCAGATTTGGATCGTGGAAAAAGAGAAAACGGGTGCCTCGGAATTGTTTTCTTTAGCGGATTTGAAGGGCGTTCGTAATAACATTCCCCTGGAGCAGTGGTATCTATCGGGCAGATTTGGCGGCATTGCCAATTTGGAAAGTCTAAACTTTGAACTGGCTTATAAAAATGAAGCGAACTAAATCTCGTGAAAAACGCAGCCCCAAGCCCCGGATTCTCATTTTGTGCGAAGGAGAAACGGAGCGGAATTATTTTCAGTTTATGAAGGAGGACAAGGATTATAAGCAACAATTATCCGCTGTGAATCCCCAAATTGTCACGGCTAAAAATCCTGCGCCGGAACTCGTTGTAAATGAAGCCATTAAAAAAGCGAAGCAAGCCGAAAAGGAAAATAACAAGTATAATGCGGTGTGGGTCGTTTTTGACCATGACAATGTCCCTGACCGTAAAAAAGCGTATGACCTTGCGCTGAAGCAATCTTTCAAAGTTGCCTTCTCTGCCATTGCTTTTGAAAAATGGTATCTCCTGCATTTTGTGCGTTCCGCCCGCGCTTACGCTGATGGCGAATCCCTGTGCCGGGAGTTGCGAAAATGTTATCCCAATTATGAAAAAGCCAAACAAAATGATTTTGCCTATTTAAAAGATAAGCTGGAAAGCGCCCGCGAAAATGCCATTTGGCTAAGAAACCACCTGCAAGAAGAAGATAAACACGTCACCGACCGAGACGCGTGGACGGATGTGGATGAGTTGGTGTTGGAATTGTTGGATGCGGGGGAGTAGCGAACTTTTTTATGTTTTTTTCAAGTCGGGGCAGGCTTCGTCTTTTCTGAGAAGGAAATTGGTAGTAAATAAACGCCGAAATTCGACCTTTTTTTTAACCAAATTGGTTTATATTTGGAGTCCAAATTCAAATAAATTGTTTTATGGAAGTGAAGGAACCGCTGTACAATTACTTCTATTTTAAAGAAATATAATAATCCAATTCTAAACCAAAGTTAGTTACTGATGAAAATTGTTGGAATCTATTCGTTCAATGGAGGTTCAGAATATGTTAAAGCAAATTTTCCTACTGAACTAAAAGAACTGCAAAATACGATTGAAAGCATTGATGCAAATCTATATCAAACGAAAGCCTCTAAAAAAAGAGCCCTCCAAGGCAAACGGACTTATAGCAAAGTTACTCTAAATAAAGCATTCAAATCCATTCTTTTCCCGCAGGGTTGGGCAAACGTGAAAGAAGTCAGTGATTATAAACCCAATTATTACGTAAATGATTATCAAAGAGTTGCGCCCAAGAAAGTATATCCCTTCCGCGATATGGATTTTGTAAAAAATAAACTCGGCGTAGAAGTGCAATTTGGTAAGTATTCTTTCATGGTGTATAATGTTTGTGCTAAAATGACCATTTTCAAAAAGCTGGGACATATTGATGCCGGTATTGAAATCGTTCCCGTGAAAGAACTCGCCGATCAAATGAGTACCGGTGTTTCTTATTTTGAGCAGTTTGTCTGGGATTTAGAACAAAGAGGCGTGTCGGATATTGATATTCCGGTTATGATTTTAGGGATATTGGATTAAAAAATGATTTTCATTCCCCACGTAGGTATTTGTCCTTATTTTTTTCCCACCAGCTTTTATTGGCAGCTTTGGAGAGTCGGTCAGCGTCTTCTTGGGTGGCTTGGCTTTTTTGAGTAATTTCTTTATAGCGTAAATAATTCAAAAATTGAAGAATTTCTTCAATATCCATACTCGACGGCAAGCGCACAATGATCTCGTCAGCAGTTCTTTCAATGGTCATGCAAGTTCGTTTTTTACAATCAAATTTAAGTAAATGTAGAGAAAAAACAACGCATCACTACATTTTCGTTCCCTTTTGTGTAAGAATTCCTAATAATAGGCAATGACAAAAATCACCCCCTTCCTCTATTTCTCATCACTTTTTGGGAAGTGCAGAAGGCGTAGGTTGCATGGTAGATGTTAGATATTGGATTTTAGATATTAGGTACTTGATACTGGTCAGCCATCTAATATCCAACATATAGAATCTAATATCCAACATCCAACATCCAGTATCCAACCTCCAGCATCCAATATCCAGAAACAATGAAAGACCTTACTTTACCCATTGATTTAGGGGCGCATCCGGCGGGTACGGGGGCGCGACGCACACAACGTCCGGTGTATATTGATTTTTTGCCGCCTTGTAACAGTGCTTGTCCGGCAGGGGAGAATATTCAGGCGTGGCTGGGGCTGGCGCAAGCGGGCGATTATTATGCCGCCTGGCAGCAATTGATTGCGGATAATCCGATGCCGGGCATTCACGGGCGCGTGTGCTATCACCCTTGCGAGAGCAGTTGCAACCGCAATGAAATGGACAGTTCCGTGAGTATCCACGCGGTGGAGCGCTTTCTGGGTGACAAGGCAATTGCCGAGGGCTGGAAGGTGGCGTTTGACAAACCGGCGGGCGGCAAGCGGGTGCTGGTGATTGGGGCGGGTCCGAGTGGTTTGTCGGCGGCGTATCACCTCACGCGACTGGGGCACACGGTGGAGATTTATGAAGCTGGTCCGGTGGCGGGGGGCATGATGCACTTTGGGATTCCGGCGTATCGCTTGCCGCGCGACATCATTGCTGCCGAGGTGCAGCGCATTGAAGACATGGGCGTGAAAATTCGCCTCAATTATAAAGTGAACGACGTGCTGGCGGAGAAGGAAGCGGGCAATTTCGATGCCGTTTTCATCGCCGTCGGGGCACATATTGGTAAAAAGACTTCCATTCCCGCGCGGGATGCCGGGCAAATTCTGGATGCGGTCTCTTTCCTCCGCGAGGTGGATGCGGGCAATGTTCCAAAACTCGGCAGACGTGTTGCCATTTACGGCGGCGGGAATACGGCGATGGATGCCGCACGTATTGCCAAACGCATTGGCGTGGACGAAGCGCTCATCATTTATCGGCGCGACCGCGAGCACATGCCCGCCCACGAATTTGAAGCCGACGAAGCCCTCGCCGAAGGCGTGAAAATTCATTGGCTCCGTACGATTAAATCCATTGACCAGACGACCTTCACTGTGGAGGTGATGCGCGTGGAAAATGGTCGCCCGGTGCCCACCGGCGAATACGAAACCCTCGAAGCCGACGCGCTTATCCTCGCGCTAGGGCAAGATACCGATACCGATTTTCTCAAAAATGTACCGGGTGTCACTTTTAAAGACGATGGCACGGTGGTGGTTGGCTTGGACATGATGACCGGCGCGGAAGGGATTTTCGCGGGTGGTGATATGGTGCCGAGTGAGCGCACGGTGACCATTGCAGTGGGGCATGGCAAGAAAGCGGCGCGCTATATGGATGGCTATTTGCGTAACAAGCCGTATGTGCCTGCGCCGAAGCACCCGGTGGTGGGCTTTGAGCGCTTGCATGTGTGGTATGAAACGATGGCGCCGCCGAGCGAGCAGCCGCACGTAGCGCCGGACTTAGCGATTCGGGATTTCACGGAAGTGGTAGCGGGATTGACGGAGGTGGAAGCGCGGTACGAGGCGCAGCGTTGCTTGTCCTGCGGGAATTGCTTTGAATGCGATGGTTGCTATGGTTCCTGCCCAGAGGATGCGATTATCAAATTGGGTCCGGGTAAGCGGTATAAGTATAATTATGAAAAGTGTACGGGGTGTGCGGTGTGCTTTGAGCAGTGCCCTTGCCATGCGATTGAAATGGTGAAGGAAGAGATGGTACACTGATTATTAAGATTATTATGATTGGGACTGATTTTTTTGTTGCGCGTCGGCAGACGCTTAGATATAGGGTTCGAGTCAGAGACCCGAACCAGGGAGTATAATTTTAAAATCATAATAATATCCTAATCATCCTAAAAATCAGTGTCCTATTACAAAATTGAAATGTTTTTACAATGGAATATAAAAATAACATTATAACCATTGATGGCAACGAAGCGGCGGCGTATGTAGCCTACCGGGTGAATGAAGTGTGTGCGATTTATCCGATTACGCCCTCGTCGGCGATGGCGGAGTGGGCGGATGAATGGTCGGCGAAGGAGGTGAAGAACATTTGGGGGAACATTCCGGATGTGGTGGAAATGCAGAGCGAAGGCGGCGCGGCGGGCACGGTGCACGGGGCATTGCAGACAGGCGCTTTGACGACGACGTTTACGGCTTCACAAGGCTTGATGCTCATGCTGCCAAATATGTATAAAATTGCCGGGGAGTTGACTTCTACGGTGTTTCACATTGCGGCACGGTCGCTGGCGGCGCAGGGTTTGTCTATTTTTGGCGATCACCAGGATGTGATGGCGGCGCGGACGACGGGCTTTGCAATGCTGGCTTCGGCGAGCGTGCAGGAGGCGCATGATTTTGCCTTGATTGCGCAGGCGGCGACACTGGAATCGCGGATTCCGTTCATTCATTTTTTTGATGGATTCAGAACCTCACACGAGGTGAATAAAATTCAGTTGCTGTCGGATGATCAGATTCGGGCAATGATTGATGATGAATTGGTTTTTGCGCATCGCCAGCGCGGCTTAAACCCTGACAATCCTTTTATTCGTGGTACGGCACAAAACCCAGATGTGTATTTTCAAGGCCGGGAAACGGTGAATCCATTCTATGTCAAAACCCCCGCCATTGTACAAGCACAAATGGACAAATTCGCTCAATTGACGGGGCGTTCTTATAAAATTTTCGATTATTACGGCGCTTTTGATGCGGAAAGAATCATTATAATCATGGGTTCTGGCGCGGAAACTGCCATTGAAACTGCGAAGGCATTGACCGAAAACGGTGAAAAAGTCGGCGTGTTGCAGGTGCGTTTGTACCGTCCGTTCTCGGCGGAGCATTTTATCAAAGCCTTGCCCTTGACCGTGCAATCCCTCGCGGTGCTCGACAGAACCAAAGAACCCGGCGCTTCGGGCGAACCGATGTACCAGGACGTGGTGTCGGCGCTGATGGAAGCTTATTCTGAAAATAGAATCGGTCGCTTGCCAAAAGTGATCGGCGGGCGCTACGGCTTGTCCTCGAAAGAATTTACCCCGGCAATGGTCAAAGCGGTGTTTGATGAATTGCAAAAGCCACAGCCTAAGAACCACTTCACTGTCGGGATCAAGGATGACGTGAGTTTTACGAGTTTAGATTATGATGTGAATTTTACATTGGATGAATCGCAGTGGACGCAGGCGTTGTTCTTCGGGCTGGGCGCGGATGGCACGGTGGGGGCGAATAAAAACAGCATCAAAATTATTGGCGAAAATACCGAGCTGCACGCGCAGGGGTATTTCGTCTATGATTCAAAGAAATCGGGCGCTCGAACGGTGTCGCATCTTCGGTTTGGTCCCAATCCGATTCGGGCGCCGTATTTGATTCAAAAAGCAGACTTCGTCGCTTGTCACCAGTTCAATTTTATTGAAAAAGTGGAAATGTTGTCCTTTGCAAAAAAAGGCGCGACGTTCTTGCTGAATAGTCCGTTTGGACCGGAGGAAGTCTGGAAGGAATTGCCAAAAGCCGTTCAGGAACTTATTCTGGAAAAAGAATTAAAAGTGTATGTGATTGACGCGACGTCGGTTGCGCGCGATACGGGCATGAGCGGTCGGGTGAATACGATTATGCAAACCTGTTTCTTCGCATTGTCCGGCGTCCTGCCAAAAGACGAAGCCATCGCCGAAATCAAACACGCGATTGAAAAAACGTATTTTAAAAAAGGAAAAGCCGTTATCGAACAGAATTTCCGCGCGGTGGATGCTACACTCGATCATTTGTATGAAGTAACTATTCCGAATACCGTTACCAATTTTTACGAACTACCGGCGATTGTCGCCAATGGCGCACCGACGTTTATCAAAAATGTGACCGCCCCAATGATGGCGGGGCTTGGCGATGAGATTCCGGTGAGCTTACTTCCTGCGGACGGCACCTATCCGAGCGGCACAACCAAATGGGAAAAACGCAACATCGCTGATCTCATACCGGTCTGGGAACCAGATATTTGCATTCAATGTGGCAATTGTAGTTTCGTGTGTCCGCACAGCGTGATCCGCGCAAAATATTTCCACGAAGCGTATCTCGAAGATGCGCCGGAAGGCTTTAAATCTGCGCCGATCAACGCGCGTGGCTTCCCGGAAACGAAGTTTACCCTCGAAATGTACGCCGAAGATTGCACGGGTTGTACGCTTTGCGTCGAAGTTTGCCCGGCGACGAGCCTGAGCGACCGCAGCAAAAAAGCCATCAACATGCAGCCAAAAGCGAAAGTGCTGGAAACCTCCAAAACCAATATGCAATTCTTTGAAACGCTGCCGATCAACGAGCGTAACAAGGTGAATTTCAGCACGGTACACGGCATTCAATTCCTCGAACCACTGTTTGAATTCTCCGGTGCCTGTGCGGGCTGCGGCGAGACGCCTTACGTCAAATTGGTCACGCAACTCTTTGGCGACCGCCTGATTGTAGCGAATGCGACAGGCTGCTCTTCGATTTATGGCGGCAATTTACCGACCACACCTTGGACGAAAAACAAAGATGGCAAGGGTCCTGCCTGGTCGAACTCTTTGTTTGAAGACAACGCCGAATTTGGCTTAGGTATGCGCGTCACCGCTGACAAACATTTAGCGATGGCGAAAGAATTATTATATGATTTAGAACCTTATTTAGGAGCTGAATTTATAGAAGAACTGACAGAAGCTCCACAAATGTTGGAGTCTCAGATTGTAAAACAACGTAATCGGGTCGCATTCTTAAAACAAAGATTACAGGATATTGATGAGTTAAAAGCTAAACATTTACTTTCCGTAGTCGATCATTTAGTGCGGCGCAGCGTATGGCTCATCGGCGGCGACGGTTGGGCGTATGATATTGGCGCTGGTGGCTTGGATCATGTGCTGGCAAGTGGCAGAAATGTAAATGTGTTAGTGCTTGATACTGAGGTGTATTCCAATACGGGCGGTCAAAGTTCCAAAGCTACGCCGACAGCAGCGACGGCAAAATTTGCTTCCGCTGGCAAGCGCGTAGGCAAAAAAGACCTGGCATTACAAGCCATTTCTTACGGGAATGTTTATGTTGCGCAGGTCGCCATGGGTGCCAATCCGCAGCAAACGCTGCTCGCTATGCGCGAAGCCGAAGCGTATGACGGTCCATCGCTCATTCTAGCTTACTCGCATTGCATTGCGCACGGTATTGAAATGGAAAAGGGATTGACTCAGCAAAAACTCGCGGTGGCAAGCGGCTACTGGCCTCTGATTCGGTACAATCCGGTACTGCGCAAAAAAGGCGAAAATCCGTTCGTGCTGGATTCACCGCGACCGATCATGGCGTTAAGGGATTATGCATATAATGAATTGCGGTATAAAATTTTAACCCGCACGAACCCGGAAGAAGCGGAACGCCTCATGCAATTGGCACAAGAACTAACTGATCTACGCTGGAAAACGTATGAAGAAATGGCGACTTATGGAGCCAAAGAATTTGTACCCGTAGCATAATAATGTGCCAATGTGCTGATGTGTCAATCCTGACAATTATCGCATATACATCAGGATAATTTCAATATATGTATATGCTTTTGATTTTCAGTTTTTTGCTATGTTTTGTTTGCACTTATGGCTTTGTAACTTTTTGGCATCGCCCCAAAAAGTCACCAAAAAAGTCTAGGCTAATCCAATTGCTCCGCTGGATTCGCCGGGCATCCGCCGCTAGGTGTTTCAAAATTAGCTGCAAATAATTTAAAATCATTTATTTACAAATTAGTTAAAATATCTCTGACCAAATGTGATAATTATAGGGACAAGTTGTACTGATTTGCCGATAAGCGCTAAAGCAATAAATGTCATAATAAAATCATAATATATCATAAAGATCAGTGTACTATTAATGGTATATGTAATGCGGGAAGTCTGGCATCTGATATCTGACTTCTAAAAATCTAAAACCATGAATCTACAAACCAATTATATGGGCTTAAAATTGCCCTCTCCAATCGTGGTATCGGCTTGTACGTTATCGGAAGATGTGAATAATATCGTGCAGATGGAAGACGCCGGCGCGGGCGCAGTGGTGCTATTCTCTCTTTTTGAGGAGCAAATACAAAAAGAAAATGCCTTATATGAAAAAGCGCTGCGGGCAACCTCCAACGTCTTTGCCGAAGCCAGCGATTACTTTCCCGACCTGGATGAATATCATGTCGGCACGGCGCAATATTTAGAACTCATTTACCAGGCTAAAAAAAGAGTAAATATTCCCATCATAGCCAGCCTGAATGCCATTACCCAGGATAGCTGGAAAGATTATGCTTTGCAAATGCAGGAAGCCGGCGCGGATGGTCTGGAAATCAACGTGTTCTACATTCCTGGTGATGTAAGATTAAGCAGCCAGGATGTCGAGCAACGTTATATTAATATTATAAAATCGATTAAAAAACAAGTAAATATTCCCGTAGCCATTAAATTAAATCCTTATTTCAGTGCGATGGGCAACATGGCGCAGCAATTGCGCGACGCGGGCGCGGATGCACTGGTGTTATTCAATCGTTTTTACCAGCCGGATTTTGATATTATACGTTTAAAATTATTATCCAATTTAGAATACAGCGAGCCGAACGAAATTCGCCTGCCTTTGCTCTGGATTGCCATGCTGTACGGGCGCGTGCCGGTGTCGCTCGCGGCTACCACGGGCGTGCAGGGCGCACAGGAAGTGATTAAATATTTACTCGCCGGTGCCGATATTGCAATGACTGCCTCGGCATTATATAAACACGGCATCCATCATTTAGCAAATATGAATGAAATGCTGGAAGACTGGATGGATATGATGGGCTTCGCCTCGATTGATGCCTTCAAAGGCGCGATGAGCCAGCAGCATATTTCTGACCCAACCGCTTATGAACGAGCGAATTATATCAAGATTCTGGAACACGCGAAATAACAAATTAGAATTTCCTTATAAAAATGATAAGGATGCAACGTTGGGAATTATTAAACGAATTATGGGCAATTCAAGACCAGCAAGGGTACATCGCTAATGCAGATGTAAAACGCTTGGCAAGTGCATTGCAAATTTCTACGGTGGAGTTAGAAGGGATGATTTCATTTTATCATTTTTTTAGACGAGAACCGAGCGGAAAATTTGTTATTTACCTCAACGACAATATTATAGCCGAAATGAATGGCAGAGCCGCCGTGAAAGAAGCTTTCGAAAAAGAGGTGGGTGTGCGTTGGGGAAACACGGATCCACTGGGCGTTTTTAGTTTGTTCGATACCTCCTGCATCGGTTTGAATGACCAAGAGCCTGCTGCGCTGATCAATTTTTATCCTTTTACAAATTTAACCCCTGAAAAAGCCAAGCACATCATCCGTAGCCTTCGGGATGGAATTCCGGTCGAACAACTCGCCGATACGGTGACCAGCAAAGTGCAAGGCTCTATTGGTTCGGAGCGCAATATTTTAATCCGTCCTTTTGAACATGGAAAAGTGATTGAACACCTGTTTCGGTTCACACCGGAGCAAATCATCGAAACCATCCTACAATCGAAGCTGACCGGACGCGGAGGGGCAAATTTTCCAACGGGTAAAAAATGGGCGCTTTGTCGGCAAAATCCAGGAACGGCAAAATATATCGTTTGCAACGCCGACGAGGGCGAGCCGGGCGCTTTCAAAGATCGCTTCTTGTTGCAAGTGTATCCAGGTTTGGTCATCGAAGGTATGACGGCAGCGGCTTATGCGGTGGGTGCTCGGCAGGGTATCCTTTATTTGAGGGCAGAATATCGCTACCTCCAGGATGAACTCGAATCCATTTTGCAACAGTATCGCAAGCATAATTGGCTGGGCGAGCACATTGCCGGTCAGGATTTTTCTTTCGACATTAGAATTCAACTCGGCGCAGGTGCTTATGTCTGTGGCGAGGAAACCTCCCTCCTCGAATCGTTGGAAGGGCATCGCGGGGAGCCACGATTGAAGATTTTTTTCCCGGTTCAAAAAGGATTCCAGGGACAGCCTACGGTAGTCAACAACGTGGAAACCTTTGCCAAAGCGACGCGTATTTTGGAGTTAGGCGCTGCCCGCTTCGCTGAATTGGGGACAGTGCAATCCAGAGGGACGCGGTTGTTTAGTGTGTCGGGTGACTGCGAAAAGCAAGGCATTTACGAATTGGAGTGGGGGGTGTCCATCAAAGAATTGTTAGCCATGTGTGGAGCGGAGCATACGAGTTTTGTGCAGGTGAGTGGTCCGTCCGGGAGTTTAATTCCGGCTTCCCAGTTCGAGCGTCGAATCAGCATTGAAGATGTAAGTTGTAATGGATCGTTGATGATTTTTAACAAAAATCGAGATATATTACAAGTTATTGCAAATTTTATAGAGTTTTTTAAACATGAATCTTGTGGTGTTTGCACGCCTTGCCGGGTGGGCAATTTCTTGCTAAGTCGGCAATTGGATAAACTGCGACGTGGCTTGGCAGTAAAAGCCGATTTGGAAAATATGGAGGAATGGGGAAAACTCATGCAGCAAGCAAGCCGCTGCGGGCTAGGTCAAAGTGCGCCGAATGCCTTATTGCAAGCCATGCAAACGATGCCAGAGCGCTTTACCGAGCGAATGACTACTTACGCACACGAATGGGAAAAAGGATTCGATTATGCCAAAGCCGTAGCGCCTTTCGAGAAGATTCAGAAAGAGGAATAGTGCCATTTGAAACAAGCTTAAAAAGTAATGAAATATCAAAGTTATGATTTCCATTATCATAGACGGGAAAATCCATACAGCTGAAGCCGGGCAACATTTACTACAATTTGTTGCACAGCATAATATTTCATTGCCTTCTTTATGCTATTATGAACACATTCAGCCACCGCTGGGGACTTGCCGGATATGCACGGTCAAAATCAATGGCAGACCGACGGCGGGCTGCCAGGTGCACCTGGAGGAAGGTATGAATATTGAAATTCACTCGGAAGAATTGAATGATTTGCGTAAAGCGATGGTAGAAATGCTATTTGCCGAGGGGAATCACTACTGCCCGGTTTGCGAAAAAAGCGGCGATTGCGATTTGCAAGGCTTAGGGTATCAGTTAGGCGTTCGAGTGCTGCGCTTCCCGCATTTGTTCATGGACCGAGTCATTGATTTTCGCCCAAAACGCATGGTCATTGAGCACAATCGCTGCATCCGTTGCCGCCGCTGCGTAGAGGAAGTTTATACTGCCGATGGTAAAAAAGTATTTTCATTTATCAATCGTACCAATCGAACGGAAGTTGCCATTGATTACGAAGAAGAACAAAAATTAAGTGAAGCCGAAGCAATTCGAGCCATGCACATTTGTCCGGTAGGTGCTATTTTGTTAAAAGGAAAAAGTCCGAGCCGACCCATTGGGGAACGAAAGTATGACATAGAAGGCGTGATGCCCGATGAGGAGGAACCGCAAATTGATACCAAAGGCAAAAAAATAAGCGTCGCAACGGCAGCATTAGCGGGCTGTTTCGGCTGCCATATGTCGTTGCTGGATATTGACGAAGAATTGGTCAATTTGATTGAATTGGTGGAATTTAATCGCTCGCCTTTGACGGATATTAAAAATTTTACCAAACGCTGCGACATCGGCATCATCGAAGGGGGCTGCGCCAACACCGAAAACGTGGAGATTTTAAAAGAATTTCGCGAAAAATGTGATGTGCTGATTGCGATAGGCGAATGCGCTATTTGGGGCGGCTTGCCTGCCATGCGCAATACCCTGAACCTGGAAAGCTGCCTGGACGAAGCGTATTTAAATTCCATTACATCCGATAAAAACAGTGAAGTGCCTGGTAGTGAGGATATTCCGAAGATTTTAGATCGGGTGTACGGCTGCAATGAAGTGGTGCACATTGATTATTACATTCCGGGCTGCCCGCCGAGTGCTGGTCATATTTGGAAAACCGTGAAAAATATTGCTTTTGGTAATAATTATTCTATTTTGAAATCAGAATTCAAATACGATTAAATGTATCGGCGAGCTTTAGTCGCCGGTGATAAATATAGAATCATGTCGGAAAAAATTGTCATCAATCCGGTTACGCGTGTAGAAGGGCATGGCAAAGTGACCATTCACCTGAATGAGCAGGGAGGGGTGGAGGATGCCTTTTTCCACATTGTAGAATTTCGCGGTTTTGAAAAATTTGTGCAAGGTCGTCCTTACTGGGAGGCACCCGTGTTGGTGCAGCGTTTGTGCGGCATTTGCCCAGTGAGTCACCATCTGGCGGCGGCGAAAGCCATTGACCAGATTGTCGGCATTGAGCCAGAAGAACTGCCTCGAACGGCTACTCAAATCAGGCGTTTGTTGCATTATGCGCAGATTTTCCAATCGCACGCCCTTCATTTTTTCTATCTCGCTTCGCCCGATTTGCTGTTTGGTTTGGACGCTCCAATTGAAAAACGCAATATCGCTGCGGTGGCGATAGAACATAAAGACCTCGCATTGAAAGGTATTCTGATGCGAAAATTTGGTCAGGAATTGATTCAGGCGATTGCCGGCAAAAAAATTCACGGGATCGCGGCGGTGCCCGGTGGCGTGCAAAAAGCAATGACACGAGAGGAAGTAGCGAAATTTCAAAACGGACAAGGCGAACACCTACCTTCTATTGATACCATGATTGAATGGAGCCTGGAAATTCTCACTTTTATTCGGCAATATCATGAGCAAAACCGCGCCTGGCTCGATGCCTTTGCGACCTATCCTTCCGGGCATCTTGGGATGGTCGGTGCAAACGGTGCATTGGAATTATATCATGGAAAACTGCGGGCAATAAATGAAAACGGAAACATTACATTAGCAGATATTCCTACGAATGATTATAATCATTACTTTGCAGAAGGAACCGAAAAATGGACGTTTTTAAAATTCCCTTATCTGCGCGAGTTGGGCAGGGAAAAAGGCTGGAATCGAGTGGGTCCATTAGCGCGCATTAATGTATGCAATTTTATCCCAACGCCTTTGGCAGAGCAGGAACGACAGCGTTTTTTTGAATTTGCAGGTTCCAAACCGGTACATCGAACGCTTTATTTTCACTGGGCAAGATTAATAGAATTATTACATTGCGCAGAATGGATGAAAGAAATACTAAATGATCCGGCGATTTTAAGTGGCGAATTACATTTTGAAAAAGCCCACCGCAACGAAGGAATTGGCATCATAGAAGCGCCGCGTGGCACACTGACGCACCACTACCTCGTGGATGACGATGGCAAAATCGAAAAGTGCAACCTCATTGTGTCCACTACGCACAACAACGAGCCCATGAACCGCGCCACGCGCTGGGTGGCGCAGCATGTGCTGGATGGGGAAAAAATTACCGAGCCGCTGCTCAATCAAATCGAAATTGCCATACGCGCCTACGACCCCTGCCTAAGTTGCGCCACGCACGCGATGGGCAAAATGCCACTCGAAATTACATTATATAATCATTTAGGTGATGTAATGGATGCAGCTACACGAGACTAAAAAACGGGTCATTTTTGGTATTGGCAATCAAAATCGCGGCGACGACGGCGCAGCCTGGGCGCTGTTGCAATTGTTGGAAAAAGCGCATTTTCCAGCGGCATTTCATTATGTCTATCACCTGCAAATCGAGCATGCGCTCCTTGTCGCAAGCGCAGAAAGCGTCCTTTTTATTGATGCCACACAGCAGTGCTTACCGCATGGTTTTTCCTGGCAGCCCTGCCAAGTAGAGGCGCAAACCGCTGTCTTTTCACATGAATTAAGTCCCCATTATTTACTTTTTCTTACCCAAACATTATACTCTATCATACCACTCGCCCACCTCCTCGTCATACAAGGCAATCAATGGGATTTTTATAATAAACTGAGTGAATCGGCGCAGCAAAATGTAAGAAATGCGTATCAATTTTTAAAAAATGAAATAAGCGATTGGAAATAAGAAATGTGAAAGCCGTGAGGGGAGTGCCTGACGGCTTTTTGTTTTTGGGAGAATTTTATGTATTGGGTGAAACTATTTTTAACAAGCTACGTATCATTGCTATAAATTAATTATAATTATTTTTGAATTTGAATATAAGTATTTACATGCAAAAATATTCTGTAAATCAACATTTAATTGAGACAATTTTAGCTTGGGTGAATTCAGGTGAGATTGCAATCCCTGAAATCCAAAGACCATTTGTTTGGGATAGTTCAAAAGTACGTGATCTAATGGATAGTTTATATCAAGGCTATCCTGTTGGGTATGTTATTGCATGGAAAAATCCTAATGTTAGACTTAAAGATGGGAGTTTAAGTGAAGGCAAAAAAGTACTGATTGATGGACAACAGCGAGTTACAGCTTTGACAGCAGCCATTCTTGGTCAATATATAGTAAACAAGACTTATCAAAGAATAAAAATTAAAATTGCATTTAATCCAATTGATGAAAGATTTGAGGTTCAAAACCCTGCTATTTTAAAAGATAAAACTTGGCTTCACGATATATCAGAGGCAATAAATGGTGATCTTTTTGAAATCGTAGAAAATTATTTCCATCTCAATCCCGATGTTGATAAAAAACAAGTACGCAATGCTTTTTCAAATCTTATTAATATTCCCAAAAAACAAATAGGACTCATTGAACTTTCGTCTGATTTAGATATAGAAACCGTAACAGAAATTTTCATTCGGATTAATTCAAAAGGGGTTGTTTTAAGCCAAGCAGACTTTGCAATGAGCAAAATTGCTGCCGATACAGAAAATGGTGGACACGAACTGCGAAAGGCAATTGATTATTTTTGCCATTTAGCAATTGCACCCGATTTTTATAAACACATTGTAGATAATGATAAAGATTTTACAAAATCCGAATTTTTTCATAAAATCCAGTGGCTTAAAACAGAAAATGAAGACATTTATGATCCTGATTATAATGATTTGATTCGAGTTGCATTCACTTCTCAGTTTAATAGAGGGAGACTATCTGATTTAGTGAGTTTGCTTTCGGGAAGAAATTTTGAGACAAGAACTTTTGAAGCTGAAATAGTTCAACAATCATTTTCCACTCTTAAATGCGGCGTTATTCACTTTATAAATGAAACAAATTTTAAACGATTTTTGATGATTATAAAATCAGCAGGTTTTATTTCGCCTAAACTGATTCGATCACAAAATGCTATTAATTTCGCATATATAGTTTATTTAAAACTAAAAGAATTCGGAGTAAATCCAGTATTAACAGAAAGCTATGTAAGACGTTGGTTAGTTTATTCAATTTTGACAGGTCGTTACTCTGGCTCACCAGAAAGTGCATTTGATTTTGATATAAAACAGATTTCAAATAAACCATTCGATGAAATTCTAAAAGAGAGAGAGAAGAAGCGGAATTGTCGGATGCTTATTGGAACGCTTCTCTTCCTCAAAGCTTAGATTCATCGGTTGCAAGTAGCCCTTATTTTCATGTTTTTCTTGCAGCTCAAGTAAAAGCTAATGATAAAGGATTTTTATCAAAGAATATCTTAGTAAGTGACTTGATTTCCTTGCGGGGCGACATACATCATTTATTTCCAAAAGAATACTTGAAAAAAAATGGTCTTGATAGAAGTAAATATAATCAAATCGCTAACTATGTTTATATGCAGTCAGAAATAAATATAAAAGTTGGTAACAAACCTCCAAAAGATTATTTTACTTTAATTATGAATCAAATGAATGGTGATAACCGACAATTGAGTGGTTTATCTACCGAACAAGAGCTTTTAGAAAATTTAAAAATGAATTGTGTGCCCTCAGAGCTAATGGAAATGGATATAGAACATTATTATGAGTTCTTAACTTTAAGACGTAAGTTAATGGCAAGTAAAATCAAGGAATATTACTTGTCTTTATAAAATTACAACCTATTTCACTGCTCCTTGCTGCGTTCCTGCGGAAACTCGACAAGAACGACGCGGATTTGGAACAGAATTACCATAGAATTTGTTAATTTAGCAATCCTATAATCGCAACTAAGTCAGATTCATTATGGTGCAGACAACCCACGGATTAAGCAATTTACAACTGGAGTTATTAAAAATATTTAGCTTTGACCTCAGCGAGGAGCAGTTGCTGGAGATCAAAGCGCTGTTGGTGCGCTACTTTGCGGATAAAGTGACGCAGGATGTGGATAAGCTTTTTGAGGAGCAAGGCTGGGGCGCGGAGAAAATTGAAGAATGGTCTAAAGAACATATGCGCACGCCCTACAAATGAATAAAATAGTGCTGGACACCAATGTTTTATTGATGTCGTTACCCAAAATTTCGCCTTACCGCCCTATTTTTGATGCTTTGATGGCCGGTAAATATCAGCTTCTGATAAGGGAATCCATATTTCAAGAATATCAAGAAATTATTGCTCAAAAAACGACGGCAGATATTGCAGATAATTTGAGTGAATTGTTTACGCAGCTTCAAAATGTGCTATTTATTAAAGTTTATTACAATTGGAAATTAATTACAAAAGATCCAGATGACGATAAATTTGTTGACTGCGCCATCTCGGGCAATGCAAGGTATATTGTCACCAACGATAGTCACTTTAATATTTTGAGAAATGTCAATTTCCCGAAGGTGGATATTATAAATGCGGATGAATTTTTAAAAGAGCTTTTAGAAATGTCAAATGAAGAATAAAAAAGCAAATATTTATATCATAAAGCTTTTTTGACTTTCGTCCCCTTTGAGCCTCAGCAGGCTCTATAATACTAAACATGTAGCTAACCAAGTCCTTTACAAGACACTCGAAACGAATTAAAACTATATCATTTAAAACGATTCAGCAAAAAGAAACCAACGACGCGCTTTTGTCATTAGAAGAATATGTCCCTTGAGCGATTCGTACCGGGCAAATATTTAGTCAAATTCGTACATTTGTAAAAAGTAGCAATCATGATTTTGGAGAGAACGCCAACGGAAGTAATATTGAGACTTCCGGCTGATATTAATTGAGAGGATTTGGAGTTGATGATTCGTCTCATCAAATACCGGGAGCAAGTAGTCAAAAGCAAAGCCAAGCAGAAAGATATTGATGAATTGGCTCGTGAAGTGAATAAGCAATGGTGGGAAGAAAATAAAGACCGTTTGCTCCGTCGCCCATGAAAATTGTAATATTTTATAATTATTACTTTGGTAAATAGAGTTATTAAAATTAAATTTCAGGAAGAAAAATGGTGCACACATAATTTTCTGAAGGAGGATGTAATGAATGCATATCTCCGTCCCCTTCGAGTCTCCGACTTTTAAAAGTCGGAGACTTTCTATAAGCATACCTGCAAATGATGTTTTACTACATTTGGAGGAACAGGGGCGTAGCGTAGGGATGGTAGCGCCTGCGCCCGGATTAATTATTATTCTCAGGGTAATTATATGCTTCAGCAGGGCTTTCCACCCAGGCACCTGTCGCAGCCGTTGGCAGTGGTTTCAGTTCACGATAAAGCTTGCCAGTTTTCTGTATCCTTTCGAACTGTTTCGGAGGATTTACGGTGTAGTCCCTGACGGTTTCTGTTATGGTAACAGGTAAATTTTCCGATTCAGTATCCGATTCAGTCGTAAATGACAAATCACGAGTCTTCATGACCTTGCCGTCGGGGCCTGTAAGTTTATAGTTCAAATAATACATGCCCTCTACCATGTCTGATTCTTCAATATCCATTTTACTGCCGTCCTTCGTGTAAGTCGTAACCTCAAGCACAACATCACCCTGGTGAACCTTTGGCATCAACTTCCAGGTGGAAAGGTCGTAGCTACCAAAATGCTCAAAGTTAAATCTGGTAAGGATGGCTGAAGTGTCGCTGATTCTTACGTCAGGCTGTGCTGCTGCGTCTGCTGGCTGGCTGGTTGACTGGCTTTTATTGCCGCAGGATGAAAGCAAAAAAATGCTCAAAACCAGGCCGAGTAGGCCGTTTTGAAGGCTGGAAATGCTTGTTTTGGTACGCATAAACAAAATGTTAGGTGAAAAAATTGATGTATGCAATTCCTCCTACACGGGGCGGGCAGCCACCACATCGCAGTTACCTTTGTTGAGGAATATAGGACAAAGATAAACTTTCTGCCAACATACTTTTGTTCCTATCGAGTCGCTCGCAGCGGACTCGATGTTGTAGCGGCTATCATATGACCGGATCCCTTCGGAGACTCGGCGCGAACTGAATAGAGAGGATATAACAGTTACCAATGTTTTAGAAGCAGCGCCGGGCATTCAAAGAGAAGAGATGATCCACGCTTGGTGTCGCTCGGTATGGGCGGCTTATGTGAGCCAACATGATATTATTATTACATCCACTGAAAAGTTTTTGGAAAACAAATGACACCTCCTACGGAGATGTCACCTGTTTTTTTACTTCTGCCGGAAGCTATCGCCAATAAAATTCAGTGCATCGGTGATGCCCGTGCGCCAGTAGGTCCAGGTGTGGGCGCCGTCGCGCACTCGGAATTCGTGGGGTACGCCTTTTTTGGTGAGGGCGATCTTGAGCATACAATTTCCATTGATTAAAAAATCATCATCCCCACAGTCGATCCAATATCTTACTTTACTGAGTTCTTCTTTTGACTTGGTTTCAACTATTTTCAAAGGCGAATTATCATAATAAGCCTTCGAGAGTCGGTCATTTCCATTCAAATTTCTGCCGAATAAACCCGCAAACGTGCGATCCCAGTTAGCTGCAGGCATATTTGTTACGTCTTCATCCATAAAAACCGCCGCGCTCAGGGGCGCTGCCGCAGCAAATAAATCAGGATATTTCAAAGAATAAATGAGTGTGCCATAGCCACCCATCGAAAGTCCTGCGATGCCACGAAACCGTTTCTGGGTTTTGACGCGATACGTTTTTTCAATAAAGGGCATAAATTCTTTAATAAAAAAGTCTTCGTATTTAGTAGCGCCATCATAAGAGTTGATGTAAAAACTCGCGCCACCGTCGGGCATGGCGATAATCATCGGTGGAATGTCCCCATTTGTAATGGCTGCATCCGCGTAGCGATTCACTTCACCAAATTGTACCCAACCGTCGTCGGCGTCGCCATAGCCATGTAATAAATAAACAATAGGATACGCTCTTTGGGAAGTTTCATAATCAGCCGGTAAATAAAGTGTGTACTTTACGTCTTTGCCCAGAATGGTACTTTTGATGACTTTACTCTCCACTACTTTGCCCATGTTTTGCGCGCAAGCGGCGATGGTAAGGAGTAAAAAGAGTTTGGTAATAATTAGTTTCATGTTGAATATAGATTTAAGAGTGATAGTCGATAGTCGATATTGATTCGCGCGAATGTTTTGTGCTGCTAAGATAACGGTTTCTTCGATAAAAATATCCGCGAAAATCTGTGAGAACCATCTGTGACCACCTGCGAGAAAACTACGGTCGATACTGATTCGCCCGAATATTTTGTGCGGCTAATGTAACGGTTTCTTCGATTCTTTTTTGCTTGGTTTCGGGTCTTTTTGCGTTGGAAATCCATTCGAGAATGCCTCTTTTCACGGAGCGGGGAAAGTTATCCCAGTGTTCCTTGGCGTTTGCATTAGCGTCGAAGGCTTGTTGCAGTTCTGCGGGCAGGATTAAATTTTCGACCTCATCCAACGCTGTCCAGGTGCCGGTTGCTTTAGCCAATTCAATCATTTTCATACCAGCGTCGGTCATCAATCCTTGCGCAATGAGTCGTTCCACCTTGTCTTTATTCACTCTGCTCCACTTGCTTTTTGGATTGCGCTTGGCAAAGAACTGAAAATAATGCTCATTGTCGCCTTTATTGGCTTTGCTGTCGATCCAACCAAAACACAAAGCCTCATCTACGGCTTCGTCGTAATA
Source organism: uncultured Saprospiraceae bacterium (assembly GCA_964517145.1). Taxonomy (GTDB): domain Bacteria; phylum Bacteroidota; class Bacteroidia; order Chitinophagales; family Saprospiraceae; genus JADJNW01. The sequence goes on from CAZFBN010000010.1 coordinate 42,911, forward strand.
AACACTGGGCGTGCCGCTATCTTTTTTATAAATGATGAGCCACACGCTTTTCTCTCTCGCGTGATTGTCCACAAGCCATTGCCGCCAGGCAGCGCGGTCGGGGGCGTGAAAGGTTTTAATACCGTCTTTTTCCATGATCCTAAAATTGCACCAACACAACTTTGCTAAAGCTTTGATAAAAGACTTGTTTATAAAAACAAAATGAAAATATCAAAATTTAGCCACCAAGGCACAAAACCACGAAATTCACACTAAAATTTTGTGAAGCTTTGTGTTTTCGTGTTTTTGTGGCAAGAAAAATACAATAGTGCGTAACAGAAGTTAGTAAAGCTATAATAAAGTAAATACACTATGAAAAATCCGCCTTATCAATTTTATCAATATTATAAATCTTCTCAGCATTGTACAAGCGTTCGGCGCTTTGCGTCTTGTCGCCAATGTGCACGTCGCCGCCCGCGCTAATGTTGCTGCCACTCACCACATTCTTGCTGCCAACAATGTGGATGACCTCGCCCTGCACTTCCTTGTTCTTTAGCAACTGGTACATATCGCGCAGGAGCGCCTCCGCATGTGGCATATCCTCCAATGCAATCTCTAGCGCCGTCTCCGCCGCCTTCTGGCGAGGCGCACTCTCCGGGTTTTGCTGCAAACTTTCCAGCACCTCTTTGGGTTGGTCGTCCTCCTTGAGGAAGATCGGGCGAATCCAGTTGACGGTCGCTTCAGTAAATTGGTTAAAAAACGCCTCAATAGATTTATTATCTTTCAAGGTCTTCGCCAAATAGCCAACCACCGTGGCAATCATAGCAGTCGTAGTAATAGGTTCCATGTGAATGTGGGATGTTTAGTAGTGAATCAATAATGCTATCATAAAGCTACTTTCAAAGATAAAGCTTGTTTTGAGATTAATTACAAGTAGCTGCCTATAAATACCAATCTCAACAGAAAGAATAAATCACAGGCAGATAATTTCAACGCATTTTGTGAGAAAGAAATAAAAAAAAATTATAATTGTGAGACGAAAATTATCATTTTACTTTTGTAAATAGAATTCTCCTGCAAGACACTTGTAAGAATCTAACAACCAATGACATCTGAACTAGACGGCTTGCGGCAACAACTGGATACTTATATTGAGCACCTCAATATATTGCTAAAGGAGTCTGCTTTAGAGTTTGATCCCAGTAAAAAGTTTACTTTAGATAAGCGTATTATTACAATTGAAACTGAGATTTCTTCCATTAGAAAAAAAATCGAAGCGAGCTACGGTATTCCTGTAACAGACGCGAAAGGCTTGCTGGAGCAACGCATAAAAGAGTTAAACCTTGAAATGAATCGTCATATTGGCGAGTATTACCTGGTCAATTGTGATCGTAAACCACCATGTAAGGATTTTTGGGAAGCATTTGAAGTTTACACCAATCAGCATAACCCTTTTCAGTTTTATTTCGTAGTTGCTTGCCCGACGCAGCAGCCCAACAGCTTCGCAGAGCGCATGATTTACGAAGTAGTGATTGAGGAACTGGAAGAGGCATTAGACGCCATTAGTTTTGTTCGACATCCGATCACCCATCGAGTTAAAATCGAAAACTTACCCATCGGAAGAAATCTGGCAAAATCTCAAAAAGAATTTAAAAAGTATTTCGCACGCCGATTTCACCTCACCGACGCAGAAACGGCTTTCGAGGATTACTTGCACACTGGTTTGCCCAAACTGGAGTATCAATATGTTTCCACCGTGTTTGAAATAAGCGCTAATGATTGGAATGAACAGCTTATGCGGGAATACTTCCAATGGATTATTGATGTGTTTTCCAAAACGCCCAAAGAGGTTCCTATTTTTCAGTTTTTCTTCGCCATTTTCCTGCGCGACGCGCATGTGGAGCCTTTGGCAGCTACTAGTCAAAAGATTATCAATAGCTTGAAAGACATTGTTACAAAAAATAACCATTCCTGCACTTTTATCAGCCAGTTGACACCTGTTACAACTGATTTGGTAGAAGATTGGATACGCGATCTTGGTGAGTACAATCAAGCCAACATTGATGGATTGATAAAGCTTTTGATTCAGTCTTTGCCAGAAGAAAAAAAAGCAAAGTTTGACAAAATCAAGGCTTTAGATATGAGTGACATTGAACAATTTCAAAAAGCAATTTTGAAGGCAATAGATAAGCATTAAACGACATTTAAAACCCGGATAAACATGAGTTTTAACCTCTATTTAAAAGATGGACAACGCGAGCTTCCCAACTTCCAGTACAATGCCCGGCTCAGCGACCCTTCGCTTTATCGTCCTTCGCAAGAGCTCGTGGACGCCGCCAACGTCGCCCTCGCCCTCGGTCAGCCTCTGCTGCTTACCGGCGAACCCGGCACCGGCAAAACTCAACTCGCCCATCACCTCGCATGGACGTTCAAACGCGAAAAGCCGCTGATTTTCAACGCGCAAACGACTTCCACCGCCTCGGATTTATTTTACAAATATGACGCCCTCGGGCATTTCCAATTTATTCAAAACAATGCGCAGATTTTGAGTCCCAATGAGGTGGAAAGCAAATTTATCCGTTACCAGGCATTAGGCGCTGCTATCAAATCCAATGAACGGCAGGTCGTTTTAATTGACGAAATTGACAAAGCGCCGCGCGACCTTCCCAACGACGTGCTCGCCGCCATCGAAGACCTGGAGTTCATCGTCCCCGAAATCGGCAAAACCTATAAAACCCAAACCGAAAACCGCCCGATCATCGTCATCACCAGTAATTCGGAGAAAAATCTGCCTGACCCCTTCTTGCGGCGGGTCATCTATTTCCACATTCCTTTTCCGAATGACGCTGCCCTGCTGGAAATTGTCAGTAGCAAAGTGGACGGCTTCAACGAAGATGAATTGAAACCAATCGTTGCTCATTTTGAACATATCCGCAAGGACCTGAAATTGAAAAAGCTACCCGCTACCGCCGAACTGATCTTCTGGACCATGCTCCTGAAAAAAATCAACTTCGACCCCAGCAAACTGGAAAACACGAGCAAACTGAATGCCACCGAACGTAATCAACTGAAAATGAGCTACTCCGTACTCGCAAAAACGAAAGAAGATTTGCAGGCTTTACAAGATCATTTGAAATAGGATGCCAGATAATGGATGTCAAATGCTGGTTACGTTTTACGGGCAATCGAAGTAAGCCCGTGTTCATCAACGAAGTATTTTATTTTGAAATACCTAGTGGCGGCTGCCGGCTAATCAACCGGAGGGATTTGATTAGCCTAGCGTTTTTTGGTTACTTTTTTGGGCAATGCAAAAAAGTAACAAAGCATAAGCATAAAGCAAATAAATGAAGCAATAACAGAATAAAAACCAGGCATTTACAACATATTAATGACAAGCTACTCCACATACCGCTTCCTCTCTGACCTGCTCGACGCCCTCGCCGCAGATGGCTTCCCTATGGGCACAGGCAAGCACCTGCAAGTACAGGAATTACTATCGAAGCTCCCGGAAGACCTGCCTTTAGCTTCTTACAAAACCATCCTCGCGCCGCTCTTTGCTACGAATCGTCAAGACCAGGAACGCTTCTACGAATTATTTGACAATGCCCTGCGCCGCGAAGAAGCCTTGCAAAAAAAACTGGAAGAAACTACGCCCACGCCCGTACCCGAAGAAGTGAAGCAAGTGCGCCGCTGGCGGGATGTTGTGTTGGGTTTGCTGATCGCTTTAGCCGGGGTAGCGGGATTTATTTTTGATACTGCCGTGTGGTCCACGTGGCTGTTGGTGGGAGGTGTCGTCGCTTTCGCGGTTTATTTTGCAATGGCGAGTTTATCCAAATGGGATCGCCGCATCTTATATTGGTCTTTGCTGTTACTGGCGGGCGTCGGGGGCTTCTTTTCCAAAGTGCGCACCATTGAACCCATTCAGCCCAAAACGGTCTATCAAAACTTCCCGGTCACGCCTGGCGAAGCCCACCACCTACCCATCACTTTCCGCGAGGATTCCCTCATCGACATCACCTTTGCCAACAACAGCAACCGCGACACCAACGAAGTCCTCGGCATTTTGCAACTGGATGCACCCGATAGCACTTGCTGTTTCACTTACATCGCGCGTGATTCTTTTCCGCGCAGTTTGAATGACACGATTGCCGTTTTACAAAGCTATTCAAATGTCACCGACACCACCTACTTCATTGCCCAATACCAAAAGCCGATAGAAACTGCCCCTGAACCGGAAGAAGAAACCAACATCGCCGAACTCGATACCCTGCCCATCCCGTATCCGCGTGATATTTCCGAATTGTATGTGGATACTAAATTGGAGCAACGCGCCGCCTTCTACAATCAGTGGGCATGGCTCATCAAGCTTGCGCTCAGTCTGCTCTTTGGTGCAATCCTCTGGGCTATCGTGCAATGGCGCGAACGCAGGCGTCGCCGCCTCGTCGCCGAACTGGACCGCAAAGACGAGCCGCCCTACGTGTGGACGCTCAAACTCGAACACCCCGAAGACATTGCCTACGGCGAAGCCATCCCGCTGCTGCTCAACCAATTGCGCCGCCGCCGCTTCAGCGAAGCCTTCCGCTTGGATGTGCCGCGCACCATCACAGCTACTGTGCGCAGCGCCGGGCGCGTCGCGTTTCAGTTCAGGCAGATGACCAGTCCGCCCGACTACCTGCTGCTGATTGACCACTACAACGCCAACGACCACCGCGCCGCCCTCTTCAACCGCCTGTACGAAGTCTTCCGCGCCAACGAAGTCAACATCGAGCGCTTCTACTACCAGGGCGACCCGCGCCTCTGCTTCAACGAAGCGTACCCCAACGGCATCCGCCTACAGGAATTGCAGCACCGCTTCAGCGATGCCCGCCTGCTCCTGCTTGGCAACGGCTACGACCTGCTCAGCCCCCGGAGCGGCAAGCCCGCCAAATGGCTCTCCATCTTCACACATTGGCGGGAGCGCGCCTTCTTCACACCGCAGCCGCTGGGCAACTGGGGCAAGCGCGAAGCGGCCCTCGGTGATTGGTTTTATCTCATGCCCGCCAGCATCGAGAGCTTTACCGCTACGCTGGAAGAATTTGGCAGTACCGACCCGCGCCAGCCCGGCGAGTTGATTGCCAAACTGGAAGACGTACCTTGGCGATCGATTGAACTCGAAGGTGACCTGCTCCGCACCTTGCGGCAACACTACGCCGAACCCCTGGTACAATGGATTGCCGCCTGCGCGGTCTTCCCCACGCTCAGTTGGGACCTCACGCTGCACCTTGGGCGCGAGCTAAGCACCGAAGCAGAACCCCTGCTTACGCTGGATAACCTCTTTTCGCTCAGCCGCCTGCCCTGGTTCATCGAAGGGCGCATCCCTGACGCGGCCCGGGAAGAACTGATCGCCTACCTGCAACAAGTGGGGCTGGAAACGCGCGTGCGCCAGCGCCTCCACCACTTATTCGAGCAAGCATTAAAACCCGACCAAAACTCCGTCGCGTACGAAGACTACCGCCTGAACGCCCTCACCAACGAACTGCTCTTCACCACCAGCCGCAGCAAGCGCCGCCAACTGCAAGCGGAACTCGACCGCTACCTCGCTGCCGGTGCCGAGCCGGATGTGGTGAGCTTCAAATACCTGAAAGAGCGTCAGCGGAGTGTGGTGGATTTTGTGGTGCCAGAACAGTGGAAAGTTTACTTCTCCAAAACAGGAAACATCTTTGTCAGATGGAAAGAAAGGGTATGGATACTGCTGCTGTGGGTGTTGTTAATAACAGGAATATGGGTTTATAAGCCGGATTTTGAAGAGTGTAAAGGTCTACAAGTTGAATATAAAGGGGAGTTCATTTGTTTAGAATCAGACAATGATAATTTATTATATTTTGAAAACTTGAAGAAAGATTTCATCTTAACCAAAGACTCAATTGAATTAGTTACTGCTTTGATACAAATTTCTACAGATTCATTATGGAAAATGAACCCTAAGGAAACAACATATGGACAAGCATTTTTTTATGATGATGACCTTCAGGGGGCATTATCTGCATCAAACGAAAGGTATAATAAGGATGAATTAGTAGCGGCACACAAAACGTATCCGTTTGGCTCTTTATTAAAAGTTACTAGACTAGATAACAAAAAATCAGTTGTTGTGAGAGTATTTGATAGAGGACCCTACACCAAAGCCAGAGCAGTCATATTAATATTATCAAGAAAAGCAGCTGAAAAATTAGATTTTATTGATGAAAAAGTTACAAATGTCAAAGAAGAATTGATAAATACCGAACGTTTGCTCAATACGATAACTTTTCCTTTTGATTCTATTCAAGATATTTATTCTCTTTGGCAGAATATTTCAATTTATTATTATAATGAAGGAGTCAAACTCCACAACCAATGGCTAAGTATAAGAAATTCTAATGAAAAGGAATTACCTGTTGGATTAGGATCTAAAGCCAAGCAGCTTCAATACCTCTCCGCCCAAAGCTGTGAAAACCTCACCCGTGGCTACGCCCTCTACCAGCAGCTACCCGATACCACCCGCGCCCGCACCCGCGAAGTAGGCTTAAGCTTTGAACTGGCGATGCGGCGCGTGTGCCCCGACACTAGCCGAATACAGGAAAATATGATCGGTCCTGCTTCTACCAATAATAATGATCCAGCCAGGCTACAAAATATCCCCGATCAACCTCTGGCACCTTTTGCAATTGATATTTTGGTAGTAGATACTTTTTCCAGCGAGCCAATTCCCCAGGCGGAAGTACGCGCCCTCGGCGGTAACATCATCGGGCAGTCAACGCGCGCGCCTGGAAGGTTTAATCTGGAACTGCCCAATGAATTGAGGAATAGCCAGGTACAAATAGAAGTCTCCGCCAAGGGTTATGAGCAGCGCACCCGCTCCCTTCCACTCAATGGAAGTTCAGCGACGATCGCTTTAGAACCCCTCCCTGCTGCCTCCAGCGAGCTACCACCCCAACAAAAACCCCCTTCGGGGGCTGAGGGGCAAACCCTCCCCTTGGGGGAGTTGGAGGGGCAGATGATCCTCGTACGCGGCGGCACCTTCACCATGGGCTGCCTGGAAGGACGCGATGATAAAGATACTGACTGTGACGATGACGAAAAACCTGCCCACCAGGTGCGTCTTAGCGATTTCTACATCGGTAAATACGAAGTGACCCAAGCCCAATGGCGAGCCGTGATGGGCAGTGACCCGCCGGAGTTGAGATTCAAAGGCTGCGACCAATGCCCCGTGGAGCGCGTATCGTGGGATGATATACAGGAATTTTTGAAAAAACTGAATGAAAAAACGGGCAAAAACTACCGCCTGCCCACCGAAGCGGAGTGGGAATACGCGGCACGCGGGGGCTCCCTCCTATCGGGGGAGGGTCGGGGAGGGGCTGGTTATCAATACGCTGGGAGCAATAATATAGATGAAGTAGCTTGGTACAGTGGCAATTCTAACAGCCAAACTCACCCCGTCGGGCAGAAAAAAGCCAATGAATTGGGCATACACGATATGAGTGGCAATGTTTATGAGTGGGTACAAGATTGCTGGAATGACAGTTATCAGGGCGCACCTGCCAATGGCAAGGCATGGCTCAAAGGCAATTGCGCTCGCCGAGTGGGTCGTGGCGGGTCTTGGCTCGACTACGTTGACCTTTGTCGCGTTTCCCACCGCAACTACTTCAATGCCGTTTACCGTATCAACGGTTTCGGCTTTCGGCTTGCCGGGTACTGAATTACCCTTGAGCGCTTTTACCCTTTTACCCTTTTTGAGTTAGGCGGGTTTTTCACCGCGAAGCGGTCGATTTTTTTTTGTCTGAACGGTGATGGCGGTGATGATTGTGATTTACATGATCCCCGCTCGCCTCACAATAATCATAACCATCAAAAAAATCACGGTTCAGACGGTACGGGTGCTGTTGTCTGAACGGTGATGGCAGTGATTTTTATGATGGATATGATCCACTCGCATCATAACAATCACAATAATCAAACAAATCACGGTTCAGACGGTACCGGCGCTGTTGTCTGAACCATGATGGCAGTGATTGTTATGATGTCTATGATCCGCTCGCATCACAATAATCATAACCATCAAACAAATCACGGTTCAGACGGTAGGGGCACATTTGTCTGAACCATGATGGCGGTGATTTTTATGATGGACATGATCCGCTCGCATCACAATAATCATAACCATCAAACAAATCACGGTTCAGACGGTAGGGGCACATTTGTCTGAACCATGATGGCGGTGATTATTGTGATGGACATGATCCGCGCGTATCACAATAATCATAACCATCAAACAAATCACGATTCAGACGGTACGGGTGCTGTTGTCTGAACGGTGATGGCAGTGATTTTTATGATGGATATGATCCACTCGCATCATAACAATCACAATAATCAAACAAATCACGGTTCAGACGGTACCGGCGCTGTTGTCTGAACCATGATGGCAGTGATTGTTATGATGTCTATGATCCGCTCGCCTCATAACAATCACAATAATCAAAAGAATCACGGTTCAGACGGGACGGGCACATTTGTCTGAACCATGATGGCGGTGATTTGTAGAATGGATAGGAATCACCCGCATTCTAATAATTACAATCATCAACAAAATCAAGGCTCTGACTATTTCGAAGCTTTCCCCCAGCGCATCGGTGCATCCCTCCAACACGCCAGAGGCATCCCCAGAGGTAAAGAGACAGCCACCAAGATGCTGGAGACGTACATAGCACAACTGGGGAAGTTCCCGCAGGTGCGGGGGGCATTCCTGGCAGACGTGGGGGAGTCCACAGCGTATCTGGGGCAAGCACCGGCTACTCAGAGGCGTACACGAGTAGGCTGGGGGAGTGCACGAGTACGCTGGGGAAGCGCAGGGAAGATAGGGGGCGATCTCTGGAACATTCGTATGTTTTTTTTGAATAAGAGTAGGAAGTTATTCATAGTATCATTATATTTGTAAGACTTATTTTTCCTTCTCAAGCAAAAATTCACAAACTTAAGGTTGGTTCTGTATAAAGGCTTGTAAACAACAGGCTCATCCCAAGCTATTTGGTAAGTCTTGTAGCTTACTTAAAATAGATCATTTTTGGATTCGGATATTTCTTTATTTTATAACCTTTTAATTTACGCAACCTTATGAAAGATTATTTACCACACAGCGATGCTGATTTTTTGATCTGGTTCCACAATTTTAGAAACAAATTGGGGAGCTATGCCACTCAATTTCATATTCCGCCGGAGGATGTTAATTTGATTCAATCGAAAGGCTACGAATTGGAAATGGCAGTGCAGGATGCTAATACCAAAAAGGAAGAAGCCGCAAAGTCTGTAACGCACAAAAATGAGGTACGTAGCATTTTTATAAATAGTCTGCGCAAAGAAATCACAAGAATTAAAGCCCATAAAAATTACACCGACGCCATTGGGCAGGAACTGGGCATTGTAAGCACGAGTAGCACGGTAGATTTTGCGAATTACAAGGCTAAAATCTCGGCAGAAGTCACCGGTGGTTTGGTACGCATCAAATTTGTCAAGAAAAGTGTGGATGGTGTAAATATTTATTACCGCCGCAAGGGCGAAACCGTTTGGCGCTTTCTGGCGCGCGATACACGTAGCCCCTACGAACACCGCATTCAACTCGAAGACCCTTCCAAACCAGAGCATTATGAGTACCGCGCTTTCGGGGTAGTTAATGATGTAGAAATAGGACAGCCCAGCGACGTGGTGGAGGTTGTTTTTGGAGTGTAAAGGTGTGTCGGATTGGAGATTGGCAATCACCAATAGCTTTTTATTAGGAATCGGCAGTTGCAAACTATCCATAGCTTGCGCAAACTGCCGATCACTTGTGCGGAGCTATTGGTCGGCGTAGCTGGTCCTTCCCTCAACAGGAAATACTTACCATTTTTACTTGCCATTTTGTTAATTAGACACAATAACTAAGCTGAATCTATAAATTTCCCCTAATTTTCGCTGCGCATAAAATTGTTTTTAAATTTAAAACCTTGTAATGTATGGATCAAACAACTAAAACCAACCTTTCGCGTCGCGAATTTCTGGGCACCACCGGCACCTTGCTCACCGGCTTGAGTGTAGCGCCTTCGCTTATTTCAATGCCCAACATTGTGAAATTTTACAACAAACCCAATTCATTCATCAATGGGGTGCAAATTGGCACGATTACGTATTCCTTTCGAAGTATGCCCGACCAAAGCGCGGAAGCCACGCTCAAGTATGTGGTGGATGCGGGCATTAGCGCCATTGAGCTGATGGGAGAGCCTGCGGAAAGCTTTGTGGGAGCGCCCCAAAACACCATAGACCGGCGAAAAATGTTTCAATACATGAGGATGCAACGCAATGGTGAGGCGATGACCGAGGATCAAAAGAAGGAACTAGCGGATTTAAACGCGCAGGCAGCCGCTTTTCGCAAGCAGATGGCTGCGTGGCGGGCTACGGTGTCAATGGATAAATTCGTGCAGTTGCGGAAAATGTATAAAGACGCCGGGGTCAGCATTTATGGATTCAAACCCAGCGCATTTGAAAAAAATAACACCGATGCTGAAATTGAATACGGGTTACGTGCCGCCAAAACGCTGGGCGCTACTCACGTAACGCTGGAACACCCCAGCGACGACGCGCACACCATGCGCCTGGGCAAACTTGCTGCCAAACACAAGGTATTTGTTGCCTACCACGGGCACGAGCAGCAGACGCCGACCTTTTGGGATACGGCTTTGACACAATCAAAATACAACGCGTTGAATTTAGATTTGGGGCATTTTGTAGCTGCTGGCAACGCCGATCCACTTGGTATCGTAAAAGCCAAACACGCCCACATCAAGAGTATGCACATGAAAGACCGACAAACGCCTGCCAACGGCAAAGGCAATTTGCCCTGGGGCACCGGCGATACACCCCTGGCGGCAGTGTTGCGATTGATGCGCGATGAAAAATACAAGTTCCCTGGCAGTATTGAATTGGAATACCAAATACCGGAGGGCTCCGACGCAGTGAAGGAAGTGGCGAAGTGTCTGGAATTTTGTAAAAAAGCGTTAGAATAACGGAATGTTGAAATGATGGAATATTGGAATACAGGGACATTCCAATATTCCATTTTTCAGTATTCCAATTTATCTCAGCACTTCTTCTTGAAACACCCCTTTCCCAATTTCAATTATTTCTGCCTTCACTTGGGGCGTTTTGGCGCTCCAATCAATTTTCAGCAGGGCGTAGTTTTTAGCGTTGAGCTTCGTGCCGACGCGGTATTGGTTGGGTTCGGAGTTCGCATTGGCACCAGTATAAGCGTGGGTGAGCCCACTGGAAGTAATGTCGTACAAGGGATAGCCCAAGCCGGGGAGTTCGATTTTAGAAATTTCGGCGGTATGGCGGTCACCGCTAAGCAAGATGGCCTGCGCGGGTTTGGTTTTAGCAATTAAATCAAACAATCGCTGGCGGGCGGCAGGAAAATTGGACCATTTTTCGTAAGGATGCTCCGCCGAAATGACCTGAATGCCCGAACCGATCAGGTGAATTTGAGCGTCGCTGTTGGTGAGTTCTTTTTCCAGCCACTGCCATTGCGCTTCTCCCAACATGTCGCCACTAGGATTTTCCATGTATCGGCGGCGATGGTCGCCTTCGCCTTTTTGCAGTTCGTCGCGGAAGTAGCGCCCGTCAAGCAGGATAACCTTTATCCGTTTGCCTTTTGTACCAAAAGTATAGCTTTGATAGACCCCTTCGTGGGTGCGCACGGGTGCGTTTTGGGGCACGTCAAGAAAATCAAGTAAGTGGTTTTTACTTTCTACGCGTTTGGGATAATTTTTGTCTCCGTCGTTCACGCCATAATCGTGATCATCCCACACACCAACGATGTGAGAAGTGGCGCGGAGCTGTTGGTAAAATTCATTTTGTTTTTGCTGGTTGTACATTAGCTGCATGGCTTGCATATCGGTGGTATCAGCATAAATAATGTCGCCCAGCCAAATCCAAAGATTTGGTTTTTGTGCAACGATTTCCGTCCAGAAATTTTGAGGTTGACTCTGGCGGTCGCAAGAACCAAAAGCAATGGTGGTGAATGGCGTTTTGTTGTTGGATGTTGCATTGGAAGATGCCTGGCGTTCAAAGACGGGCTGCGATGTTTTCGCGTTGCAAGAAAAAAGGAATAAAGCGATCAAAAACAGTAAAAATCGGATCATGGTATATTTTTGGTGGAAAATAAATCAATTCATGTAAATTACAGGTTAAGTCTGGTTTGAAGTGACAAAAAATTCAGTTTCTTTGTCAAAGCAAGCATCTTTTCAATCAATATTAAAATCAAGTGCTTTGTAACCTAAAACTAACAAACCATGCAAAAAATCGTCTTTTTCTTGAGCATCCTTCTGTTATTTGCTTCCTGCAAAGGTTATGAAAAATCAAGTGAAGCAGACTTGAACCGTCCGTTCGGTAGGGAGTTAGCGATCCGCTGGCAACTGAGCAATTTGCAACCAGGCAACGGATTTCAAACAATTTATACCTTTGTCAATCAAAGCCAAGATACTTTTCCGGCAAAAGGCTGGGCAATTTATTTTAGTCAAATAGGCGGCGCGCCCATTGCCGACAGCGCAAAGCAAGCCATTATTAAAAATATAGCGGGCGATTATTATCAACTGCGTCCAACGGTTCATTTCAAAAATATTGCTCCAGGTGATAGCGTTGCTTTTACCATTGATTATCGCGGCAGTCTGCAACGGACATCCTTCACGCCCAAAGGCATGTACATTGTGTTCGAAGATGAGGACGGCAACGAGCAAGCGCCGGAAGTGTTGAGCCAATTTACCGCAATGCCGCTTCCTAACGAAACTCAGATTGAGTTGAATGGAAAAACAATGCCGCTTGCGCAATGGTATTACGAATATAATGCGGCAAATGTGACCCTGGCGGAAGGGCAGTTTCCAAAAATTATTCCAACACCTGTAAAGCTGGAAAGTAAGAATACTACTTTAAATATAGATAATAAGTGGAGCATTCATTATGCCAATGAATTAAAAAATGAAGCCGATTATTTAAATAGTATCATGGAATCTGTTTTTGATGGAAAATTAAAAACCGAAGCAACTGCTACAACTTCCTCAACGGCTATTGTATTAAAAATCAATCCACAAATTGAAAAAGCCGAAGGTTACGAGGTCAATGCCAGTACTGTCAACGGTATTGTTGTCGAAGGCAAGGATGCTGCGGGCGTGTTTTATGGAATCCAAAGTTTGCTGGCTTGGTTGCCACCTGCGGCTTTCCAGGGAAAACAAAAAAGTGTGACGATCAATGAAGTACAAATTGAGGATGCGCCGCGCTTTGGCTACCGTGGGTTCTATCTAGATGCTTCCCGCAATTTTCACCGAAAAGAAACGGTGCTAAGATTGTTGGATTTGTTGGGCTTTTACAAACTCAACCGACTGAATCTGCTTGTTGGTAATGACGAGGGCTGGCGCTTGGAAATTCCCGCTTTGCCGGAGCTTACGCAAGTGGGTGCTCGCCGCGGGCACACGCGCACCGAGGAAGACCAGCTTTATCCATTTTATGGGGCGGGTCCTTTCAGCGATGCTACGGATTCGTATGGCAGTGGTTTTTATTCGCGCAATGATTTTATTGATATTTTAAAAAAAGCAGCCAGTCGGCACGTGGAAGTAATTTTAGAATTTGATACGCCAGGACACAGTCGCGCTGCCATCAAAGCCATGCAGACTCGATATAATAAGCTAATAAAAGCGGGTAAAAAAGAAGAAGCGGAAGCGTATTTATTACATGATCCGAATGACGCATCGGTGTATAATTCAGCACAAAATTATAAGGATAATGTGATGTGTATTTGTAAGGAAGCGCCGTATCGCTTCTGGGAAACGGTGATTAATGAAGTGCAGTCCATGTATAAAGATGCAGGTATTCCATTACATACCATTCATGTAGGCGGTGATGAAGTACCCAATGGTTCCTGGGAAAAGTCGCCAATTTGTAATGATTTTAAAGCTAAAAATCCGCAGTATAAGACGGTTGAAGATTTGCAACATTACTTCCTTCGGCGCGTAAATGCCCTGCTGCTAGAGCGCGGCTTGACGACAGGTGGCTGGGAGGAAATCGCACTTAAAAAAGCCGGCAATCGCTATGTGCCAAACCCGGAGTTTGTTGATAAAAAATTGCAAGCCTATGTGTGGATCAGTGCCTGGGATAGCGACGGCTTAGCGCATCGCATGGCAAATGCCGGCTTCCCGGTGGTGGTTTGTAATGTGCCGAATTTATATTTTGATTTAGCTTATAATCCTGATGCAAATGAGCCGGGCTTGACCTGGGGCGGTTTTGTCGGCAATCGTCAACCCTTTGCACTTACTCCTGAAAACTTGTTTACTTCCGAAACTTTCCTCCCTGCGACTGCGAAGCAGGGTACACAGGAATTGTTAACAGCCAAAGGCATGGAGCATATCCTGGGCATTCAGGCAGAATTGTGGTGCGAAACGGTGCGAGGAGCGGATGCCATGGAATATATGATTTTGCCAAAATTGCTTGGATTAGCCGAACGTGCCTGGTCGCCGCAGCCTGCCTGGGCGAAGGTCGCAAACGCCAACCAGCGCAAGGCAGCCCTAGACCAAGCGTGGGAAGTGTTCTCTAACACCGTGGGACAACGCGATTTGCCGCGACTAAGTTACCTGTTTGGCGGCTGGAATTATCGCATCGCGCCGCCGGGAGCCATTATAGAAAATGATGTGCTGAAAGCCAACACGGAGTTTCCGGGCTTGCAAATACGCTACACCACAGATGGCAGCGAGCCAACGGTGAACTCCAAATTATATGAAAAACCGGTGGAAGTAAATGGAATGGTGAAAATGAAGGCTTTTAATAATAAAGGTAGGGGTAGCAGAACTACAACGTTGCAATAAAAGGGAAATAGGAGTCATCCCGAATTTCGAGATGATGAATAAAAAACTTTGAAGAGCAGGGAATGATGGAATATTGGAATGCCGAAACGCCCCTGTATTCCATCTTTCCTTATAACAAAATTTCATTATTCCAAAAATAAAATCGCTGCAATCGCTCGATAGCACTTGCAAAAAAAATTCGGGCTGTAAACGCATCAAATTATAATCAAACCTAGGTATGAGCGCACACATACATACCCAGGGTCAGGCTGTCTTCTATGCTGCCGGTTTTGAAAGTTTTTTGATGCGTTTGACTTGCTTTATAATATTTTAGGAAGCAAAAATTTGATTAAAATCTTTAAATGCCTTGAATTCCAGCGCATTACCATTTGGATCAAAGAAAAACATGGTGGCTTGCTCGCCTACTTCTCCTTTAAAACGAATGTAGGGTTCGATAATAAACTCGATGCTGTGCGCTTTGAGTTTCTCTGCCAGCGCTTCCCATTGCTCCATCGTCAATATAGCGCCAAAATGTTTAATGGGTACTTGCTTGCCATCCACAGGATTAGCGGGTGGTTCCTGAATTTCAACTTCCGTTAAGTGTGCTGAAATCTGATGCCCGTAAAAATCAAAATCAATCCAGCGTTCTGCCGTGCGACCAACTTTGCAGCCGAGCAAACCCTCATAAAATTCGCGGGTTTTAGCTAAATCTTTTACTGGAAAAGCTAAGTGAAATGGGTTATTCATCTCAATTATAAATTTTTAGTGTTTAATTTTAAATGAATTGCTCATTGAGCATTCAAAATTCAAAATTAATAATTTCCTTGAATTACCAACCCCTATACCTTGGCGGTTTTATTCCATTCAATCGCAAATAAACCAGTATTTGTGCGCGGTGATGCGTCTGATGATCATTTAAAAGGGTGAGAATCTGACGTTTATTCATCGGTCCGGCGAAAAATTTGACGGGCTCTTCCAGTTGTTCTGATTTGAAATTGGCAAGTGCCTCCGTCGCTAACGCATAACCTTCTTTCAATATATTAATAACTTCTGTTTTTGTATAGTCCTTCTTTTTCAAGTCTTTATCCAATTTTTTGCCACCAAGATAATCACTTGTTAGCCAATTTACATTGCCAATTAAATGTAATAACTGCTCTTTAAAACCCATTTCCTCCGCCGTTGGCTTATAATCATAATGTGCTTCCGGCATTAACTCCGCTACCTCTAGCGTGTACTCCGCCGAGTTTTTCAGCTTTTGTTGGCATTCTGCAAGATAGGATGACTGTGCAGGTAAATGATTGTAAATGAGAATGATAGATAGAATAGAAAATAGGATAGATTTCATATGCGAGTTTTCCCGCAAATTTCACAAAAAATAAGCATTTGCTGCAAAATCTGCGGGAAAATCATTTATACGGCAAAACCAGCCAGAGCGCCTCGTTCCGGGAACATCATCTGAATGCCGTGCTCGCCCAGGGCTTTTTTCACCCGGCGATGTGTTTCAAAATAGACATCCCAGTAATCTTCGGTCGTCGAGTGAGGACGAACCGCAATAATCATATTATGCGTATCAAATTGCTCAATGCCCACAAATGGTGCTGGATCGGTCAATACTTTCGGCGTTGTGCGCAACGTTTCCAGCAGGATTTCCTGTACTTTTTCAAAATTTTCGGTATAAGCAACCGCAATTCTCAAGTCGATGCGTAAAAATTTTCGTGCCGACAAATTGGTAATAATGCCGCTGATTGGCACCGAATTCGGAATAATCACGGTTTTATTATCCGGTGTTGCAATAATGGTATTCAAAATTTGAATTTCCATTACATTTCCAATAAAACCATTTACTTGTATCAAATCGCCGGTGCGGTACGGACGGAAGATTAAAATCAAAACGCCTGCCGCAAAATTGCTCAGGCTGCCTTGTAATGCCAAACCCACAGCAAAACCTGCTGCTGCGAGCATCGCCACAAAGGAAGTGGTTTTAATCCCTACGATTTCCGCCACACTAAAAACAAGTAATACTTTTAATAAAACATTAATCATAGACGCAAGAAAAGGACGAATATCATCGCTCACTCCGCGTTTTTTCATCGCCTTGGAAGCCCAGTCGGAAAGCTTGTTTATCACAGCCAAGCCGACAATGAGCAGCACCAACGCCAGTAAAAGTTTGGGGGCATATTCTACCACCATGTGCATGAATTGATCCGCATATGCGCTAAATTGTTCCATAAAATGTTAGTAGTTAGGAGGTTTAATATAATGAATTTTAATAATTATCAAGTGATTACTCCTCCAAATCCAACTGCATAAAATGCGCTTTTAAATCCAGCTTAAACCGAACAATAAGCTGCGCTTCTTCCGCATTCAGACCATGGCTGGCTTTTGCAATTTCGTACAATACTTCAAATAAAAATTCATACTCTTCCGTTGGTCCATAGGCTTTGCAAGTCTCCAACGCTTTAGCATAGGCTTCTTCCAGCGCATTGTTGCGATTTTGCTCATAATGAAAGGACCAATGAACCTGGCTCGCCCAGGGATGATGCTGCAAAATTTCCTCCAATTTCTGTGTCTCCATTTCCTGCACCAAACCGTCCGCTTTGGCAACGGCATAAATCAACTCGCCCATGGCGTCGTGCAAGCGCTCTTTAGATGGTTTCATAGGTTATTCTTTAGACGTTTTTGTTGAAAAAAGTCACGTTTTAAAGTTTCTTTTTCGGCTTAAAAGTAGAATTTTTTTTAAGTGTAGCTGCAAAAATTGTAAGGAGAATTTAACTAGGAAAGGGAACTAGAAAGTTGATGGTTGTTTTCAACTTTAAAATAAACTCAACTGCTCCTTCGGTTTTTCTTTTTGATGTAATGTTTTTATTTCAACTTCTAACATCGCTCCATGTAATACAAAATGTGCAACTGTGCGAACTTGATTCGTTTTAAAAATTTCTTCCACAGCGCATTTACTAAAGTAAAAGAAATTGCCCAATTCCAGCGCTTTATTACGCAATTTATTTACATCGCCCGAAAAACCGCTGCTTTGTATAATAACATAACCACGATCCGTTTCCAATAAAAAGTCAATCAAACGCTCAAACAATCGCCCATTTTCAAAATAACGAACCGGGTATTTCCGATGTATTTTTTTAAGGCTAAAATTCTTTAGTAACTCATTCATCCAGCTTGTAATATATTGGTGCAAATCATTGATTTTGAGTGACTCATCCAGTTGATAACGCTGCATAAATGCCTCCAGCATTTTTGCTTGATCGTCCATTGAATAATCGGCGTGAAAACCTACCAGGCATGCTTTTACCATTTTTGCCACCTGATACGTGTCTGCGTCATCTGACATCGGCAGCGGAGTAGTATAATTAGTCAAACTGCCTGTAAAAATTTGAAAATCATGATTTAATCCTTCGTTTTCAGGATTAATATGATAAGGCATATAATGTTTTCGTCCAAAACGCGCTTCTAAATAATGAATATCTTCCTGGAGAATCTCCGCCTTCGGAAAGTCTTTCGGATACGGAAATAGCTCGGTTTGCTTCGCCAATATTTTGTTATTCCATGCCCACGGCGACTCGTAGCTGTCCGCATCTAGGGTAGGGTAGTCCTCATTCCCATTGTGCCACACGCGGTTGAGCCATTTCGTCGGCTTCGGGGTCGTCGGAATCACTAAATAATCCCGCGCTCTCGTTAATCCCACATATAATAATCGGGCTTCTTCTTGCAATGCCTGTGCAGTTTTAGCGGATTTTATTGCACTCGCTTCAATGCGCTCTGCCAACGGCGTACCGCGGTACTGGTCATTATATGGATTTACCCAATAACGCAACCATCTGTTGCCCAGTACATTATCTAAATCCACTTCCTCTGTTTCTGGTATGATGTCAACGCCCCACACGTCCGCGCGCAAAGTGCCCTCCAATCCGTAACATATCACAATCGGATATTCCAATCCTTTACTTTTATGATACGTCATTACATTCACCGCATTCGGACCCTCGCCGGACCCTTGCATATCTTTTTTATTACTTTCTAAGTCGTTGAGCCACAGTAGGAAACCTCCTAATGAAGCCGCCGTGTGCAAGCGATTACACGCGTTTTCGTATTGTAATGCCAATTGACGCAGAACATCCACATTATCTAATCGCTGCTGTTTATTACCCCAACTTGATATAATTCTGCATAAATCTAATTCTTCTAGTAATAAATTTAAAATTTCGGAACTTGATAAATCTGCTGTTTGTGCACAGATTTCTTTTAGTTTTTTAATAAAAACATCATCTTCGCCCCAATTCTTAGGCATAGTGATGTCATCACTTCGAAGTGATGACATCACTATGCCATCCGCCCCAGATTCTACTAGTTGCCGAACATCTCTATATTCTAAATAATCGAGCCGATTTTCAATAATTTCCTCAATGTCTTTACCACTAGCCAATAATAATAGCTCGGCAATGGATAAAGAATCATATTGATTTAAGCAAAATTTTAAACAGGCAAAAATTAATTTCGCTTCGGCAGTATTTAACAATCCACTTCGGGAAATCGCCGCCCGCAAACCCGAACGGTGCAAGGCTTCTGCGATGGCAAGACATTCATTGTTCGAGCGACATAAAATCGCCACATCGCCCGGTTTTGCTGGTCGGTACGCTTTTTCGTCTTTTGGCAATACCCGAATGCCGCGTTCCAACACTTGTTTCAAACTCTGCGCAATCGCATTTTCCATCCACGGTTTGCCCGGTAAGCGCCCGTCCCCATCATAAATAAAATGCCAATGTAATAAGGCATCATTTAGCTCAATCGGCTCCTGAGTTTTCAAGCGTTTTGGCTCCAAAGCGACCTGCTCTTCCGGCAAATCATTAAATGCTTTTGTAAAGATCGCGTTGGAAACATTTACTAAATCCTCGCGCGAGCGCCAAGAATGCTTTTGAATATTTTCTGGCTTTACACCGCCATGATGTTCTATGATTGCCTGCATCAAGCGCGGCTCGGCTCCCCGGAATCCGTAAATGGATTGTTTTGGATCGCCTACCCAAACGGAATACTTGGAAAGTTTTGATAATTTAAGAAAAATTTCCAATTGTATCGGGCTGGTATCCTGAAACTCATCCACCATTAGTAAGTCCAATTCTTCCCGCAGCACTTCCTGCACTGCTTCATTTTCGAGCAGGCGCTTCACCAGCACTTCCATGTCGGTATAATCAATCAGCCCGCGCCGTTTTTTATAGGCATCATATTCTTGTAAAGATTCTATGGCAATATTAAACAGTAAGTAAATAAAATCCTGAATATCTTTTTGAAATGCCGGATGCGTATCACTCGCGCCCGCGAACGCCTTCAATTCCTCGACATCCGCCTTGCTTTTGATGCCGACATCAATTTTGGAAATTTTCGCCCACTGATGCCAGTATAATTCACCCCGCAAGTCTAATTCCCGCCGGAAATTGCGCAGCAGCGCCGCTACATCCGCCGTTTTTTTAGTCGAATCGCCATTGTTTTCAAGGCTTTCAATCGTTGCGTCGAGCAAATCTTTCAATTCTTTGGTAAAATATTCCTCCGAATGCTCCGACGGTGCACTCAAAAATTGTTGAAAACTTTCAAAGGATTGAATTTTACTTTTTTCTAATACTTCCAGCGAAAAATCATTCGCCCGCGCCACATCCGTGAGGAATTTCAAATCGCGCCGCCAGTCGAAATACTCATTTTTATTCAGCCCCAAGCGGTCGCACAAATGCTCCATCGCCTCCACGCGCTCCTCGGTCAAAACCGTCGCAAGTGACTGATTAAAAAGCACTTGCTGATCTTCATCCGCAATAATTTCCACCTCCGGCGACACCCCCGCCTCAAACGCAAAGCGCTGCAACAACTTCACGCCCATGCCGTGCACCGTGCCGATGAGCGCAT
>CAZFBN010000011.1:0-61478 GCA_964517145.1 uncultured Saprospiraceae bacterium
CTAAGGTTTGATAATCTTTGATGCAAAGTTAATGTTTTTCATTCATTTTTTTAATTTTTTATAAAAAAAACATCAATCAAGTTTTCCTGCCAGCACACAGCTCAATTTTTGTTGGGAAACTTTTCCGTTTGTAGAAAAAAGTTCGACCCAAATGACATAAATACCCAGCCGAGCCTTGCTGCCATCCTCCATCAAGCCATCCCATTTAAAATTGTCATTGACGGCTAACGGTATGTTTTGTGCCAGTTTTTTAACCAATCGCCCATTGGCATCAAAAATGCGAATGTTGGCGGTTAAGCCCGCTTGATTGGCATGATATTCCAGCAATAGATAATCTTCAAAACCATCTCCATCAGGCGAAAAGGTCGTATTTGTTAAAAGAATGCTTTCATCCGACACCGGCGTGTTTGGAAAATACTGGGAATTTTGATAACCCGGCGTTGCAAAACGCACAGTCGCCGCCGCGGAGTGCCAGTTATTAGCGCTATTGGTGGACGCTGTAAAACTGATTCGCTCAAGCGATACGCCTTCTTTGTCGCTCAACAAAGCAAAATGCAAATCGGCTGAATAATCAAATGAATCAATCGTAACACCTTTGTAACGCAAAGTGACATTGCCTTGGTCATCATCCAAAGATGGCAGGTCATTTTCAAAAAAGGACGCTCCCGACGCTGGCGCATATTGCTGCTGTAAATACTGCGGCTGCTCCGAAATGGCGACATAACTTTGAGGAAGCAACAAAAAATCATTTAGGATGACGGTGCTTGCCGTGCTACCCGTTTTTTGAGCATTTAAAAGCTGCAAACCATTGATATTCAATATTTTATTAGAAACATTGTACAATTCTACAAAATCGCTCCCGCCGCTTGAAGGGTCAAATAAAACTTCGTTGATGACTACATCGCCGGGCAGCCAAGGCTCCGCCACACCAATCGGCAAAGCATTGTCCGTGCCAATTTTGTTGCCCAAACAATCCGTAATGGCATCGCTCACCGTCACGACGTACAACTGTCCTTTTTGCAAAGGCGTGGCTAATTGGAGCAAGACTTGCGTAGTGGTTTGTAAAAAAGCAGCTTTTATTGTAATGGTTGGAATGCGGTAATTCCCTGGCTGTTCGGCTGCACCGAATTCCAAACTTTCACTAAAAGTGAGTAAAATGTTGGTATCATTTTGTACAATGACGCTTGATAACTGCGGTGGGGTTTCATCCGCCGGTAAGCCGAGCCAGGAGTTGGCTGCGCCGGGCGTGCCGCCAATGGAGCTGTTTGATGCTCGCCAATTACCCTCGCAGGTTGGATTTTTAGTCGGATCAATCAATTCCAAAGACCAGCCGCCTTCTGCTTTTTCTGCGTTTTGGTACCAATCATCCGTGTAAACAATTGAAAAAATGACCTGTCCAGTGGAGTCGGTTAACGTCAAATCATCGCCGCTATTGGTAAGCGCCGGAAAACTAGCAACCGCAACAGGCTGTACAAAGCTTTGAAAATCAGCTATTTCCCCATCATCACAAAGGATAACATACGTATTTGGCAACAATAAAAAAGCCGGTAAACGCTGTGGCGCGCTGCCCGCCGAAAAGCCAAAATGTTGCAATTGAATCACTTTGTCACTTCGATTGTACAATTCGATAAATTCGGCTTCGGGCAAACCCTGCGTTGGTGTTGGATCAGCAAAAATTTCAGAAATAATAATGTCTCCAGGAACAGCAGGTTGAATATTGTAAAAAGTAAATATTTGTTGCTGAATGCCGCTTGCATTTCCATTTAAGTCAACAATATTTTTAATGGTAAGCATATAATTCTCAGCATTTTGCAAAGCATTTTTTAAACTCAACAACACTTTATGCGGTGCTGCGATGACTACGCTGAGCGGATTTCCAATATTTTTATCAATGGTGTAATTCAACACATTTTGCGCAGTGCTGGTATCCACCGGTTCATCAAAAACAACTTCGAGCTGCGTAGCAGAAAGCGCATTGACAGTCAATACTTTAGGTGCCGATTGATCGCTAAAAAGCGGATCAATCCAAATATCGTCGAAGAAAAACGACTGATTGCGGGTAGCGGTATAGCGACAATAAAATCCGAAAAACGGAGCCGCTGCGTAGGTTGTATCCGTAGCCGTCGCTTCTTTTTTGAAATCGGTTCCACCTTGATAATCCGCAAAAAGCGTCCATTCGCCTGTCTTTGAGCGCGTTACGCGTACACGCACCACCACCGAATCACCGCCCACTGCGCCTGCTGCTCCCGCCATCAGAAGGGTCGTATTTGCCCCATCTTGTCGGTACAATTCTAAAGCATCGGCATTTCCAGCAATGCCCCCTATTTTCAAAAAATAACCATTGAGGTTTTCGCTCAGATTTGATTGATTAGCAAGCAGATACACACGAGCAAAATTCGTTGTAGAAGTAGCAAATTGCAATCGGATGTAATATTCCCAGGTCGTACTGTCGTTTAAAGAAACAGGTGCGTTTGTGACAAGGTAACTGACGTTGTTAGAAGCCGTAGATACGTGGTAGAGTTGCAATTCGCCCTTGGGGTTGACCAGGAAATTTTCTGTATTACCAAGCCACGCGGGATTGGAACTAAAATCGCCGTCAGAAAATTGTTCCTGTAACTGAGCGTGCAAATTTGTGACTATAATGCCGTAAATCAGCAAAAAAAACATCCGTTTCATGTTGACAAAAATAGCAATGTAGTTATAATCAATGTATATTTGCCCCTCGAATTTTGTTGAATGGTTGAGGATTTGGCAGTTGAAGCAAACATTTTCATCTCAACCCATCATCTTATCAACCCTTAAACTTAAAAAGATGAAAGTAGCAGTAGTAGGTGCGACGGGTTTGGTAGGTACCGTGATGTTGCAAGTGTTAGAAGAACATGATTTTCCGGTGAGTGAATTTTTGCCAGTAGCTTCGGAGCGCTCTGTGGGAAAGGGAATTGAATTTAAAGGCAAAACCTACCATATTGTAAGCATGGCAGATGCGATTCAAGCGCGTCCTGATGTGGCAATTTTTTCTGCAGGTGGCAGCACTTCTTTGGAATGGGCGCCTCGATTTGCCGAGGTAGGCACCACTGTGATTGATAATTCTTCTGCATGGCGCATGGATCCTAATAAAAAGTTGGTAGTGCCTGAAATTAATGCCCATGAGCTGACAGTTGCGGATAAAATTATTGCCAACCCGAATTGCTCAACGATTCAAATGGTGGTTGCGCTCGCTCCGTTGCATAAAGCGTTCAAAATTAAGCGTTTGGTAATATCTACGTACCAATCGGTGACAGGTACTGGCATGAAAGCGGTGAAGCAATTCAATCTGGAGAAAAAAGGATTTCAGCCAACACAGGAGGAAATGGCATATCGCTATCAAATTTTTGAAAATGTCATTCCGCATTGTGATGTATTTTTGGACAATGACTACACCAAGGAAGAAATGAAATTGGTGAATGAGACCAAAAAAATATTGAATGATGACAGCCTGCGCATCACCGCTACAGCCGTGCGGGTGCCGGTGCAAGGCGGACATTCAGAATCGGTGAATATTGAATTTGAAAGAGCGTTTGATCTGGAAGAAGTGAAGCAATTGCTGCAGGAAGCGCCAGGCGTGGTGGTGCTCGACGATAAAGACAATGCACAGTATCCGATGCCGCTGTTTACAAAAGATAAAGACGAAGTGTTTGTAGGGCGCATTCGCCGCGATGAATCCATTGAAAATGGTTTAAATTTGTGGATTGTGGCAGACAACCTCCGCAAAGGTGCAGCAACGAACGCGGTGCAGATTGCGGAGTACCTTTACCAACATAAATTGATCGGAAAAACGATGGTGACTGCTTGATTTTAACGTTTTTGTATAAAAATTTTATAAAAATTAGTGGGTTGCATTTCAATTTGTTAATTTTGATAGATATTCAACTACTTAGGTGATTTTTAGACTCAAATTTTTCTAAACGAAAATACAGGAACTGTTTTATGAAACCGAGGCTTGTACTGTGGGGAAATAACGCCCAAAACGAACGTGTATTGATAGCATTGGAATTGCGTCCAGAAGACAACAAGGTGAATGTCTTTACTTTTCCTGAAAACATTGTTACTGAAGAGTTTCATCAAAAAATGATGGACGAGTGGCGCGATGGCAAACCCCTGGATTTTCCAGAAGGATATGCCGCTATGGAGCGCGAACTGACGGTAACAGAAAGTTTGCTCCCTGAAGAGCTGAAAGTGGAGCGGGGTGATGTGGTGCAACGCGCCCAAACCGAGTGGCACTTCATGGTGCTCTCCGCCAAACTCAATGAGTCGTACAACGCCGAGTTAGCTGCCCTAAAAGACCGCGTAGAAAAATTGGAGTCTTACGACAACGACATCTGGGACGAGCTCAAAAACTTTTGGGACAAGGTGCAGAGTCAGGTGCGCGATCGCAATTTGCTCAAATCGCATTCGGATACACTGCGCGATTCCATCAACCACTTATTCGATCATCTCAAAAAGCTACGCTCTCGGTTGGACGAAGAGTTTGACCGGATATCGAAAGACAATTATGAAAAGTTTCTTAATTCCATTGCCACCGTTGAGAAAAAAATCAGTGATGGGCTGCGTTTAGCGCCTATTTTTGATGAGTTGAAAGAAATGCAGCGCAATTTCCGCGATGCTAAGCTGAGCCGCGAACATCGCTCCAAAGTGTGGGAAAAGCTAGATGCTGCGTTCAAAGCGGTGAAGGAAAAACGTTTTGGTCCGGAAACAGGGGACGACAAATCACCGCTGGATCGTTTGAACCGCCGCTACGAAGGGCTTTTGGCTGCTATTGAAAAAATGCAACGTTCTATCCAACGCGATGAGGACGATTTGAATTTTCAAACTCGAAAAATCGAGAAAACCGACGGGCAGCTCGAAGCACAGATTCGCCAGGCTAAAATCAAAATGATTGAAGAGCGCATCCGGTCAAAAGAGGAAAAACTGAACGAAATGACCACTACCCGTGCGGACCTGGAGCAGCGCATGGAACAACAGCGCCGCAAACAAGAAGAGCGCGACCGGGTGGAAGAAGCGAAAAAAGCAGCTCAGGAAAAAATAGCCCAGGAAATGAAAGCCCGCGAGGAATCTGTGGATACTGAAAAACTCGCCAAAGCAGTAGAAGCGCTCAAATCAGAACAGCCAGAAGAAAAAAAGGAAGATTCTTTCCTGGATAAAATCAGTGAAAAGTTAGAAGATATTGTGGAAGATTCCGTTGACACGGTAAGAGCGGTGGCTGAGGTCATGGAAGAGAAAATTGAAGATGCCATCGAAAAAGTAGAAGACGCCGTTGAAGCGTATTTGGAAAAGCAGAAAGACGATGCACCAACGGAGCAATCAAATACAGAAGAAGTCAATGTTGCTGCACCCTCTGATGAATCTGATGAAGAGGAGCCGGAGAAACCAGCTTAAAACAGCATCGCATTATTTTTAACAAAAACCTTTGATGATTCAGTTCTTCAAAGGTTTTTTGCTTTTATAACTTTATAAAATCCCGCTTTCTTCAATTTTAACGCCGCCTTTCACCTGGCGAAACCGACCGTTCCAAACTCCAACAAATTTTTTTTTTCATCTTTTTTGCAAATTAATTTTCCCACAGAAAAAGATAACTTTTCACAATCTATACTTTTTATCATCTAAAAACTTCCATTTTCAAAAGAGAAGACGCTATTTTATAGAAAAAATTATTTTCACAATGCCTTATTTTTGTCCTTGTTCTTAGCCGCAAGTCGTTGCATCTTTGTATTGTGATTGGTGAGCAAAAGAGATGAGAGACAAAAAAGCTGGTTAAAAGAGATCGGCACACAAAATTGAATATGTTCATGGGATTATAATTTGTTGGTGGTAAGTCGTCCCGGATTGACATTCGGGACGATGCACACTTTTCAAAATAAATCCCGCGATATAAAGATAAACGCATCAACAAAAGGAAAAAAGAAAAGGCGAATTTTGCAGAATCCGCCTTCCGAAATTAGGTCATGCTCATGGGATTATGCCTGCTATCAGGCTGAGATTACAATTTGTAAAGATTATAGCGCGATTAAATAGTTCCAATTTGTTGATGCGAAGATACACCGATGTTTGTCATATACAAACAATCTGGCAAACATTTTTTTGGTTAAAGTTTTATTTTGGATATGTTCATGGGATTATAATTTTAGGGGTCGTACATATTGTACGACTTTTTTTTTGCCCGTACTTGTCCTTATCTCGCTTCTCTGCTCTCGTCTCTGACTTCTTAAAAAAAGATTTCCTGCGCCACCCGATAAGTATTGGCATGCGCCTCCACCACCTGCGCCAGGCGCTCCGAGTAGCCGCCGCCCATACTTACCGCCACTGGTATTTTATTTTTTTTACAAATTTCAAAAACTACGCGGTCGCGCTCTTTGCAGCCCTGCATCGTCAAACTCAAACGCCCCAGTTTATCCGTTGCCAGCACATCTACACCGGAGAGGTAAAAAATTTGTTCCGGTTGCACTTCATCTATCAATCTTGGTAAGGTTTCTTTCAGAATTTTCAAATAAGCAGCATCTTCCGTTTTATCGGGTAAGCCAATGTCGAGGTCACTTTTTTCTTTCCGAACGGGATAATTTTTCTCGCCGTGCATGCTGAAAGTAAACACACGCGATTCATTTTCAAAGATTTGCGCGGTGCCGTTGCCCTGATGCACATCCAAATCCACCACCAGGATTTTTTTCACAATCTGATGATGCAATAAATAATTCGCAGCAATGCCAATATCATTAAACAAACAAAAACCCTCACCCTTGTACGTAAACGAATGATGCGTGCCGCCGGCAATATTCATGCCCACACCAAACTCCCGCGCATACAGCGCCGCCTGAATCGTGCCCATCGCAATGTGCCGTCCGCGCTGCACCAATTGCGCCGACATCGGAAAACCAATCGCCCGAATTTCTTTCACACTCAGGGTTTGACTTTTCAATTTTTCCCAATATTCCGCTTCGTGGGTTAGCAAAATGGTCGGCTCGTCAATCGCTTCCGGGCAAAAGAAATGGTCGTCTGTCACCGTACCTTCGTACAGGAGTTGCTCTGGCAGCAATTCATACTTCATCATCGGAAAGCGATGCCCTTCCGGCAATTCGTATTTATAATAAGGATGGAATGCAATTTTTAACATGCGTAATTGTACTTCGTACCTTCAACTTCGTATAAACAGCTTTGGCAGGTTGTTGTTGTACGAGTGCAAAAAACGCTATTTTTCTCCAAGGAAAAGTTGAGCAATTTCATACGCCTCTTTTTGTGCAAAATCCACCAACGCATTCGCAGTCATCGCAACAACGATTTTTTCCTTTGGCAGGTAAAACAGAAAAGCCCGACCGCCGGTGATCGCCCCACCATGATGAATAGCGATTCGATTGTTGGTCGTATCCATCACTTCCGAGCGCCAGCCGATGGCATAATTTGTTGATTTTCCATCTTTTAGCTTTTGAGGAGTTGTCAATATTTCAATCGTTTTTGGATTTAATAAATGGGGCAAATTTTGTACAAATTTCACCAGATCGATTGGCGTGGACATAAGTCCGCCACCTGACCAACGGTCGCTTACGTCTATGCGCGGTGCCGGCATAAACTGCCCCGGCGACACCGCCTGATAAAAGGTTACTTTGTGTTGTAATAAGGAATCATTCCTATCGGGCAATGTGTGCTTCATTTTCAATTTTTTAAAAATGCGGCGTTGCATAAAATCCAGATAATCCTCGCCCGAAGCGCCTTCTATTGCCGCCGCGATCAAATTATAGGCATAGCTGCTATACGATTCTTTCGTTCCAGGTTTAAACAATAAGGTATCATTGGCAATCAAATCCAAACTCGCCTGCACGGATGCGAAATGCTTGGTATTCAAAGCTTCGGAGGCATCCTTGTAATGCCGGATACCCGCCTGATGCCCAGCCAGTTGTCGCACGGTGATCGGGTATTTTTTCGTTGGAAAATAAGGCACATATTGTTGAATCGGCGCGTCGAGGTTGAGTTTTCCTTTTTCGTACAACAGACCAATCGCTGCCGAAGTCAAAGATTTGGAAATACTGCCCATCCGAAAAATGGATTGCGGCGTTACGGGTGTTTCTTTATCCTTATCGGCAAAACCAAACCCTTCCGCCCAAACGATTTTATCCTTCCTACCAACCGCAATGGAAATGCCCGGTACACCTAGTTTTTGATGTAATTGTTGAACATACATACGCGCTTTTTCGATACTTGCCGAAGTCGTAGTGGACTGAGCAAAGCCCATTTGTGTGCAAAGCAAAAAACACAATAAAAGGAGCGAGCGATAAATGGCAGCCATAACTATTTTTTGGTGATAGAATATTTGCAATACTTGAATTTTGCTACGACGTTACAAAAAACACTATTTTTGCCAAACTTTCAAAATAAGTGTTCAAGTGTTCATGGTCGCCCGTATTCACGTATAAAGCACCATAAAACCATAACACTATAACACCATAACACCAACAAAATGCAGTTAAGCGAACAGGAAATTGTACGGCGAGAAAACCTCCAGAAAATCCGCGAAGCGGGCATCGACCCTTATCCGCCAGATGCGTTTGAAGTAACGACTTGTGCGGCGGATATCAAAGCGCATTTTAATGACCATGAGCAGGCTGATTTTGAAGAAGGTGCTCCAGAACAAACGGTCAGCATTGCCGGACGGCTCATGGGCACCCGCGTGATGGGCAAGGCGGCTTTCGCCGAATTGCAGGACTCCAGCGGTCGCATCCAGCTCTATGTGCAACGCGATGATATTGGCGAAGCTTTATATAATAATGTGTTTAAAAAATTGCTCGACATTGGCGATTTTATTGGCGTGAAGGGCTTTGTGTTTCGCACCAAAATGGGCGAGATCACCGTACACGTCAAAGAATTAATCGTCCTGAGCAAATCGCTGCGCCCGCTGCCGATTGTGAAAAAAGACGCCGAAGGCAATATTTACGATGCTTTTGTGGACCCAGAACTGCGCCACCGCATGCGCTACGTGGATTTGGTGGTGAATGAAGGGGTGAAAGAACGTTTCATCCTGCGCACGAAAATGGTGGACAGCATTCGCCGCTTCCTCAATGAACGCGGGGCGATTGAGGTGGATACGCCGGTGTTGCAGACGATTCCGGGCGGGGCGCTCGCGCGTCCGTTCACAACGCATCACAATGCGCTCGACATTCCAATGTACATGCGTATTGCGAACGAGCTGTATCTCAAGCGTTTAATCGTAGGTGGTTTTGACTGGGTGTATGAATTCAGCCGCAATTTCCGCAACGAAGGCATTGACCGCACGCACAACCCGGAGTTTACCATCCTCGAATTTTACGTCGCGTATCAGGATTATTTTTGGATGATGGAAACCACCGAACAACTGCTCGAACGCGTGGCACTCGACCTGCACGGCACGACCGACGTGCCTTTTGGTGAAAAGACCATCAGTTTTAAAGCGCCTTTCAAGCGCCTGCCAATTCTGGATGCGATCAAAGAACATACGGGTTTTGATTTGCATGATATGGACGAGGACGGCATCCGCGAAGTGTGTAAAAAACTTCACATCGAAGTGGACGCCAGCATGGGCAAGGGCAAACTGATTGACGAGATTTTCAGCGAAAAATGCGAGGAACACATCGTGCAGCCCACGTTTATCATGGATCATCCGGTGGAAATGAGTCCGCTCACCAAGCGCCACCGCAGCAAGCCGGGGCTCGTGGAGCGTTTTGAACTCTTCGTAAATGGTAAAGAAATTTGTAATGCGTATAGCGAACTAAATGACCCGATTGAACAGCGCGAACGCTTTGAAGAGCAAGTAAAACTACTCGAACGCGGCGACGACGAAGCAATGTTCATTGACCATGACTTCCTGCGCGCCCTGGAATTTGGCATGCCCCCGACCGCCGGCATCGGCATCGGCATTGACCGCCTTGCGATGTTGATGACCAATCAAACGACGATTCAGGAAGTGCTCTTCTTCCCGCAAATGCGACCAGAGAAGGATGTTTAATATTTTTTATTGATTATTATATATTTGACGTTGCCTATTACATAAAATAAAAGCCTGTTCGCGGAGCGGATGGGCTTTTGTTTTTCCGAACATTCTATGATGGCTTTTTGTATCTTTGTATAAATAGCAGTGATAAATGGCACAAGAGAAACTGATTGTAAAAAATTTTGGTCCGATCAAAGACGCCGAAATCGAACTCGGCAAAGTGACTGTGTTTATTGGCGAGCAGGCAAGTGGGAAGAGTGTGCTGGCGAAGTTGGTGGCGATACTTAAAGACTTTAACTTACCTAAAAATAAAACTGAATCCGATTTTCAAGACAAAATTGGTGAATATAATATTCAAAGTTTCGCAAATAAAAGCTCTTATATTATTTTTGAAAACGATTTTTATAAAGAAACGTACGCTTCTAATAAATTTAATGTTGAAAATAAAAATGATTATGAGGAAGTTCTTGAAAATGTTTTATCTAAAACAAAGACGTACGCAGAGAAAGTAAAAGAGTTCAGTGAAAATATTTCATCAATTGCAGAAAGCCTAAGTAAAGTCAAAGAGGGTACTACGGCATTACGCGAGGATGTAAATAAAACCAAAGAAAATACTTCCGCGTCCGACGAGATATTAAAAAATAATAATGACTACACACAGCAAATATCAGATGCAAATAACGCATCGGATAAAATTTTGGAATCTTTGAATGAAATAAGATTGAATCTTGGTAAGATTCAACCTAAACTTATCATGGACGAACTACAGAAAAAAACTGTCCAACTTCTTCATTATCCTGTTTATATACCAGCTGAAAGAATTTTAATATCATTAATATCTTCAACACTAATTAGCTTTATAAATAATAATATTTTTCTGCCAAAATATATTTTGAAATTTGCCGAGCTATACAACAATGCAAAGCTTTCTGGAGTCGCCACGTCAGGTCTTGATTTTTTTAAATATGAATTAGAAAATGACATTGATTATATTCAATATAATAATTCCAAAACTAAATTAAGCGAATCTTCAACTGGTCTTCAATCCTTAGTGCCGCTTGTTTTGGCTATTGAATATGAAAAATCAGAAATGCGTTTGCAAAACAGAACCCCCTTCTTTCCAAAGAATTTTATTATTGAAGAACCTGAACTTAGCCTTTACCCAATTAATCAAAAAAAGTTGGTTAATTATTTAGTTGAAAGTTGTACACAAAATAACGACCACCTTATCCTCACCACCCACTCCCCCTACATCCTTTCCTCTTTAGACAACCTCATCCAAGCCGGCAATGTCGTCAAAAAACACCCGGAATTGAAAGAGGAAGTAGAAAAAATCATTCCATCGCAATATCATTTAAATTATGAAGATGTAAAGGTGTATTTTGTTGGCGAAAATAAAAAAACGGGAAAACATGAAGTTAGGCTCATTATGAACGAGGAATATCAAGGCATTGATGTAAATGAGTTGGATGTAGTGTCTGAAAATTTGAATGAAGAATTTGAAAAATTATTAGATTTGAAATATCAGGATTAATGTGTTGTAAAGACCTCAGGAAGCAATTCCCCGATAAAGAATCATGTTTTGATGAAAGGCTTCGCGCCGAAGAAGAAAGCATTGTTTTTATCATAGAATCGGAAGAGCCTTTCTGTCGAGTACAAATTGACAAAGGCATTGTAACCGATAATAATATAAAGAAGTGTGATTTTGTTTTTGTAAGATGTAAAAAGCAAGATTTTTATTACGTTGAATTAAAAAGTAATTATAAAGAAATTGAACATGCTTACGAGCAGATTAAAATAACGATTACCCAACATTTTCCAGCGGATTTGCTTTCCTCTAAATTTCACAAAAAGAAGCGTACTTACGGATTTATTGTATATGGCTATAAAGAAAAACAAAGTCGGGGAGAACGTAAACGCAGCAAGATTCCCCAGGCTGACCAAAGATTAAGAATTTTACAAGACCGTTTCAAAAGAGAATGTGGTGAAAAATTGGAAATAGTAAAAAGTCCATTTACTCACAAAGTATAACTTACTGATTAATAAAGAAAAACGCCGATATAAACGCCATTATTTAAACTTATCGTAGTCAAATCCGACAATGTAACTATCTAATTTCAAGTTATACGATTATTCACACTAAAATATAAAAACTGCTAGTCGTTCCAGACGGGCTTTTGTTTTTTCAATCATTTTATCATGGCTTATTTACTTTTTAACTACCGCACTACCCTACCTTTCCAGGTGTAATTTTTGACTACATTGCCCAAAATGCCGATGACTATGATGTAGCCGATGTGCAGCAATTGTGCTGGGAGAAAACTTCTCATCAATGCTTCTTTGTGAAAATACCGGCACGCTGTATGTAATAATTTGCCATCCCAATATAATTTTAGCATTAAAGATATAATAAAAATACCCGCCATTTGCCATCCATAAAAAGGTAAAAGTAATAAACTCAACAAAATATTACAACAGTAGAAAAACACCATTGCTACGATCATGGTGATGCGCCCCTCGCTGTACGCAGTGCTTTTGGTTGCCCAACGGATGCGCTGCTGCCAGAATTCAGGCCACGAGGGCTTAGCTTTGGTAAAAACAGTGGCGCCTGGATTTTTCAAAAAAGCGACGCCATCGGGGTAGCGCGCGGCGATTTTGTGCACCAGCAGCATGTCATCCCCGGATGCAATTTGATTGATTCCTTCGTAGCCTTGCACTTCCTCAAAAGTGGCTTTCGAAAATGCCAGATTCGCGCCATTGCTCAGGCGAAAGGTACGTGCGTGGATGCCCGCGCCGGTGAGCACCATCGTACCCGCGTAGTCGAGCGATTGGAAACGTTCGAGCAGATTTTTTTCGCCGTGAAAGTTGACAGGCGCTGCAATGCAATGTGGGCGCTGCATTTCGTAGAGACTCGTGAGTAGGAGCAGCCAGTTGGGTTGAGCCAGACAATCTGCATCGGTGGTGACGATGAGTTCGCCGCGCGCGTGTGCGACACCGATTTCCAGGGCTTTCTTTTTGTAAGCATTCAGAGGTACGCCATTAACAAAATCAGCAAGATGTAATAATCGAAGATTGGGATGTAATGTTTGTAATTGTAAAATAATATTTGCGGTCTCGTCCGTAGAATGGTCGTTGATGACAATAATTTCTAACAATGCTTTTGGATAATGTTGATTCAAAATAGCATGCAAACAAGCGGCGATATTAGCTGCTTCGTTGCGCGCGGGAATAAGGATGCTGACGGACGTGGCAGGTTGGAAATGTACGGGAACAGTCCATTCAGGCAGGCGGCTCCATTCGCGTAAAGCGCTGAAAATGATGTAGCTGTAAAATAAACTTATTGATAAACTGAATACCAGGTAAAGAAGCATCATATTAAAAGTAAAAATCAAGGGTTTTGAATAGCCGTTTAATTTAAACTAATTTTGATAAAATAATTTACAAATATTAAGCATTGATTATCAATATTTTACAAAAGTAAACCTTCATTCTTATAAAAATAAAAACTCCCGAAGTTATGCCAAACTTTGGAAGTTTTTTACACCCTAACAAACTTGCCGATAGATAGCCGGCGTTGTATTATTTAAAAAATTGATCGTATTCATTGTTTTGCTGCGGGCGGCGTGGCTCTTCTTTTTTTTCGATTTCAGGCAGTCGCATGGGCGGCTCTTTTTTAACCTCCTCAAAATCAACATATTCGCCAATTTCCGCGCGCACTTCTTTGTCATGCGCAGCCTGTTGCATCTTTCGTACCTGCCGATTGAACAATGCCTTACCAAATAACCCTGCAGTGACAATTGGAAAACCCAGCACACTCATCACAATGGCAGCAATGCCCAAGCCAGTGCTACGTCGAGTGAGATTGACCAGCCAGGAAATGTAGCCGGTGATGACTTTATAATCAATAATGGCAGTGGCAATTAGCAAAAACGGCGAGAGAAAATACAGCAGCCGGAATACGAATCGCGCTATAACAAACAGCATAATGAGCGCTACGATGGCAATGAGCAGAGTGCCCAGATTAAAAGGGCTTTTGCCGCTGTTCTTACCGCTAAATCCGTTAAAATGATATTCTTTTCTATATTGCATTTGTAAGAAACCTTTTACTTTAATAGCCTGAATGTACTGTATTTGTTTGAATATTGAAAAACGCATAGACGGAGGTGGGCGCTTATTCGACGAGGAAAATGTTAAAAAATTCTTATGAATTTGAGTCAGATTGGGTTTTCCTGAATAATCCCGTTATTTTTGAAAAAAATTTTTCCCATGCACAAGGATTTTCACTTTTTTCGATGGATGACATTGGCGGTGCTGCTGGTAAGCGTAAGCACCAGTATGGTTTTCGCGCAGTCAACGGTGACGCTGACGGCTAAACTCACGCTTTGTCGGGGCGAGTTGACTTTGTATCGTTTCAATGGGTTGGATTTTGAATTAGCACAAAAACCAACGGTAGTGAACGACAGCACGTATCAGTTTGCGGTAGCCAAATCAGCAACGCCTAATTTTTACTACATCGGCGAAAGAAAAGAAAGCTTGACACCGCTGCTGCTCGGCTCAGAAAAAGAGGTAACGGTAGAGGGCAATTGCCGGATGATGAATCAATTGAAATTTGCAAATTCGCCGTTGAACCAACAATACGTGGACTTAAAAAATCATATCAATTCGCTGAAACGGCGCACGTCCATGCTGGCACGGCAGTACCAGTCGGCTGGTGGAAATATGTTAGAAATGAAGAAAGTGGCGGCAGATATGAAGGTGCTGGATGATGAAAAAATAAAGTTTTTGGATTCGTTGAAGCAAAAGCAGCCTTTCCTCTCTAAAATTATGGCACTTGAAATGTACCTCAGCTACCCGAATAACGGCGACCGCTACCCCAATGAAGTGGAATATTTTGCAGGTGAGTTTTTCCGATTTGTAGATTTTAAAGACAAAGCTTACGAAAACTTGCCCTGGGTGTATGAATCTTTTAAAAATTATGCTGCTACCTTGGCACCCATCGGTTTCGACGAGGGCGTTTTGAGAGGGCATTTTGAAAAAGTGTTGCAACAAATTCCAAAAGGTAGCCGGACACAATTGTTAGCATTGAGCGGCATTATGACAGCGCTGCGTCAATTGCAAAGCCCGGAGTATGCCTATTTTGCAGAGCAATTTGTCAATGAATTCAAAGAGGAAATGCCCGAAGCGACTGCGCAGATTAAAAAACAATTGGAATATTCAAAATCCTTTGAAATAGGCGGCACTGCCCCAGATTTTACACAGCAAACGCCTGATGGCAAAGATTTGAAACTGAGCGACTTGCGTGGCAAAGTGGTGCTGATTGACTTTTGGGCGAGCTGGTGTGGTCCATGCCGTCGGGAGAATCCAAATGTGGTGAAAGTTTACAGCAAGTACAAAGAGAAAGGATTTGAAATTTTAGGCGTGAGCCTCGACAATAACCGAGAGCGCTGGCTTCAGGCAATCGAGCAGGATGGCTTGATGTGGCAGCACGTGAGTGATTTGAAATACTGGCAAAATGAAGTCGCGCAGTTGTACAGCGTGCGTTCTATTCCACATACGATTTTATTGGACGCAGAAGGAAAAATCATTGCCCGCAACCTTCGCGGACCAGCGCTGGAAGAGAAATTAGCAGAAATATTCGCAAAACCGTAAATCGTAGGGAGTAGAAGGACTTTTCAGAATCTTGTCCCTCTACTCCCTACTCAAATACACCAACTCCGAGCAGTTTTCCATTCTAAAAATATCCTGCGCCATGCGCTGCATATCGTCGGTTGTTACTTCCTGATAAAGGCGGGCTTCATCGTTGATGAGTTCCGCATGGCTCAACACTTCAAAAGACGCCAGATTGATGGCTTTATTCATCGCGCTCATTTCCGAAAAAGTCAGCGCACTTTCGACTTTATTTTGCAATTTTTCCAACTCGACCTGTGGAATTGGATTTTTTTTCAAATCTTCCAACTCCTCCCAAATTGCTTCCCGTGCTTGCTCCATCGTAATCTCACCATTCGGTTTGCCTTCAATGATGAATAAACCAGGATCAAAACTGCCCGTCAAATAACAATCAATTGAACTAAATAACTGCCTCTCTTTCAATAATCTACGAAACAAACGAGAAGATTGCCCATTGCTCAGGGTATCAGCGACCAAATCGGTTGCATAAAAATCGCGGCTCAGGCGATCCGGCATGTGAAACGCCAGATAAATCGCATCGAGCGGCACGTTGGCTTCATGCACCAGTTTTCGGAATTCCGTTTGTTTAGGCTCTTTTGGCAAACTGCGTTTTGGAATGTTGCCAGGAGGAATATTGCCAAACCATTTTTCCGCCAAGCCGCGCACCGCTTCGGTTTTCACATTGCCCGCCACCACCAGCACGGCATTATTCGGTCGGTAATATTTAAAATAAAAATCCTTGACATCGTCCATCGTGGCGTCTTCCACATGCTGCATGGTTTTGCCAATCGTGGGCCACTTGTAAGGATGTACCTTGTACGTCAAGTCCAGCATCAAATGCAGCACATCGCCGTAAGGTTGATTCAGGCAAGTTTCCTTAAATTCTTCCACCACCACCTTTTGCTGTGTTTCCAGCACTGTTGGGTCGAAATTTAAGCTCAACATGCGATCCGATTCCAACCAAAATGCGATTTCCAGATTCTGCGCAGGCATCACATCATAGAAACTCGTCATATCATTGTTTGTAAACGCATTGTTCTCGCCGCCCGCCAGCTGGATGGGGTCGTCAAAATCGGGAATATGCGCCGATCCACCAAACATCAAATGCTCAAACAAATGCGCAAAACCCGTGCGATTCGGGTCTTCGTCGCGCGCACCCACATTATACAGCACATTCAGCGCCGCCATCGGCGTACTATCATCTTCGTGCACCAGCACCTTCAAGCCGTTGCTCAGTTCAAACCGGGTAAATTGGATCAATTCTTTAGATTTTTAGATACCAGATGTCAGATGCCAGACCTTCCGAAGCAGCAGCACGTCTCAACGCTTTCTTCTCGCTTCTGACTTCTTAAAAAGACAAAACTACTGCAAAAATTTCAAAAGTCGCTCCCGCCAAAAGTAAACGCGCTGTCATCTATAAAGTTGAAAAGGATAAATTAATTCGGTGAGAAGGTGTGATGGTTTATCGGTATAATGGGTTATCGGTATGCAGGTGATTTTTCATGTAAATAAAAAAGATAAAATCAATAATAATAATGCGGATTTTTATTACATTTTTTATTCATTCTATTACAATTTCATTCATTTTTTTATTTACTTCTTGCGAAGATGAATTAGAAAATTTAATGGCTGAAACTCTTAACACAAATGAAGAACGTTCTTCTTTAACTCAATCAAATTCTAAATTGGAAGAAATAATCTTTGTTACAGAAGAAATGCCGCGCTTTCCAGGTTGTGAAGATTTATCGACTGTATCAGAAAAGCAAGCTTGTTCGACTAAAAAAATGCTGGAATTTATTTACGCTAATTTTAAATACCCGAAGGAAGTTGATATACAGGGGACGCTGGTAGTGGCTGTTATGGTAGAAAAAGACGGCAGTCTTTCTGATTTCAAAATCATGCGAGATATCGGCGGTGGTGCTAGTGAAGAAGCTTTGCGGGTATTAAAAATGATGCCGAATTTTGTACCCGGTAGGCAAAGTGGTTATTTGGTACGTACTCAATTGAATATTCCTTTGAAAATCTGTTTAGAATAAATAAAAAATAATAAATCCGGCTAAAGCCGGTGTTATGAACTGGTAGTTTTCGACAACGCGGAGAGGGTGGCTTCCATGTGCGGAGCGCCCTTTTCGTATTTTTCAGCTTCTGCTCACTTCCATTTTTTGGCACGATTTTAGTTTCCTTCTTTTTGTCAAACGAAATATACAAAAAACAAAGATGTAATATTCGTATCATGGGATAGTACCATTTTTTAATGGGCGATGGCATATTTATTATTAAACACTGATTATCAGTTATTTAAATTTTACATCACGTCTTCTCATTTTAATTTTGGTATCAGTAGTTATTACAACCTACTATGAGGGAATCGGTCTGGGTGAATACAGAGCAGTGAGTGGCAAATGTTTTTATTCGATATTTCATTTACTGCTCTCTTTCACATTTACTTCCTTCTTAAAAATACGCTTTATCAACTAAATAAAGACGGTGTAACGGTGAGCGGTGTATCGGGGTAGCGGTGAGCGGTATATCGGTGAGCGGTGTATGTATTTGACAACAAATAACAGATAAATAATAACTATAAAAAACTTGAATTCCGATTCTTAAACATTATAAACACAATTTTACAAATGAGACACTACGACAGCGGCGGCAATTCGTTTGCTGCGCAATCTGGTAACCTACTGAAAATCATACTGGCGCTGGTGCTATTGCTCGGAATGCTCCTGCTGCAAGGCGAGCTCTGGGCGCAATGCACGATGCTGTGTAAAAATCCTGACCCATCGGCACCGATGATGATTCCGATTGATGACGATTGTAATGCAATGCTGCAAGCCTTGGATTTATTGACTTCGCCGCAGGAATGCCTGGGTAGCAAAGCGTTGGTTTTGCGTTCGGCGAGTAGCGCGGTGGTGGCGCAAGGCAAGGATTCTCTCACCTTTTTTGCAACGGATTATTTGAATCAAACTCTGAGTGTGACGGTGACAGATAGCCTGAGCGGTACGATCTGCGTAAGTTTTGTAGTGGTAGTGGACAAGTCGCCGCCGGTGATTCGTTGCCGCGATACCACAATTACCTGCGTTGAAGCGTCCATGCTTGCTTTTATGCCCATACCGCCCGTTACTGATAATTGTGAAGTGGATGTAAATGTAGCTTTTCTGGATGAAATAATCGGGACAGATTGTAATAAAACGATTAAACGCACGTGGATCGCCGTGGATCGCAGTAAAAATGAAGGCACTTGCATTCAAAATATAATGATTACTCGGCTGCCGCTCGATAGTATT
This sequence comes from uncultured Saprospiraceae bacterium, assembly GCA_964517145.1. Classification (GTDB taxonomy): domain Bacteria; phylum Bacteroidota; class Bacteroidia; order Chitinophagales; family Saprospiraceae; genus JADJNW01. The sequence goes on from CAZFBN010000011.1 coordinate 18,943, forward strand.
ATATTTCCGAAGGATACTTTGATGAGTTGTGATACGGTAAATGTAACAACGGTGGAAGCACTGGGACAGCCTGCTATAAAAGGCATTGTGCTGGACAGTATGGGCAGCATTTGCAATATGTATGCTACGCATGTGGATAGCTTACGACAAATTTGTGGCGTGGTGGGCTACGAAATTCGGCGCTATTGGACAGTGACAGATCGTTGTACGAATGAAACGGTGCGAGATACGCAGCTTATTCGCATAGAAGACAAAAAACCGCCCACCATTTACACGCAGGAAATGATGACGGTGCCCACTGATCCTGGGCTTTGCAGCGCAACGGTGACTTTGCCAGAGCCGACAATTTCGGATAATTGTGACCCGAACGTCCGATATTACGTCAGCACCTCGTATGGCGCCGTGGGCTTGGGTCCGCACGCGCGCGTTCCCGTTGGTTCGCACACTGTGCAATACACGGCGGTGGACACCTGTGGCAATACGCATGTGTGGACGATGCTGCTTTCGGTAGTAGATCAGGAAGCGCCTTCGGCAGTGTGCGAGCAATTTGCCGCTATTTCTTTGCCGAATGTCGGAATTGTAAAAGTAACCGCTAAAATTTTTGACAAAGGTAGTAAGGATAATTGCGCCAGCAAGTTATACTTTAAAGTAAAAAAGCAAATATCAGGCACGTGTGACAGTCTCAGTGGAGACGATGATGCAATGACGCCTGGATCGCAGGAATGGTTTGATGACGATTTGTTTTTCTGTTGCAATGAAGCCAATTCAAAAACGATACCCGTGATTTTCAGGGTTTACGAAGTCAATCCTGGCGCTGGTCCGGTGAATCCAGCGCGTGAGTTGCCAGGCGGCGATTTATATGGTCATTTTAATGAATGTGTCATTGAAGTAGAAGTGCAGGATAAACTGGCGCCCGCGATTAATTGTCCAAAAGACACGGTAATTGATTGCACGGTGGATTATTCCAATCTTTCAAAGTTTGGGAATCCCGGTGTGAAAGACAATTGTAGCTTCACACTCGATTCTACCATTATACGCAACATCAACGAATGCGGCACAGGCACCATCACGCGTACCTTCCGCGCCCGCGACGCTTTTGGCAATGAATCAAGTTGTACACAAACCATTAAAGTGGTGAATAAAAATCCGCTTAAAATGGAAGACATCGAGTGGCCCAAAATGTACGTCACCGAGTTTTGCAATGCAAAAGTGGATCCCAGCGATTTGCCTGCCGGATATGACAAGCCCAAAGTGGAAAAACGCGCCTGCAATTTGATTGCTGTTGGCTATAACGATCAGGTTTTTGATATTGCCAAACCAGCTTGTTATAAAATTTTGCGCACCTGGGAAGTGATTGACTGGTGTACGTATGAACCCAGCCAGCCCGATCGCGGCGGTAAATTTTCGTACGTGCAAGTCATCAAAGTGGAAGATCGGCAAGCGCCAGTGCTCACGTGCCCAGGCGATGTGCTGGTAGCTACGTCCAATGCTTGTGGTCCGGTACAAGTAACGTTGGCGAGTGTAACAGCAACAGATTGTAATACGAACATCACGATTACCAATGATTCTCCTTACGCTACGGCGAAAGGCGCGAACGCGAGCGGCATGTATCCGCCTGGTATTCACACTGTTACATTTACGGCTGCGGATGGCTGTGGCAATATTGCGCAGTGCAAAATAAAAATCACAGTGGAAGACCGCACACCGCCTGGACCAGTCTGTATTGTAGGATTGTCCACAAATTTAACCAACACAGACGGGCAAATTAAAGCCATCGTAAAAGCTCAACAATTTAATGGCGGCAGCAGCGATAATTGTACCCCTGCCAACAAGTTAAAATACACTCTGCGACGTGCTGGCAATACCCAGCCGCCCATTGACACGCAGCTCGTTTTTACTTGCGAAGATATTGGTTCTCAATTAGTTGAATTTTGGGTAACCGATGAAAAAGGTAACAGCGCGCAATGCGTAACTTTCATTGCGGTGCAAGATAACAATCTGATTTGCCCGGCTCCAGCGGTAGGTATGGTAGCAGGCGGCATTGAAACAGAGCGCGGCGATTTGGTGGAAGGTGTCAATATCAAAGTCAACAATAGCAATGCTTTGCAGGCTTTGACCGGACAAACGGGTCATTTTGAGTTTCCAAATTTGCCCATTGGCAAGGATTATACCATCGTGCCCGATAAAGACGGTGACTTGATGAATGGCGTGACTACTTTTGATATCGTGTTGATTTCCAAGCACATACTCGGCGTTCAACGTCTGAATTCGCCTTACAAACTGATCGCTGCGGATGTGGATCGTTCAGGAGGCATCACCGCGATTGACTTGATTCGGCTGAGAAAAATTTTGTTGGGTATCGAGCGCACTTTGCCAAATAATCAACGTTCCTGGCGCTTTGTGGACGCCAAGCACCGATTCACCAATCCTGAAAATCCCTTCCAGCGGGAGTTTCCAGAAATTTACAACATCAACGATTTCGACGGAAAGCCTATGGATATTGACTTTGTGGCAATCAAAGTTGGTGACGTGAATGGCACGGCTCAAGCCAATAGCGCTTCCAATGTCGAAACCCGTGCTTCGGCACGTACCTTGTCGCTGCTGGCAATGGATCGCAATTTCAAAGCTGGGGAGACGTTTACAGTTGATTTTAATCCGAATATCGCCTCTCAACTTATTGGTTATCAATTTGCTATGCGTTTTGACCCCAGCATATTAGAATTTATTACCGTTGAAAATGGCGACCTGCCAGACATGGGGGAAGGGAATTTTAATACAGAAAATGCAGCCACCGGCTTGCTGTTGACCAGTTGGAATACTGCACAATTTACAAGTGTGGAGAAAGAAACGATTTTATTTAGCTTGACATTTCGAGCGAAAAATGACGGAAAATTGAGTCAACTGTTACAAATCGAACCGCGACAGCTCAGTCCTGAAGCGTACGACACCGAGCACGAAGCGATGAAAATTGCCCTTCAGTTTAAACAACCGGCTAATGCGAATGCAATAGAACCATCTGGTAATCAAACGATTGAAGGAAAATTTGAATTGTATCAAAATGCGCCCAATCCTTTTGCTACGCAAACAGTCGTCTCTTTTCGCTTGCCCAAAACGAGTGTGGCGCGCTTGATTGTGTTTGATGCGAATGGTCGAACGGTTTATAATAAGGAAGGCACTTTTAACGAAGGTTATAATGAAATTGTCATTACACGCGACGAAGTGCAGGGCGAAGGGATGTTGTACTACCGGCTGGAAACGCAGGAAGGTAAAAACGCCACTCGAAAAATGATGCTACTTGACTAAAATGCTGGATGCTTAACTTCTAACAACCAATACTTTAGAGAATCGGTTTTCAGAATAGGGTCCCTATCTCCAAGCAGAGATGGGGACTTTTAACATCAGCGCAAGTGTCTGTTTTTCAAACTGCTATGCCCAACAATTCTTTTACATAAATATTTAAATATATTATTTTTTGTAAAATACCTTATTTAGGGTATGGTCAGCTTTCAAATATTGACTAAATTTGCATAGACAATTTTTAGATATTTGTTTTTTCCTTCTATCCCACAGACCGATTCATAAAGGACATACATATCATTAGCAAGGCATTCTTTGTCTTTCTTCTCCCAGCTATCCCGTGCAACATACTTTTATTCAGGCATTAGACTAGAAATGCTGTAAAATTTTTATTACTAATTATTTAGATGCTTTTATCGTCTAAGGTCTAATTTTAAAAAAGAATTCCACTTTATTTAGTATAAACCGCAATGGTTATAATTCGCTGTTAACACATCATAATCTTATTTATCAACAGCTGTTTGAGAAATCTTTACCCTTTTATTGAAGAATAGGTTTTTGGGATAGCCTCGCTCTGCGCTTGTGGAGGGGGCTTTTTTAATTTAAGTACAGAGACATAATAAATTTAACCACAAGGCGCACGAAGATTTTTCACAAAGTCCACAAAATGAAGCCATTGTGTACTCCGTGAAGCCTTTGTGATCTTCGTGGTTAAGTATAGTTATTTGTGTCTTTTTACTTATGATTGAAAATGGATGATTGTTTATTACTAATTTTGTTCGTTGCTGATTTTCGAATTTCACATTTTAAATATTTACTTTGGCAAAACACAATGACATCGGCAAAATTGGGGAGCAACTAGCCTATAATTTTCTGGAAAATAAAGGTTATCAAATTTTGGAAATCAACTGGCGCTACCGCAAAGCCGAAATTGACTTAATTGCTAAAGACGGCGAAACGCTTGTATTTATTGAGGTAAAGACCCGTAGCACCGATCTCTTCGGCAAACCCGAAGAAGCCATCTCCCCACGCAAGGAACGCCTGCTCACCGATGCCGCCGCCGCATACATGGAACAAATTAATCATGACTGGGCAGTGCGCTTCGATGTCATTTCCATTATATACCGCGACGAAAAACATTACACACTGGAGCATTTTGAAGATGCCTTTTTTATGGGGCTGGAGTAGTTTGATTTTCCATTCTAAAATCCTTAACTTTGTTAGAAATTAATTCTTCAGCCAATGACTTCGCGAGCACGTGCTAAAGCAATTCCTGATTACCTCATCTACGAAATGGATGACGGTAAACCGATTTATTATCATGGTTATCAGGATGTTTTAAGTGGCAAAAAAGATGAGGATTGGATTATATCCGATTGGAATAAAACGATTGAAATTATTGAAAATATTACATTCAATATTAAGGAATTGCTGGAAAAAGCAAAGAATTAATTTATCAATTAGTGTTTATTAAAAATAAAAGCAGACCTTGCACGAGCGATTTTGTTGTTGGAATAAAAGCTGATATGCTCCAGTATGATCGTTTCCAAATAATCAAGAACGCCACTCAACTCAAGATTTTCCTACAATTTTATATTAAAAAACTCAAATCGTACTACACATATGAAAAATACGCCGCTTACACAAAAACATATTGCCTTAGGCGCTAAAATGGTGGATTTTGCCGGTTACAACATGCCGGTTTATTATAAAAACATTACGGACGAACACAAAACGGTGCGCCAAGGCGTGGGCGTGTTCGACGTGTCGCACATGGGCGAGTTCATTGTGCGCGGAAAAGAAGCGTTGGATTGGATTCAAAAAGTGACGACCAATGACGCGTCAAAATTGCAGCCCGGCGAAGCGCAGTATTCTTGTTTGCCCAATGGCAAAGGCGGTATTGTAGATGATTTGTTGGTGTATCGTTTGCAGGAAGACATGAGCGGAGCGGGCAATCCTGCCTTTATGCTGGTGGTGAATGCGTCAAACATGGAAAAAGATTGGAACTGGATTCAACAGCATAACACCTTTGATGCACAGTTGATTAACATTTCAGAGCAAACGGCGCTGCTGGCAGTGCAAGGACCGAAGGCTGCGGACGCATTGCAGCGCTTGACAACTGTTGATTTAAAAAGTTTGAAATATTACACTTTTACAAAAGGCATGGTTGCAGGCATTCCGAATGTGTTGATTTCAGCTACAGGCTACACCGGCGCGGGTGGTTTTGAATTGTATGTGAGTGCCGAAAATGCCGAACAACTCTGGGATGCGATTTTTGAAGCAGGCGAACCTTTTGATATTCAGGCAATTGGCTTGGGAGCACGCGATACTTTACGATTGGAAATGGGCTATTGTTTGTATGGCAACGACATTGACGACAGCACGTCGCCGCTGGAAGCCGGGCTGGGCTGGATTACCAAATTGCAAAAAGGCGATTTTATTGATTGTGAATTTTTAAAACAACAAAAAGCCGTCGGTGTGCAGCGCAAATTGGTGGGTTTTGAAGTGCAGGATCGGCGAGTGCCGCGCCACGATTATTCAATTGAAGATAGCAACGGCAATGTCATCGGCAAAGTGACCTCCGGTACACAGTCGCCTTCCTTAGGCATTCCCATTGGCATGGGCTATGTGCAAACGCCCTTTTCGGAGCCAGGCACTGAAATTATGGTCGTAGCTGGGGGCAAAAAACTGCCAGCTAAAGTAGTAAAACTGCCATTTTTAAAATAATTCAACTTTTTCTACTAAAATCTATTTATATTTTAAGTATTTAAATTTCAGTAAGTTTTGAAAGTATAAAACCTGCGTTGAATGCAATTTGAGGAAGCCAAAGAAAAGTTTATCCAAGCTTGGGGAACCCTGGGTTCTGATTGGGGTGTGAATCGCACCATGGCTCAGATTCATGCGCTGTTGCTGATGTCGCCACACGCCCTGACCACCGAAGAGATCAAGGAGGAATTAAAAATTTCCAGTGGCAATGCCAACATGAATCTGCGGGCACTGATGGATTGGAAGTTGGTACACAAAGAATTGAAGCCCGGCGAACGCAAAGAATATTTTGTGGCGGAAAAAGACATGTGGGAAGTGGTGAAAAACATTATCATTCAACGTAAAAAGCGCGAGTTGGAGCCTATGCTGAAAGCGCTGGATGAATTGCAGGATGTAGATGTGACCGATGAGCAATCGGCAGAATTTGCCAAGGTAATCACCGAAGTTAAAATGTTTGCCGGCAAAGCCAATGCCACTCTGGATTCTCTCACCAAGTCAGATTCCAATTGGTTTGTGGGTACTTTTATGAAAATGATTAAGTAAAAACGGGGATTGGTTATCTGTTATTGGTTATTTGAAGCTGATGTTTTATAGCTAAATAACCGATAACAAATAACCATTTTTTTCTATTTATCATCGCCGAAAAAGGCAAGAATCTTATCCGCCAATTCCAATCCAATCAAGCCTTGTGCTTCCTGCGTTGCAGCGCCAATGTGTGGCGTCATCGAAATTTTTGGATGATCCAATATTTCTTTGCGTGGTTTTGGTTCAAAATCGAACACGTCCAGCCCAGCCCCTGCGAGCTTACCGCTGTTGAGCGCATCGAGCATGGCTTCCTCGTCCACGACGCCACCGCGAGAGGTATTCACCAAAATAGCGCCGTCTTTCATCATTGCAAATTCCGCTTTGCCAATGAGTGGCTTGCCGCCAGAGAAAGGAACGTGCAGTGTCAGAAAATCAGAACTGCGCAGCACCTCTTGAATTTCAGCTGTTTCCATGGTAATGGAGAAATTAACATTCTCATTATGGAAAAGCGTGAGGTCGATGTTTACCTGACTAACCGCAATATCCGCCGGCATTACTTTCATGCCTAATGCCAAACCAATGCGCGCTGCTTCTTGCCCAATGCGACCGAAACCAATGATTCCCAGCGTTTTACCACGCAATTGAAAACCTTCGGAATAAACCTTTTTCAGTTTATTAAAATCGCCGCCGATGCGCATTTGGTAATTGGACTGGTGCAAAAAACGCGCCATGCTAAACATATGCGCAAAAGCCAATTCTGCTACCGACTGTGAGGAAGCCGCAGGCGTATTGAAGACGTAAATCCCTTTACTTTCAGCGTATTCAGCGTCAATATTATCAAGCCCAACACCACCGCGTGCGATGATTTTGAGGTTGGGGCACTGCTCGATCAAGTCTCTGCGCACTTGCGTGGCACTGCGCACGATGATAACGTCGTATTCGGGGAGCACCCGGGGCAGGTCTTCCTGCGCTACTTTTTCGATATCCACCTGATAACCAGCCTCTTCCAGCAAGGTTAACCCATCTGGATGGATACCGTCGTTCGCTAATATTTTAATCATTATCGCAGTTTTTTTTGAATTTTGCTGCAAAGAAAAGCTTTTTGCCCATGAAATTGATAGGAATGTGACGAAATAATTGTAGAATTTACGATTTCTAAATAGTGGAAAATAGGTTTGGCACTGCCGGAAGACATTGTACTGCCCATTCGCAGCGCTAGTACCGCCTGGTTGTCAGGTTATTGTGGATGGAAGTATATCGAGCACTGCTCTATTTTTTTGATAATAAGCTTTATAGTCATTAAATTTTGTTTAATATTTTAACAACATTATCGTAAAAAATTTGAACCGGATGTATCGAACCTTTGCAAGTACTCATTTTAATGGATTTTCCTTTTGCAAACTCAGTTAAATTGGTTGTTGCAACATCAAAACCGTAACAAGGGGAATCCCCTGCTTTTTTAGCTTTTCTAAGGAGTGCCTTAAATTGGATTTCTTTTTTAGCTACATTTTTTTTAATTGTGTTTGTAAAAAACACTTTAAATTCTTGTCCAGTTATATCATTTACTATTGTAGAATTGCCAGCAAACTCGCTTTTTATATCAGTATAACTTGTATCTGTAATAGCGAATTTACATGATAGGAGAGTAAGCGAATCTTTATGAAGAGGCTTTATAATAATGAAATCAGATAAAGTAAATTCTGACCCTGAAAATAATATCCAACCGTTTTCAGGAAATGCAGTACCTGGGTATAAACAGGAATAAAGTTTTTGTTGAAATACATCATATTCGGGGGATTTTCCTGCTTCTTCACATGATAAATTAATGAAGCTAAGTAACAATAATATCAAATACAGCTGTTTCATCTGGTGATTTTATTAAAAATAAATGCAAAAACATGAAAAAGCAACATCACTTTACTCTTAAAACACTGCCGCCACCTGCGCCCGTCCCACGTGCACCACGCGGGCTTCGCCGGTTTTTTGCCAAAGGTCATTGTGACTCCTTGGGAGCATCGCTATGCGGCTGCCTTCGTAGCGGAGGTTGAAGGCGGAAGCTATGCCTTCAATTGTAGAATTTTAAGCACCTCAAAATACTTTTGATGCAAATGGTCAAAATCGTGGTCAGAAGTGAGTAGTTGGGCATTTGCAACAACAGTCGTGGCAGCTATCCACAAATCATTTTTGCCCATATTGCGAGCGCTTCTACCTAATGGCTCCGTTGGAATTCTTCCTTGACTAAAAGCGTCTATTTCGGCGTACTTTTCCAAGATGGGTTCATACTTAATGTCTGTAATAATACAGCTACTAAGCAGGTCTTCTACGGCTTGGAGGCGCTTGCCGCCCCATAAATTTTGCCGAGCGATGGATTTAATTTCACCAACAGTGACGATGGAAATAATAGGATTGTTTGAAGTGCCAAAAGGATTATATAGCTGTTCAATATATGCTTTGGTGCGGGGTTCCCGAAGGTAAAACAGTAAAATATTGGTATCCAGTACATAATTCATTGGCGAGCCATTTCTATTAAGTCTTCAATCGGTTCTTGAATATCCGCCTCTTGAATAATGCGGTCGAGCGATACTTTATCCACAGGTTGATAGTTTTGTTCGCGCTTAATTGCTTCCAAATCAAAAACAGGTTGAATGGGATTGGAAAGATGCGTTAAAATATCCGTATCCGTAGCAGCAACACCTGCTACTTGGTTCAATTTCTCTAATAAGATGGTATCTTCTGTTTCTATTATACGTTGAATCAAACGCATCTTTTGAGCTTCAATGGTCATCGCTGTTTGTTTTGTTACAAATATAATAACAATCCGAGACAATTACCAGTTCCAATATCAAAACACCGCCGCTACTTGCGCCCGTCCCACGTGCACCACGCGGGCTTCGCCCGTTTTCCTTCCTTCGTAGCTGAGGTTGAGGCGGAGGTTTTTGGAGAGCTGGCGGTCGAGGCTGAGATTCCACAAATAATTTTTACCAGGTTGTAAGCCGTTGAGAATGGCGAAGCCGACAGGCGAGCTGGGATTGCCTTCAAACGCAATGTCCACGAGGGAGGCGCGCAGGCGCAGGCTGGTGCTGGCGCTGCGATTGTAGGTCATTTCGAGGGTAAAATTGTGTTGATTGGAAGATTCTGGCGTTTCGCCAAGGGTGTTGCGGTCGTTTTGGTACTTGTAACTCAGGATGGTGCGAAAACTTTGTGAAGGCAAATAAGTAAACTGCGGCTCGGCATTCCAATATTCAATGTTATAATCGCGGTTGTCAAAAAACTCGGAATCGCTGAAACGCGCGCCCTGCGCGAGATTCAATTGCAGGCTGATGCTACGCGAGGCATTGACGCGGCTACGGAAAAATTGCTCCCGGTTGCGGCGGCTCTCAAAACCGGAGGTTTGCACGAATTTATTGGATAAAATCGTGTTGCCAATTTGTACATCATATTTTGGATCGGCTCGATTGAAAAACAGGATATTACGAATATTAGAGCTTGCAGATACCAACGACGTATCGGCAATATCCAATTGAAACGGATTCCAGGCGGAGACGCCGGGCGCGTCCAATGTTTTGCGATTGATGGTGAGGGTGCTTTGGGTGGAAAACTTAGATAAAAAATTTTTAATACCTTTTTTATTGAACCAAAGAGCTTTAGGTGTGAGTTGTAAGCTGCTGTTTAAATTAACATAATTCGTGCGAATGTATTGATTCGTAAAAGTATTCACGCGCACATAATCGGCAATATCTTGAAACGGCGCGATTTCCATTTCATTCGGCTGAATAACGCCATCATTATTATATAAAGAATCGAGCCAGATGTGCGTACCCTCGCCCTGGCGCACGCGCACGTAGGTGAATTCGAGGCGCGGCTCTTGCCCCGAGCCGAGTTCATAGGTATTATTGGCACGTAATGCGCCTTTCCAAAAAGTAAAATTGACGTCGGTTCTACCCAAAAATGTTTCAGAAGCTTGTTCTTTTACCAATAAATCATTTAGTAATTTTAATTTCCGATAGGTAAAATTACCGGCTAATTGTAAAGTGCGCTTAATATTCCAAGTTCCATTTACATTTACTTCGTTGGCAATGGTGCTTTTTACAAAATTGTCACCCAAAGGGGCATAATCATTGCGTTGGCGGAAGCTCGCACCAAAACTAAACTGCTCTGTAACAGGACTTTCCAGAAAAGCGCGATAGACATCATAATAAAAACTGGCAGTTGTAAGCGAATCGCCACCCTGCCCCCCCAAGGAGGGTGTAAAACGCTTATTTTGTTCGCTTTCTGTTTGAATACCAATTTTCCAGTTATTTAGTTTTTGAAATGTTTTTGTTAAACTAATGCGAGGTCGAAAAAAGCGAGCCTCCCCACCCCCTGTGCCCCCCTGCCCCCCCGAGGGGGGTATATTGGAATGTAATAAACTCCCTTCGGCGTCGAGTTCAAATCCGGCGTGGGTAATATTTAGTTTCGTATAATGTCGAGTGCCATTGTATAATGATTCCCGATTAAATAAACTAAAGCGGTATTGTAACAGGCTAAAGCCTGTTTTACGTAAGCTGAAACCCGCGCTGCCCAGGTTTTCCGTGGCTTTTTCAACGTTGCCGAAGCCCTGAATATCCGTCAAGCCCCAGTCCCGCAGGAATTCGGGATTGCGATAAGGATTAATCGGTTGAAACGTTTTTTGTAAAAATTCATAATTTCCATTTAGTTCCAAAGTCCAGGAACTATCAATTTTAAATAATTTATTAAAAGTTGTAAAAGCAGCTAAACCTGCATCATCATTGGCATCCAGGCGAGAAAAGCGATTCAAATCATAATGGCTGATAGCAACTTCGGTTTGTAAAGCGCTGGTTTTTGATAATTTATATTCACCACCGAGTGTAATGAGTTGCTGTTGTTTAGGTGCAAGGAGTTGAATGACTGGTTCATAATCGCCTTGTGGTTCACAAAATTCGTTTGGCTCTACAAAACGATAGACGCGTTCATTTGCAATTTGCTCATTATCAAGAACGTAGTTACCATTACCTGCACCAACGAAAGAGAAACGAGCGGTGTACTGGGCGCTGTCGGGATTGGTGGAATATACTAAAATCGAATCACGTGGATCGCATCTTGATATTCTTTTTACTAATTTATATAAAACTTGAGTGGGTGTAAAACTCAGGGTGTCAATACTTGGAAAAACCGCGGTTTGATCGCCTGCTTCACTTAAAATTCTTTTTTGAGTATCACTCAAATTCTGCCCGCCGGTGCTAGTGCGGCTGTCGGATTGATTAAAAATATTGCCATATAATCTAAAATTGCCTTGCTGATATTCGGTATTCACAGCATAAAAAGAACGTAAATAATTTTGATCTGAATATTCAAATTCTATAATAATTCGGCTGTCTTTTGTAATAAGTCGTTTATTCGTAAATGTAATTTCACCTCTGTTATAATCAATAATATAATCATATTCGATGCCGCGTTGTAATAGTTGTCCGTCGAGCCAGACTTTTTCGGTACCCGCGAGGACGATGATAAATTGCTCGCCCTGACTACCCAAAAGCTTGTAGGGACCTTGATTCCCCTCTTGTTGCTGGATTTGATTGCGGGCAAATTGACCGCGCGAAATGGCGACGCTGGCGCTGGTATTTAGTTTGCCTTTGCCAATATTACTTTGATTACTAAATGTGGCACCCTGCAAACGTTTAAAATAATTCATAAAATAACTATTCGGGCGCTGCAAATCATAATCTCCGGCAATGAGTTTATTATTATTTTTAGTGAGTTGTATAAAGATTCGATCAAATTCCTGTAATTGGCGGGTGTTGCCTTCGGGCTGAATAGGGATATTTTCGTCAGAAATGGCAGCGAGAATCTGAATGCCTTCGCCAATGTCACCGGCGAGTTGCAGATTGAAACTGGAATTCAGCACCAAATCCTGATTATTGCCGACCGAAATGCCGCGCGCGAAGCTGCCGTTGTAATCTAACCCTTTGAAATCCAGCAGGTTTTCTTGATTTTCAGCGTAAGGATTGTAATCAAAAACGATTTGCCCGTCTTCGGTTTGAATGGCTTTGGTGGTGTCGAGGCGGACGTACGTCTTGCCCAAATTGTATGGAAACACGCGGTAACGCACAATCAACATAGAATCGACGGGCTGTTGCCAGTGAATATCGGTGTTGTAAATTTTATAAAAAGAGGTATCGAGTCGTTCGCCAGAAAGGCGGAAAACTTCCAGCGAATTAGGAATAATCGTCAGAGAATCAAGGGTTTGAAGAGGCGTGGTGGCGATGGTTTTACTGCGCAGATTGGAGAGGCTTTGCTGGGCGGCGGCAAAGGGAATAACACAGCACAACAATATGATTTGGAGTAAAAATCGCATCATTTTGTTTTCTCCTTCAGGCTAAAGCCTGAAATACGTGGGCAGGCTAAAGCCCGCACTACAAGGGCAGCCTGAAGGCTGCGCTACATTTAAACGCAAAAAATAGATTTTGTTGCTGTCGGGGAGGATTACAATGAGCTATTTATCAGCTTGAAAGCTGTTTTGCAAGTATTATTCCCTAAATACATTTTTAAATTCTTTAACATATTCTTTCTTTGATAAATCAAAGATTATAACTCCAAAACCTGCTCTTGAACCAAATAATGCTTTTTCCTTATTTTCGTCACTAATAATTTCTACATTAAAAATTTTATCAATAGAAATAAAATCATGAAATCTTTTTACAAGGGCAATATCCGTCCAATTATCCCATTTAAATTGTAAAAAATGATATGTTCTTTGTAATTTATTTTTATATCTTACATAATATAAAACTCTTCCTTCACTTATATATCCTTTATCTTTAAACAATTGTTCTACTTTTTGATTTTCAAAAACTATTACATCAGATCGGAGTTGATTTGCATTAAAAGTTAAAGTATCTTGAAGAATTCTATTTTTAATTAATATAATCTGGCTATCAATCGGTAGATTTTTTAATGATTTTAGCCAAATATTATTTACTTCTTTGGTTAAAATTACATCAGCTGTTTGTCCGCTAATGATAATATTAGGCAATAAGATTAAATAAATTGTAAAAATTAAGAATACTTTCATTTGTTTTTACATGAATTTTGGACAACCTAAAGGTTGTTGGACGAAAGGCAGCGTTAAACGCTGCGCTACCGGAGGATGGTTACGCTGCCCGCCGCTGTTCGCTCCACGCCATCGCATTTGTAGCGCACCCGCCAAAGCATGACGCCAGGGTTGACGGGTTCGCCGTTGTAGGAGCCATCCCAGCGCCCAAAGGGATCGTCGGTGAAGAAGACGCGTCCGCCCCAGCGGTCAAAGATTTCAAAGGAAATCAATTCAATAGCATACGGATTGCTGATGCCGTAGGTTTCGTTGATGCCGTCACTATTTGGTGTAAAAGCGTTGGGCAGATACACTTTATTACAATCCAAGCCGCTAGGATCCACTACATTGATGCGAATGGTGTCGGTGGCTACGCACGCAGAATTATCATCATAAAAACGAAGCTGATACACTTGTTGACCAACATTGGTAGGCGTAATCACTGCTTCCGCTTGAACCGGCGGCGCAACACCTGCGGAAGGCGACCATGAAAAACTGGTAGCACAAGTGTTGGAAATATTAATATCGACCGAGCCGCCCAAATAAATAAGCGTATCGCGATTTAAAATCGCATCGGGCGCTTTGTATAAATCACGCGCTTCTAACTCATTGATTGCCAAATAGTAAATTCGCACATCATCAATCAAGCCAGCAAAACGCGTTTCATTGGCAGTAAGACAATCGGCTCCTCCGATAACGATTGGACCATTGTTTTTGATGTTAACACGGCTTGGCGTAGTCGCTTCCCTCCGCAGTCGCCCGTTCACATACAAACGTACGCGCGTGTTTTGGCGAACGACCGTGACCTGGTACCAGCAAGCGCCTTCTTCCAAATTCGTGACCAAAGAAACGTTTTTATCGGCGCTCTCTGTCAAAGAGACGTTCAACGTGCGGGTGCGCGGCACATATCGAATGTAAAAGGAGCTATCTCCGGTACAAGTGCCACTGCGTTTGGAAAATAAATACTGTGTACCGGCGGTACTGGTTGCTTTAAAATAAAAACTAACGGTAAAGTCCTCAGTATCAAACTCTTGAGTCACCTGTCCTACTACGCGCACTTCTTCGTCAGCACCATTCAATTGGAGCGCATCTCCCGAAAAGCCACAATCATAAAGCACCGTATCACCTGTCGGAACACCTGTATTGGCAGTGTTTCCAGTAACATCTGATAAATTTTGTTCAAATGTATAAAATGCGACCAGACCAACGCCAGTTTGTCCAAAAAGCGATGCGACAAACAATAATAAAAACAAGAGCACTGAATATTTCATGGGAACAGCCAATTCAATGGTTTAATATTTCAAGCTTAACAAAACATTATACTCAGCAAAATCAGGTATTTGCATGAAAACAACGGCGCTGTGACTCGCATAGCGCATTCATTAAACGCAGGCTTTTCTAGTTTATTTTTTAACCAAACAGCCCCGACATGTCGCCCATACCTGGTGGCAGCATATCTTGCATGAGTTTTTGAGCGGCATCTGCTTCTTCAAGGGCTGCTTTTTCAAGGGCGCGATTCACCGCTACGGTCAACAAATCTTCCACTTGCTCTACATCGTCCCAATCCAAAGCGTCTTTATTGATTGAAATATTCACAATCTGGCGGTTCGCATTGGCAACCACTTTGACCGCACCGTCGCCAGCATCTGCTTCCACTCGAATTTCCGACAACTTGTCGCGCATTTCCTGCTGCTTTTTTTCCAAATCGCCAAACATATCTCCAAACATGCTCAAAAGGTTTAATGGTTGATTGAATGTGACAAAGATAACCTCTTTCGTTGGCTTTCGCCATGGCAAAAATGGGCATTCTCGTAAAATTATAAGTCCAGCCGATTTTTCATTTTAATTCAACCACTCGCGACAACAAAATACCGACGAAGCGAGTTTTAGCCAATAGGCTTCCGCACAATTTTTTTACTTTTGTGCTCGCCTGATTATTGCTGACTGAAAATCACATTTTTTGCAACCAATTGACCATCAGCAATTGTCAATAAAAAATAAAGACCATGCCTTTAGATCAAATAGATGTGGACAACGTGGGCGATGCCAATCGCAGTAGCGGCAAGGAGATGAGCTTTTTTGACCACCTAGAGGAATTGCGCTGGCACATTATACGCAGTTTGCTAGCAGTCGTCGTAGCGGGCATCCTATTGTTTATTTTTCAAGATTGGCTGTTTGGAACGGTGCTGTTTGGTCCTACCAAGGGCGATTTTATTTCGTATCGTATATTGTGCGAGCTATCCAAACAATTGGGTACCGGCGATGCCATGTGTCTGCCTCCACCAAAATTTACCATTCAAGCCGTCGGCTTCGCGGAGCCTTTTGTGACCAGCATTAAGGTAAGTTTTTTGGCGGGATTAGTTTTAGCATTTCCCTACGTTTTTTATCAAATCTGGAGCTTTATCAGCCCCGGCTTGCATGAGAACGAGCGCAGCGCCTCGCGCGGAGCGGTATTGATCTGTTCAGCATTGTTTTTATTCGGCGTATTCTTTGGGTACTTTGTGGTGGCACCTTTTGGCGTGCGCTGGTTGGGTGGCTATACTTTGCCGGGGGTTGAAAATCAACCTACTTTATCCTCTCTGATCAATTACATGGTGATGTTTACTTTACCATCGGGTTTAATGTTTGAATTGCCGGTGGTGGTGTATGTGCTGTCGCGTATTGGTTTGGTGACAGCCAGCGGCATGCGCAAGTTTCGTCGGTACGCCATTGTTGGTACGCTCATTGTAGCCGGTGTGTTGACCCCCCCCGATCCGGTGACACAATTTTTAGTGGGTATTCCAATGTATGGGCTGTATGAAATCAGCATTCTCATAGCCGGGAGAGTAGAACGACAACTGAAACTAAAGGAATTGGCAGAGAGTAACAGTTAATCAAAGGTCTATTATCTAAAATCTATTGTCTTAAAGTAATCATGCAACGAATTTCAACAAATTTGACCTTACTATATAAATTTTTCATTCCCACTTTTTTTCTGGCGTTTTTTGGGGCATTCACCCTGATTTCGTTTACGCTAGGTATGCCCTTGCTGGCACGTGTCATCATCGTAGCCATTTTTTTGGGCAGTGCGGCGTTGTTTTATTTTACAGTGTTACAATTAAAACGCGTCGAAATAGACGAGCAATTCATTTACGTCACCAACTATTTTAAACATTTTCGTTATTCCTTAGATAGCGTGGAAAAAATTGTAGAGCGCGATTTGCTGCTTTTCAGAATTGCCACCATTCACCTGCACCAAGCGGGGAGCCTGGGTAGAAAATTAGTATTTGTACCAAGTGGCAGTTTGTACAATGAATTTTGGAACAATCACCCGGAATTGAGAGTGGATCTGTTACGCAAAAAATAATCCTATAATTATAATTTTTTTTAACAACAACGTAATATTTTATTAAATCATTACATCTAAATGTCTTTTATTTAATTTTTTACCAAGTCATTATTAAAATCTGCATTTTTTAATTCTTTTAAAATATCTTCCATATAATCCGTTTGAATTTGTTGAATTTCCAACAGGCGCTGATTTTGATGGACAATCAGATGGTCCATCTTCTCATGCAAAAGCCGAATTTCTAACTCAGCTTTCAAATTCACTTTATAATCATATTCACTGCGCTGACGATCTTTTTGCTCCTGCCGGTTCTGACTCATCATAATAATGGGCGCCTGAATGGCAGCGAGACAGGATAAAATCAGATTGAGCAAAATAAAAGGATACGGATCAAAAGGTTTTTGCACCAAAACAAAGATATTCACCGCCATCCAAAGCAATAAAAAAGAGAAAAAAAATATAATAAAGGTCCAGCTGCCACCAAAAGCCGCAATCCGATCCGCTAATTGCTGCCCTAAAGTCAGTTTTTCCGGAGTTTTCAATTCCAAATTACCCGATAGAAACTGATCTTTACTGATGGCTTGAATCACCTCCTGTTCCAAGCGGGAGAGTTCGCCACGCTCGGATTGAATGATAACCTCCAGGTATTTTTTGCGATATTTATTGAGTGCTTCTATTGAAATATAAGATTGGAGTGTAAAATCAGGGTAATCCGCCTGCACCAATTCAAAGAGGCTTTTGCGCAAACCGGCACCCTGGTACAGTTCGCTGATCGGCAATGTTTCGCCAGTAATATGACAGGTAAATTCTTGCATAACAATTATTTAGCTATCAAAAATAAAAAAGAAGTGCTTCACTATACCCTAGCGAAGCACTTCTTTTTATAAAGTATGGAAAATTGCTTATTCTTCCACTACTTCAAACTGCACCTTAGCATCCACACTCTTGTGCAAATCCAAAGTAGCTGTGTACGTGCCAAGGTTCTTGATTTCCTCGTCAATCAAAATTTTTCTGCGTTCGATTTCGACACCCGCTTGGTCTTTCAAAGCTTGCGCAATTTGAACGTTGGTAACGCTACCAAACAATTTGCCGCTCTGACCTGCCTTGGCACCAATTTTCAGCACCACATCCTTCAGTTTATCGGCAATTTCCTGGTATTCCCCAACTTTCTTGGCTTCTTCCTCCGCCTCTTTGCGCATCATTTCATCCAGATTCTGGCGATTGATTTTGTTTGCTTCCAATGCCAGCCCTTGCGGGATGAGGTAATTGCGACCATAACCATCCTTCACCTTCACGATGGTATGCTTGTCGCCTACTTTATCAATATCTTTTAAAAGTATGATTTCCATTTTTAAAAATTGAAATTTGAAGTTTGAAATTTGAAAACAGCCAAATGCTTGATTTACAAGTTTTTTGATAATGTTCTCTCCTTTCTCCCTACTTGCAATGCCGCCAGTTGGCGCATCAGCAAATGAGCAAATCAAATTATTTTAACAAATCCGCTACATACGGCAGCAGAGCCAGGTGGCGTGCGCGCTTGATGGCGGTTGACACTTTGCGCTGGTACTTCAAAGAGTTGCCGGTGATGCGGCGTGGCAAAATCTTGCCCTGCTCGTTGATGAACTGCAACAAAAAGTCGGGGTCTTTGTAGTCAATATATTTGATACCAAACTTGCGGAAGCGGCAGTATTTCTTACGCTTCTGACCAATGTTCGGATTACTTAAAAATTTTATATCATCTCTGGTCGTAGCCATGGTTTAAATGCTTTTTTGAATGAACGATTGGATTTACGCTTCGCCTGATTCATTAGCCGGAGCAGCGGTTTCAGCAGGCACTTCCTGACGTGGCGCAGGTGCATTGCGCTCGCTGCGCTCATGCCGTTCGTTGCGATTGCCGCGCTCGTTGCGATCATTTCGATCATTTCGATCACGAGGTTGCTCGCGGTCGCTTTCTTCACGTTTTTTCTCTACTTTTTTCTTGCCAATCAATCCACTGCGCTTGTCCGCATTGTACTTCACGCCGTACTTGTCGAGGCGCACCGTCAAAAAACGCATAATGCGCTCGTCGCGACGCAAGGACAACTCCATGTTGCTTAGGAAATCCGTACGCTCGGTTTCAAATTCAATACAATAATACACACCTGACTGGCGGCGGTTGATTTCATAAGCCAGTGGGCGTAGCCCCAACTCATTTACGTGCACGATGTTGCTTCCTTCGTTTTTGAGCAACTCGATATACGTCTGAGCTGTCGCGCTGATTTCATCGCCCGACAGCACTGGGTCCACGATGAACGTTACTTCGTAATTTAACATTGGTATTCAGACATATTTTTGAACTCGGAAGTCGGAAATGCGAAGTTAGAAATGCCAAATCATTTAGATTTCCGATGCCTTTTCCTACTGCCTCATTCGTTTAAAAATTAAAAAGCGGCTGCAAAGGTAAGGTTTTTCTATTAAAAAAGAAAATCTAATCCTTTTATTTTGAATAGAATATCTTACTTTCGTAAACAATAACCTAAAACATAAATTTCTAAATCGAATTACTCATCAGATTTCCTTGATCGATCTCCTTTAATTCCAAATCATAGTTCATCATGGTCGCCTCCGTCCAAACATGCACCTGATTATTCCGATAGTCAATCGCCACATTTTTACTCATAAACAGGTCAATACCACCACGGAAGCACTCGCTCTAATTATGCTGAAAACACTGTTATTCGACGCTGTGTTGGTTTTAAGTAGAGGCTACCGTCATTTGCCGATGTCGCACAAAAACATCGAGCCGCACCAGGCTAAACGTGAGCACGCCTAGCCCCGCTGCAATGCCCAAATCCTGCCAGGCGAGCGGAGTCAACCCAAAAAATTGATCTAAAAAAGGAATATAAATCACTGCGAGTTGCATTGCTAACGCCAGCGTAGTGACGACTGGGAACAGCGGATTGGTTCGGGGTGATAGCACAGCGTAGCCGTAAGAACGCAAACCCAACGCATTGCCAATTTGCGTGAAGCCAATAATCGTAAAAATCATGGTTTGCCAGGTCGTATCGCCCGGATTTTGAGGATTGTAATACAAAATACCCACCCCTAAAGCGAGGCTGGCAATCAATATGCCAACCCAAAACACGTTGAAACGTGCAGCCCGATCAAAAACCGGTGCATGTGGCGAACGCGGCGGACGACGCATGGTATCGGCTTCGGCAGGTTCTACGCCCAAACCCAAGCCCATCAAACCGTCGGTGAGCAGGTTGAGCCAGAGTAGCTGTAAGGGACTGAGTGCCACCACTATGCCAAACAAGGGTGCCAGTAGCATAACGAGCACTTTGCCGAGGTTGCCACTGAGGGAAAATTTTATAAAGCGCAATAGATTGTCGTAAATAGAACGTCCCTCTTCTACCGCCGCCACAATGGTATTGAAATTGTCGTCGAGCAAGACCATTTCGGAGGCTTCTTTTGCCACATCGGTGCCGGTGATGCCCATGGCTACGCCAATGTCGGCTTTCTTGAGCGCAGGCGAGTCGTTCACGCCGTCACCCGTCATGGCTACGATATGCCCGCGTTGCTGCAAGGCATTCACAATGCGCAGTTTGTCTTCGGGAGACACCCGTGCGTACACCGAGACTGTTTCTACTTTTTGCAACAATGCTTCCTCGTTTAAGTGGTTGAGTTGTTCGCCGGTGAGGGCTTCGCTATGGTCGGATAGTTGTAGCTGATGGGCAATTGCCATAGCGGTAAGGGGATGGTCACCGGTAATCATTACCGGACGGATGCCTACTTGTCGGCACTTTTGCACGGCAACCTGCACTGCATCACGGGGCGGATCAATCATGCCCAGCAATCCGACGAAAATCAGTTTTGATTCCAACTCCTCAGTGCCTGGTAAAAATTCGTATTGGCGAAAAGCTGTGCCCAATACACGCATCCCACCCTGTGCCAGACGGTCATTCGCCGCTTGAATGCGCGCGCGCCATTCCTCCGTGAGGGGTTCAATCTGATTGTTATTCCAAACAGCATCTGCCAGTTGCACCAGTCCATCCACCGAACCTTTGGTAAAAGCCGTGTAAGGTGCTGTTTGCAAATGTTGTAAGGCAAGCGGCAAGTCGGCGTTTTTAAGCTCGTGCACCGTAGTCATGCGCTTGCGCGACGAATCAAACGCCCATTCCTTGACTCTTGGCAGATGATGCTCCAACTGCTGTTTCAAAAAACCTTTATGCGCTGCGGCAATCAATAGCGCCGTTTCCGTAGGGTCGCCCAGTGCATGCTGGTCGTCGGCTGCTACCAATACCGCATCATTGCACAGCACACTCGCTGCCAGAGTCAATCCAATGGCATCCGAAAAGTCGGGGGTATGATCCGCCAGCACATCCTCCATCGTCCGTTGAGCGCCTGCTACGTCTACCACTGTCACGGTCATCCGGTTTTCGGTCAATGTACCCGTCTTATCCGAACAGATTACCGTCACCGAACCTAAGGTCTCCACCGCTGGTAATTTTCGAATCAGCGCTTTGCGCCGAAACATCCGTTGTGCGCCGAGCGCCAGTGTAATTGTCACTACCGCAGGCAAACCCTCCGGCACCACAGCCACTGCTACGCTGATGGCAGACAACAGCATTTCGTTGAGCGTTTCGCCGAGATACAACCCCAACAATAATACTACGCCTGCAGCTCCTATACCGGTTATTGCAAGGATTTTTCCAACTTGGTCGAGCTTGCGTTGTAATGGGGTCTGTTCTACACCAACGCCCTGAATCAGCTTGGCAATTTTACCCAACTCTGTGCGCATACCCGTCTCCACAACCACGGCACTCCCACGCCCGTAAGTGACGACCGTACCCAGGTAGCCCATATTTTTACGGTCGCCCAGCGGCAACTCTGCTGAAATTAGCGCGTCGGTGTATTTCTCTACTGGCTCTGATTCGCCCGTCAGGGTCGCTTCTTGAATACGCAAATTGACGCTTTCCAACAAACGCACATCAGCAGGTACCGCGTTGCCTGCCTCCAACTGAATGACGTCGCCGGGTACCAGTTCCCTTGCGGAAATTTCCTGTAATACCCCCTCGCGTCGTACGCGTACACTGGGCACCGCCAGTTTGCGCAAGGCTGCCATCGCTCGCTCGGCACGAAACTCCTGCAAAAAGCCTAGCAACGCAAACAACACTACAATTGCCGCAATAGCAATGGTTTCTGTTTCTTTACCTAACAAAAAAGACACGACTGCCGCTGCAATCAAAATGAGTACCATCGTTTGGGTAAACTGCTCCCAGAGTATCCTCCAGGGACTGCGCCGCGTCTGCTCCTGCAATTCATTCGTACCAAATTGTTGTAACCGTTTTGCTACTTGTTCCAGTGTCAAACCCCTCTCTGACGATTGCAGCGCCGTCAGGACACCAGAGATAGATTGCGTGTGCCAGTGATTCATAATAAAATTGCTAACTCCAATAGGACACCTGTTTGAGCAAGTAGTTCAAAACTTTTGTTCAAAACATGCATTGTGTTAAAAAGAGAAAGGCGTCCGCCTTATTCCAAATCATAGAAGCCGGGGATCAGACACCTGAGTCCGAATGTACAAACAGTACAAACAGATGGATCCAATAAAGCTACAATAAAAGCGTGTACTGTACCGGCGTTTCCATCCATACGTGCAATTGTCCGTTGCGATAATCAATCGCCACATTTTTACCCATAAACAAATCAATACCCACCAAGCCATCTAATCGAAAGCATTCACCTTGATTGTGCTGAAAATCAGTGAGTAACAAGCCTACATTTTGCAGTGAAAGTTGGTCTTCCAGGGTCATTCTTTCAATGGTGAGGTAAGTCGCTTCATTGTAACCAGCCGCAGAACCCGTATAATTCACTGGACGTGAGTCCTTTACATAAATTGCTAAATGACTTTCCCAACTCGCGTCGAGCACATTCACCGAAGCGCCGGAATCCAAGCCGAGGTACATTTTGCGTTTGGAGCCAATGGAGGTTTCCAGTACCGGCAGATGACCGCACAGTAAAAAATCGAGGGAATACGTCGGCTGTTTTTGAAACTCATTATTACGGGACAATGTAATGGTTTGTCGGCTGTAATTAAAGAAAACGAGGTAATCTTTCACAATATCATAACCGATCAAACCCAGCAACGGTGAGCGTCCCAGTGTTTTTTCAAGGGCGGATAAATCAGCAATCGGTGTCAGTAAATTATTACATTTTACATTACCCCAGGCGAAGTTATCTACTTTCATGGCGTGGAGCGCTTCGATGCCGCCGACCGCCGTGCGAGTGGAGCCGACGTTTTTAATCCGTTTTTTGTCGGGAAAATGCGTTTGATTCAAAGTCAAATGCGACGCGCCAGTGTCGAAGAGGAAATAACCTTTTTTGCCATCCACTTCGGCTTGTACGAGCATCAGTTTTTTGACCACTTCGTATTGGAACGTTTCGCCCGAAAGGATCGGGTGAGTGGTAGTCATCGGCTTGTAAACATTGATCATGCTGCACAGCAATACTATTGCCGCAGCCAACAGGATGGGTGATTTCATTTTTTAAGTCGGGTTGATTTTCTAAAAATAGGAGATTTGAAAGGTGAGATGAGAAACAGTCATCGCTCAACTCAACTTTTCATCTCAGTCAGGAATTGAATGCAAAATTTTGTTGTGCATTTTATTATATAGACGGGTGATTTTTGGGTTGGGTTGCAATTTTACAGGTAGGAAGGGTCAAGAGTGGCGTTAATAATCGGTTAAAGTCATTATTTTTTCTGCCAACAGTTAAAATTAGTTGGTGAATGACGAGTATATGGTGGGCAAGAATAAGCATTGCGATTTGGAGACCAAGCGATCTGAAAAATCCCCGGCACCAAGAGGCAGTGTGGCTAGTTTTTAATTTTAAACTTTACACGACAATAACTTCGATGTTAAATTTTTAATACATGTTGCTTCTTTCTAAAATATCGTTTAATTTACTGCCAATTTACTGCCAATTTACTGCCAATTTACTGCCAATTTACTGCCAATTTACTATAGAGAAAAAAAGAACAGTTTTGCCATTAACATACGTATCGCAAGTTTTCGCTTGTGAAAGGGATGATATTTTTAATAAAAACCATAATGAAATGCAATTAGAAAAACAAACCGCTAAAACCCGCCAGGAAATCGCTGCCGAGTACGGTATCAATGTCAAAACGTTCTATAACTGGCTCAAAAGAGCTAATATTCAACTCAGTGGCGGCAGAGTCACCCCTGCCGAACAGGAATTGATTTATCAAAAATTTGGTAAACCCAAGCAGATGCAAATGGAAAAAGTGTGAATGCCCGAAAATGCCCTATTTTGCCCGAAAATGTCCGAAATGGGTATAGGAAAAGGGCTTATTTTTTGTTCTTGTCAGTGCAGCTATTTTTTAGAAGGCGCCAAAGTAAAAAGCAGTGCTGATAGGAGGCGATCCCGAAAACTCCTGGAATAAGAAGTAGGGGTAATTTTAAGCATGAAATATGAGAAGTTATTTATTTAGAATGATATTTACTTTTACATTTTTCTTCACTTGTTATGCGATGAATGCACAGCTGTGTGTAGAATGCCCTTTTAATAACTGTAGCTATTGCTGGGGCTATGGAGGAGGTGGTAGTGGAGGAGGTAATGGAGGAGGAGATGAGCAAATTGACAATCCGGGTGGCGGCGGCGGCAGCTCGGTTTGTTCTATGGCAATTCCATTAACGAGCAGTTTACCTGGTGGAGTAATAGCAAACGTTTCAGCTGGCGGAGGATATTGTGGCGCTCATGTAGTTTACAATACTTGGGGTGGTTCACCTTGCTATATAGCAAGTTCTTCAACCACCTGCTGGCCAGCTTACGTTCATTCAAGCGGAAGTACTTACTACTTTATGGTATCTCATCAGGAAGCTTGCATGTTTTCTGGCATACAAACACTTTATCAGCATTTTTATGACAGTTTTTATTTTGAATGCTAAAAAATTATGAATTTATGAAAAATTTCCCATTTATTTTCATTCCATGTATATTATTTTTTGCTGCTTGTAATAACGATTTGTATTCTTCCAAAGATGAAGCCAAAATACAGTCCCAGGCACAAAAAAATCTAGCAGAGATTCAAGCCTATATGATAGAAAAGGGGCTTGATCCAAATGAGGTAAAACTAATTGATCCTTCTCAAGCTGCTGATCCAGACGTTGTCATTGAAATTAAAAAGAATATTGATTTGTATGTAGAACAAAAAAAGGACATGATTGAAAAATTAGATAGAATGGTAATTTTGCGCAAAAAAATGGAAGATGCTAAAACGGATGAAGATTATGAAAAGTTAAAACAAGAATACCCCGACTTATTTATCACAGCAACAAAGTCGGATACCACTAGAAAAAATTAATTTTTTCTAAACTAAATTGCCGAGATTAGTTAAAGTCTCGGCAATTTATTATACATTTTTAATGAAAAAAACACTTAAGTACACAGCCATTGTGTTTCTGATAGTCGGATTTTTACTCAATATTATTGGCGCAATAATGTTTATCTTCGGATATGGTTCACCATGGATGAGTTCATTGATAACAATAGGCTCCTTTTGCTTTATTGTGCCATTTGTCATTTTATTTATACTGGTGATTGATTTTCTTACAAAATCCAAGTAAAATCTGTATTATTTTAGATGCGTTTGTAGAAGCAGTATTTACAAATGATTTCGAGGGTTACCCGCTCTAAATAAGTTACCCGATCTTTTCCCTGCAATGAACTATTTTTTCCCGCGCAGCGTTAGCAGGTCGGGTGCAAATGAAAAATTCTATTATCTTTGCACTGTTTTTTAACAATTTCGATGCCAATCCACTTGGCATTACGGTGCTGACGGGGTTTTGGCGCTTATGATGCTTACCGAGATTGGCGATGATCTAAATTCGCTAAATGAATTCTTTTGAATCCCTGGGCCTGTCCAGGGGATTGGTTGAGACGATTGAAGCCTTTGGTTTTAAACATCCCACTCCCATACAGGAACAAGCTATTCCGGTGTTGCTCACTGGTGATCGTGATTTTGTGGGCTTAGCCCAAACCGGTACGGGTAAGACGGCTGCTTTTGGCTTGCCGCTGATCGAACTGGTCAACGAAAAATCAAAAACGACGCAGGCGCTAATACTCGCCCCGACGCGCGAATTGTGTATGCAAATTACAGAAGGACTGACAAAATATTGCAATGGTTATAAGCCTTTGCAAATTGTGGCGGTGTATGGCGGCGCGAGCATCAGCGACCAGATTCGCCAGGTGCGGAAAGGGGCGCAGATAATCGTGGCAACGCCAGGACGCTTGATTGACCTGGCTTCTCGCGGTGCAGTGGAGTTGAGTGTGATCAATTACGTGGTGCTCGACGAAGCCGACGAGATGCTTAATATGGGCTTTAAGGATGATTTGGATAAAATCCTGTCGTTCACACCCGATGAGAAGCAAACCTGGTTGTTCTCTGCCACGATGCCAAAAATGGTGCGTGACATTGCCAATAATTACATGTATAATCCGCACGAAATCACTGTTGGAGAGAAAAATGCAGGCAATGCGAATATTGAACACCAGTACGCCATTGTGCGCGACAAGGATAAGTACGCTGCGCTGAAGCGTTTGCTCGATTATCATTCTGACATTTTCGGATTGGTTTTCTGTCGTACCAAAATGGATACGCAGGAAGTAGCGGATCAACTGATGCGCGATGGCTACAATGCAGATGCGCTGCACGGCGACATGACGCAGCCGATGCGCGACCGGGTGATGAATAAATTCCGTAATCGGGAACTCAATGTGCTGGTGGCAACGGATGTAGCGGCGCGAGGTATTGATGTAAATAACATTACACATGTATTACATTTGAACCTGCCGGATGATATCGAATATTACACGCACCGAAGTGGACGTACGGCAAGAGCCGGAAAACAGGGCATTTCCATTGCATTAATCAGCTCGCGCGATGTAAAGAAAATCTTGATGATCGAGCGGATGGCAAAGGTGAAATTTGAGCAGATCAAAGTGCCGAACGGACCGGAAATTTGCCAGAAGCAGCTGATGCGCATTGTTGATAAGGTGCACGAAGTGGAAGTGAATGATTTTGAGCTGGATACATTTATGCCGAAGGTGTATCATGCGCTGAAAGATTTGACAAAGGAGGAAATTATCAAGCGTTTTGCGGCGATTGAATTCAACCGTTTCCTGGAATATTATAGAAATGCACCAGATTTGAACCCGGGCGAACGCGGCAGCACGAAGCGCGGCGAGCGCGAACCAGCAGGCGCAAGCGGAAGATCGAGCAATGTGGTAACTTTAGGTTTTGAACGCATGTTCATCAATCTAGGTAAAATGGATGGGCTGGACAAAGGTAAAATGCTGGGCATCATTATTGAAATTGCTGATGTGAGTAAAAAAGCAATCGGAAGAATTGATATTTTAAATTCGTATTCTTTCTTCGAACTCGATAAATCCTTTGCACAACAAGCAGTTAAACGTGCCGCCGATTTTGAATATAAAGGTCGCGTGGTGCGCATTGATGTCGCCGGAGATCGCCCGGAGAAAGCGCCTGCCGGCAAACCACACCGCAAAGGCAAAGGAGGAGGAGATAAGCCAGCGCCGAGAGGAAGGAAGAAGCGCGGGGAATTGGTGTAAAAAAGAAGAGGGAAGGCATTACCCGGTATGCCTTTCCTCTTCTTCAATATTTGATAATCAGTTTGTTAGCATTAATTCAAATAATTTAGCTAATACTTTCACGGTCCCCTGTGGATTGGCGATAAATGCTGTTATCAAAATGGCTAGTAAAAGGCTAAGTGCCCACCTGATACCGGAGGTATTGTCTTGAACGACAATTTGGTGAGTAGGGGGCAGCTCAATTCTACGTCGGCTCGATGCAAGTAATAAAATTACAAGCAGAACCAACAACAACATGATTCCTGGCATTTTTTGATAAGTTTGTGTTAAAAAATGTAAGATGTTTGAGTAGCATTAGAAGAGGAAAAACAAAACCGATACCGCTAATTGTTAAAAAATTAGCATATATTTGTAAAATATTTTTAGCTTCAAAATTTGGCTGTATTTAACCTCTTTTTTACCGCTCGGTACAAAAATACAGGTTACTGAATACAGTGTAAATAGCATTAATACCTGCTATTTGTAGGATGGTTTTGCTTCTTCTTACTTGTCAAATCATGTCAATTTTTGCTACATACAAATTTTTTTCACCTTGATAACAATGGTCAAATCTTGTCAATAATTGCCCACAAGTGTACAATCTTTTTTAACACATTATCTTTCAATTACTTATATTTTCATTCCAACAAGTTTCTAATCAGTAAACTTTTTTCTAATCAAAATTTTTATTATTACTTGACATGTCAATACCAATTTTTTATATACTTTTGTGAACCAACTCTTTATTATTTAAAATAAAAAACACAGGAAATTGGCAAAGAATTTACTTAAGGAAACACTAGTTAAAGAAGGCGTTAAGCAAACCGACTTAGCAAAAGAAAGTGCAATAAGCCCTGCTACAATTAATCGTTTGTGTAATGAGAAAAGAGGGGTATCCCCTACTTTTCAAAGTAGAATTGTAAATGCGCTTAACAAACTTACAACTTCTGGAGCTAAATACTTAGTAAAGGATATTTTTCCAAATAGTAAATTAGATACCTAGGATTTCAATTGTCGGCTCGCCTTGACACCTGGCTCGTTCAACACAGCTTTTTTGGATCCCGCGAAAAGGCGCGTTTGGCATTGGAGCAGGGCGTGGTGGAGGTAAATGGAAAAATTATTACAAAACCTTCTTTTTCCGTTTCTGAATCGGATACAGTTGAAATCAAAGCGCAGCCCTTGCGGTACGTGAGTCGCGGCGGATGGAAGCTCGAAAAAGCGATTCAAACTTTTCAAATTGATTTTACCGATAAAATGGTGTTGGACGTTGGCGCTTCCACGGGCGGCTTTACGGATTGTGCTTTGCAACATGGCGCCGCGAAGGTTTTTGCGGTGGATGTGGGCAGTGGACAATTACATGCGTCTTTACAAAATCATTCGCAAGTCATTTGGTGGGAAAGTTTGAATATCAAAGATTTAACGCCGGCAATGTTGGGCAAAGCGGTGGATATTATAACTGTTGACGTTTCATTTACCAGTTTGCGGCATATTTTCCATCATTTATTACAATTTCTAAAACCAGACGGGATTATTATTACATTGATTAAACCGCAATTTGAATTGGAAGAAAAAATCCGGTTCAAAAAAGGCATTGTAAAAGACGAGCAAATCCGCAAAGAAGTTTTACAAAAAGTGACACAAGCTGCTGAAGAACAGGGATTTAAATTAAAGCAATACATTCCAACTGACGCCGACGGGCAGCAGAAAAATATCGAGTATTTGGCGTTGTTCTTACAGAAAAAATATTAAACTAAACTTCACACCCAAAAAATCCCAATCCGAGTCCACCTACAACTTGACGCGCTCGGGAAGGGAAAGGATGGCTGTTTGCATTGGATTGGTTTTATTATATATAGAATTAAAAGTTTTTAAACCAATCTTTTTTAACTTTTACTTTTTCGATAATTTCAATTTCGACGCCAAGTTTCAATTCCTTTAGTTTTTCGGCAAATTCATTTCCGTCAATCAAATCAATAGGAGGTGCTCCATCCCGCTGTGATTCTTTTTTTGCTTCTCTTGTAAATGTTCCTGTTGAAATAATTAAACCCTTGTCAGCTCTTCCAATCATAGCACCTCTGAAATCTCTTACGATGGATGCTCCTACAGTGCCTTTAAATCTTTTTGCCTGAAAAACAACATTAAAAGATAAAACACCGCCTAATTTTAAAACACCCAAACCGTCAATGCCGCCATCATTGGAACGTTGAGTAACTTCAACATTTACAAAACCCAATTCTCTTAAAAATCGTTGGCATAAACGTTCAAATTGTTCTGGAGTAACAGATTTTAGCGTCTCTAACAATTCTCCTTGCCAGGTATATTCTAAAAGCTCTTCACTACTTTCTTTGATGTCAGTAGGAGATAAATTTGGAGCATTTTCTCCAGATTCCTTTTCCTGTTTAGCTACAAATCTTTTTACTTTTTCTTTATCAATTTCATGCGTTTTTAATCCTTTCTCTGTCAAAGCCCATACACCGCGAGAAGAGTTATCAATAATGCCATACCGCTTCAAGTAATTTCTAGCCCAAGCCAACCGGTAAGTCAGTTTAGACGTACTTCCTCTATGAATATCATTTACCTCTTCTTCTGATAAATTTAAAAGTTTAGAAACTTGTTCTTCTATTTCACTCACCGAGGCAGAACCACCTAATATATGAAGTACTTTGATAGTAGGATTAAAAAGCTCATCATACTTGTATGTAAAAAATTCTTTCATCTTAGGTTCAGTTTTTACTTGCATACGCTAATTTCTCTGTAATGTTTTAACTTTTTATCACTTGTTTATTGCTATTCCCCCACACCACCCCTTTCTCATTCTCAAAAAACCGTATCTCCACTTCCTTCCCGTCAAACACAGCATACGACGTGGCATACAGCCATTCCCCCAAATTGATGTAATGACTCTTGCCATTTTTTAAAATATGATGAATTGGTAAATGTCGGTGCCCAAAAATATAATAATCTGCCGGAGTTATATCAAGTTTGCGATTGGCGTAGGCGACGAGCCACTCATTTTCCTCGCCTAGGAAGGCGGGCGCTTCGGGGTAGAGGGAGCGACTTTTGCCGGAAAAAAAACTGGCTAAACCGATGCCGAAATTGGGATGTAATCTTGCGAAAAGCCACTGGCAAAAGGGGTTTGCGAAGACTTTTTTGAGCAATTTATACCCGTGATCGCCCGGACCCAAGCCATCGCCGTGCCCGATGAAGAAGGTTTTGCCGTGGATGTCGCGCACAATCGGTTGGCGATAAGTGGGAATGCCGAGTTCCTCCTCAAAATACTGGAACATCCACATATCATGATTGCCGGTGAAGTAGTAAATGGGCAAGCCGCCGTCGCGCAGCTCCGCCAGTTTTCCAAGCAAACGCACGTAGCCCTTGGGAATCACTGTTTTATATTCAAACCAAAAATCGAATACATCGCCTACCAAATAAATAGCTTCAGCATCTTTACTTACCAAATCCAGCCAACGCACGATCTGCCGCTCGCGCTCGGCGCTGCTGAGTTTGCCTTTTACACCCAAATGAAAATCGGAAGCGAAATAGGTATTCATGTGTTTATGTGTTTAAGTGTTCATGTCACACGCTACTTGTACACATGGAACACTCGAACACAAACTTACACTTTCTCCATCACAGTAC
Source organism: uncultured Saprospiraceae bacterium (assembly GCA_964517145.1). Taxonomy (GTDB): domain Bacteria; phylum Bacteroidota; class Bacteroidia; order Chitinophagales; family Saprospiraceae; genus JADJNW01. Next base: position 50,238 of record CAZFBN010000011.1, read on the forward strand.
CGCACTTTTTGCAGGTGCGCAGGTCTTCTGACGCCATGAATTCGCCGATGGCTTCCTTGATCTGGGTGCCGATGTCTTTCAGCGCAAAGCTAGCTTCGTGGAGTCTGTTGTTGCAATTTTCACAAAACCACATCAATTTGTCCACTTCGCCGGGCTTGCGGTAGCGCTCGATGACGAGACCAACTGTATTGGCGGGGCGTTGCGGGGAGTGCGGAATGCGCGGCGGCAGTAGGAACATCTCACCTTCGTGGATAGGAATGGTTTGTGGTTCGCCGTTCTCATTGATGATTTTGACAGAAATATCGCCTTCCAATTGATAAAACAATTCTTCGCCGTCTTCCCAGTGGTAATCTTTGCGACCGTTGGGGCCTCCGACAACCATCACGATGTAATCGTCGTTTCCTTGATAGATTTGCTTGTTGCCGACGGGCGGCTGGAGCAGGTGGCGATTTTCTTCGATCCAGGTTTTGATGTTAAATGGTTGGAGCATAATCTATTTATTATTTTTTATTTGATGTTTTTTATTTGACGCTATCAATATTAAAGTTCAAGCGTTTCAAATTCACGATATGTAATTATTTGAGTTTGTTCATATCGCTCTAGGATCAATAAATCTGCATCACCTGTTACTAAATAATCGGCTTTGCCGTCTTTACATAACGCCAATAAAAAATTATCTTTTGTATCTCGACAAATATTTACAACAGATTGTATATCAATCATTTTGCCAAAAGCTTCAAAACTCAGCAACAAATTGTGAATGTCTTCTTCCGAAAAATATTTTTGAAATTTTGGGCGACGCACTACTTTTATAAATTCCTCAAGCAAGGACTGGCTAAAAAGCAACACCAATTTTTCATGATTGAACAAGTAATCTAATTTATCAAAATGTCTGGAAATCAAGAAACTAACCCAAAGATTGGTATCCAGCACTATTTTAATTTTCTCCATGCTTTTCAACACTTTCGGCTCGGACAATTTCTACCTCCTCCGTAATTTCCTCCAGGCTCAATGGCTCCAAGTCTTTGTTACGCAAGCGATTTAAGACATCTTGAAATAAGGCTTTTGGTTCTTCCAACACTTTTATTTTTATCAAATTGAGGTTTTCCAGCTCTTCGAGCAATTTTTTTGCACGCGGATCTATGAGTTCTATCTCTAATACGTTCATAACTTTTGCTTTTAAAAATAAACGCTTTTTGTTTAAATGCAGTTTCTCATTTGAGATTCTGGTACACTGATTTTTAAGAGATGGATGATTAGGACTGATTGAATCATAATTAATCTTAAAACATCATAAAAATCAGTGTACTATATCCTAAATTTAGCCGAAAATTTCAATAAACAAAAATGAATTTAAATCTACAAGGAAAAAATGCACTGGTGGGCGGTAGCAGCAAGGGCATTGGCAAGGCGATTGCAATAGAACTGGCGGCGCTGGGCGCGAATGTATTTCTGGTGGCGCGTACGGCGGATAAATTGTCACAAGTAGTGCATGACTTGCCGCGCGTGGCGGAAGGGCAGGATCACGAGTTTTTGGTGGCAGATTATATGAATACAGAGGATTTGGCAGCGAAAGTGAAAGGCTTGGCGTCGGAGCGTCCGATTCATATTTTGGTCAATAATTCCGGAGGTCCGGCGGGTGGTCCGATTCTGGAAGCCAATGCAGAAGCATTTTTAAAAGCGTTTCAGAAACATGTGATTTGCAATCAGTTGCTGGTGCAGATTTTGTCGCCGGGCATGATTAAAGAAAATTATGGTCGCATTATCAATGTGATTTCCACTTCGGTGAAAGCGCCCTTGGATAATTTGGGCGTGTCGAATACCATTCGGGCGGCGGTTGCAAATTGGTCAAAAACGATGGCAAATGAACTCGCTCGATACGGCATTACGGTGAATAACATTCTACCCGGCATGACGGAAACCGAGCGTTTATTGGAGATTATTGACAACAATGCCAAAAAAGGCAATTTGAGTAAGGATGTGGTGGAAGAGCGCATGAAAAAAGAAATTCCATTGGGGCGTTTTGGCAAACCGGAGGAAATTGCAGCGGCGGCGGCGTTTCTGGCGAGTCCAGCGGCGGCGTATATTACAGGGACGAATTTGGTGGTGGATGGCGGAAGGACGCGGAGTTTGTAGTTTTGATACCTAAAAAATTACTTCATGCTAAATGCAAACAAGCGGTTAAAAAATGAAAAGGATTTTGAGCATTGGGAAGATTTGGAAACCGGTGGACGGCGTTATTGGTTTGAGATAAAAGGACGAAGCGGTGGTAAAGCACGTTATGTTAAAACAGTAGATGAAAACGAGCAAACAGTTTCTTTTGTGCAGGAAATTTACAACGCAGAAGGAATGCTCATAGAAATTCATGAAAAATATCCAATTGACAAAGGACATCAAAAAGTGAATGAAGATGATAACTAAACAACGGATTGCCAAAGAGTTATTAACTTATATGAATCATTCCATCAGCTTGCAGGAATTGGTGGAATGGGCGGAAAATGCCATTTTGGAGGGAAATTTTGAAGAAGGCGCCGAGTCTGAAATTCGCAATGCTTTAGGATTGTTAGGAGCAGCTGATGCGGAAGGATTCGGACTACTTTGGGAGGATTGTGAGGCAATTATGAACGACCTGGGTTACACCATCAAAGTGGATGCTGCTTTAGTCGCTTAAATTTACACCATTGAACGCAATTAAAAACAAACAAATACTCGTCACCGGAGGCACAGGATTTCTGGGTTCTTATCTGCTGCGTTACCTTGTGCGCGAGGGCTACACGCGTGTGCGGGCGCTGCGACGGGCGACGAGTACGATGGATTTGGTGGCGGAGGTTGCCGACAAAATTGAATGGGTGGAGAGCGATGTGCTGGATACGTTTAGTCTGGAAGATGCCATGCAGGACGTACAGCTTTTGTACCATTGTGCAGCGGTGGTGTCGTTCGATCCGCAGGATTACGATCAAATGCGCCAGATCAATGTGGACGGCACAGCGAATGTCGTAAACGCAGCATTGGCGGCAGGTGTGGAAAAAATGGTGCACGTGAGTTCTATCGCGGCAATCGGACGCATGAAAAATCAACCGCAAGTGTCCGAGCAAACCAAGTGGGAGCGCAGCAATCATAATTCGGAATACGCGATTAGTAAATATTTGTCGGAAAACGAAGTGTGGCGTGGCATGGTAGAAGGCTTGAATGTAGCGGTGGTCAACCCCTCGGTGATCTTAGGCAGCGGTCGCTGGGATGAAAATGCATTAAAGTTTTTTAAAATGGTTTGGAAAAATTTTCCATTTTATACCAAAGGCACCACCGGTTTTGTGGACGTTCGGGATGTGGCGCGATTCATGCTGCTGCTAATGGAAAGTGAAGTAAGCGGAGAGCGATACATTTTGAATGGTGAAAATTTAACCTATCAAACGGTTTTTAATGAAATTGCCTTGCATTTGAATAAAAAACCACCTTCTATACAGGTGAATCCGTTGATTCAGCAAATTGCCTGGCGGGTGGAATGGTTGCGGTCGAAGCTTTTTGGCGGTCGTCCATTCATTACACGGGAAACGGCAGCCACTGCGCTGCGTTCTTATTTTTATGAAAATGAAAAATCGCGCACGGATTTTGATTTTGAATATACCCCCATTCGACAAACGATTGCTGAAACCTGCCGACAATTTCGAGAAGCGGCTGCCACTGAATTTGAATCAAAAGTCTTGCCTTTGATATAAAGTAATGAACACTTATTAACCACTCTGGTAACGTAATTGAACTGTTTTTTGCGGATGAACGTTGATTGAAATACAGTCAAAGACTCTATTTATTCATTTATTCAATCATTCCCTTTCACCATGGTAGCTGAAATCGGTCAATTGACACAAAAAAATTCGTTTCCTTTATCCGACACACTGCATAGCTTGGGGATGGATTGCATTCCATACAGCAGCAAATTGTCGTTTGAACCTTTGATTCGCTACCTGCGTCAGAGTGTAAAAAGATCAGATAAGGAGCATAATTTTCTTGAAAAAGCCATTTTAGAACGCGTAGATCAAACTCCGGCTTTACTCCAACCTATTGAAGATCAACGTGTTTTAGAACATCACGAATCCACCATTCAAATGATGATGACGGCGCTGCTGCCCTCGGCGCTACGAGATACCCAACTTGCCAAAGTGAGTGCACCTTTTGAAGTGGAGGGATTTTATATTACCCCAGCTGCCGAAAGATTATTGCGCTCTAAAGATACCGAGTTCATTGTCAATCAAGCTGTTGCAGAAGTTGCGCCGCATGCTGCTACTTTGTTGGTTTGCAATTTGATTCTAAAAAAATTTTATGACAAAGATTTAAAAGTGGACCCACAGGCTGCCTTCAGCATTCGCTTTTCAGAATCCGGTGTGGAACGGCATTTTAAAGTGCAAATGAACATGGATTACCTGGATGTAAAGGCGCTCCAGCCCTTGAAGCCACTTTCGGAAGCGGAAATAAATCAAATGCTGACTAATATTTATGACACCGAATTGTGGTTGCATCATTTGCCGGTTGAAAATTTTGAGTTGCAAGGTTTGGTCGTGACTACTTTGGTGGACATTACAGAAGAGGAGGCATTGTCTCGCCTTAAATTTCGCTTGTTGCGCAAAGACGCCGTCGCCGAATCCCACAACATCCAGGAATTGGAAAACCTGCTGCGCACGTATTTTGCCGTACCCGATTTGTTCCTGGGCGTTACAGCACTCGATTATCCCGATGATTTTTCGAGAATACAACGCTACCGCATGTGTTTCAATCTGTTAGGTACAGAGATTAATAATATTTTGGCACCAGAATACACCAATTCTATTTATGATAAGGTTTGCAAATTTCGCAGTACCCTGCTGATAGAAGACCTGAAACAGTATAATCCTAAAACGCCGCTGGAAAAAGCCCTGGTAAAAAAAGGCATTCAAAGCATTATTGTAGCGCCCATTCTGGACATGGAAGAAAATGTCATTGGCATTTTGGAGATCGCCTCTCCCCGTCCCTACGAGTTGCACAGCTTTATTGAAATCAAACTTAAAGAAGTGGTGAGCTTGTTTACACTGGCGGTGGGGCGCAGCCGCGAAGAGATGGACAACCGTGTAGAAGCATTGTTGCGAGAGCAATTTACCACCATTCACCCCAGCGTCGAATGGCGTTTTTTGGAGGCATCGCACAATTTGCTGGATAAACGCGAAAATGGTGAGCTGCAGGCGCGTGTGGAGCCGATTGTTTTTAAGGATGTGTATCCTTTGTACGGGCAAGCCGATATTGTTGGGTCATCCGTGAAGCGCAATGCCGCCATTCAAGCCGATTTGTTTGATAATTTGAAACAAGCGAAAAATGTGCTGCTTCGGGCACACGAAATTTCCAATTATCCTTTGGTGGGGCAGCTCCTCATGAAGGTAAACCGCGCCCTTGCTCGCCTGGAAAAAGAATTTAACTCTCAGGATGAGACCAGCATCGTTGAGTTACTGCATGAAGAAATTCATCCTTTGCTCAAGCATTTGCGCAATAGATATGTAGAGCTGAGCGGAATTGTTACTCTTTATTTTAATTATCTCGACGCTGAGTTGGGCATTGTATATCGCAAGCGAAAAGCATTTGAGGAGAGCGTAACGATGCTGAATAACGCTATTTCCAACTATCTCAGCCAGGAAGAAACGCAGCTGCAACAGATGCTCCCGCATTATTTTGAAAAATACCAGACCGATGGGGTTGAGTTTGAAATGTACTTGGGGCAAGCGCTGCTGCGGCAAGAAGCATTCTGCACTTTGTACTTGAAAAATTTCAGATTATGGCAACTCAAAGCCATGGTGCAAATTGCCCGTCGGGTACATCATTTGCAAAATACCTTGCCGGTACCGCTGGACACCGCGCAGCTTATTTTTGCCTACACCACTCCCCTTTCCATTCGTTTTCGGATGGATGAAAAGCAGTTTGATGTAGATGGTGCTTACAATGTTCGTTATGAAATATTAAAAAAACGCATTGATAAAGCCTTGATTGAAGGCACTGAAGAGCGTCTGACGGTAGCTGGCAAAGTGGCAATTGTGTATTTGCAAGACAAAGACCGCCAGGAGTACATGGAATACATAGATTATCTGCGACACGAAGCACTCATCACCGACAATGTGGAGGACCTGCACATTGGCAGTTTGCAAGGCGCACAAGGCTTGCGGGCTTTGCGCGTGACCGTAAACCTGGATTGAGGTATTCGCAGAACATTGATTGTTGATTTGTGACTTACAATAAGTTACACCTTTTTATTCAGCGGCTATCGCAATAAAAATGGACGGCGGCGCACTAGAATTTAAATAACAAATTGATTTACAATTTTTTAAATTTCACATTTACACCTTCCCATTTCAAATTTGATATTTCCCCTTTGTACCTGTTCATTTTTTCTTTTTCGATTTTTTATTAAAATCTTTTGGGAACAAGCCAGACTTTCCACCCTTGGAGGAGAGCTCGCCTTTGCGGTTAACGGGGGCTTTAAGGCTGTCGTAAGCCGGACAGCCTGATTTTCGGCTACAAGATGAAGTTGTAATAGAAGTAAAACTAGCTAACGCTATGATTACCAACAAGATAACACTCTTTTTCATCAAGATATATTTTTTATTATAAACAATTGTTATAACGCAATAAATACAATTTTAGCATTTTTTTTTCCACAATGCCCGAATTTACTGCATTTTTGAGCACAAAAAAATTGCATTTATCAAACAAACCCTTAAATTTGGGGCATTCTAAGTTATTTTCTCATCAAAAACCTTTAAAATGAATAAAGGAGATCTGATTGGCAAAATCGCCGAACATGCAAAACTAACTAGAGCTCAAGCTGGTGACGCCCTCAACGCTGTATTGGACAGCATCGAAGGTGCACTGAAATCAGGTGACAAAGTGACCTTGATCGGCTTTGGTACTTTTTCTGTTTCTAAGCGCGAAGCTCGTACAGGACGCAATCCACAAAGCGGTGAAAGCATCCAGATTGGTGCAAAAAATGTAGTAAAGTTCAAACCGGGCAAAGAACTGAACGACTCTGTAAATGGATAATCGAAGGGACATTTGGTAACTCGATAGTAAAAAGGGCAATTTGGGGCAACTCAAATTGCCCTTTTTCGTTACTTTTGTGCGCGTTTTGTAAGAGCTGTCCATGATACATTTAAGGAGCGGAGCCGTTTTGTTCTGATAAGGATGGCTGTGCCATTGTCTATACCCATTAATTTGATTATCAATATTTTATCAAAGAGATTGCGTAATTAAAACTGTACAATTATTTGCGCTCGATTACCTCTTATATTGTAAACTCAATAGGATTTTAGCTTTATTAAAGACTGATTGACAGTAAATTATAAAAATTTAAATAAATAATTTATAATAATAAATCAATTTATAATTCCATTATAAAAATAGCTCAACCAAAATGAGATTCGGAACCAAAGCAATCCATGCAGGCGTTGACCCTGATCCGCTGACCGGCGCTGTGATGACGCCGATTTATCAAACCTCTACCTATGCGCAGGAGGCGCCCGGTGTGCACAAGGGCTACGAGTATGCCCGCACCCAAAACCCGACGCGCGACGCGCTGCAAAAAAACCTGGCAGCATTGGAAAATGGCAAATTTGGCATTTGCTTCAGCAGCGGCTTAGCGGCTATGGATGCTATTTTGAAATTGCTCAGCCCCGGCGACGAAATTATTTCCACCAACGACCTGTACGGCGGCTCTTATCGCCTGATGCGGCGGGTGTATGAAAAATTTGGTTTGAAATCTACTTTTGTCAATATGACAAACGTCAAGGAAGTAGAAAAAGCCATTGGCAAAAAAACGAAGCTGATCTGGATTGAAACGCCCACCAATCCAATGCTCAATATTATTGATATTCAGGCAGTTTGCGATTTAGCGAAAGCGAAAAATATCCTCACTTGTGTGGACAATACCTTTGCTTCCCCTTATTTGCAAACCCCCTTGGATTTGGGTGCAGATATGGTAACGCATTCTGCTACAAAATATTTAGGCGGACACTCTGACGTGGTGCATGGCGCCATTATCACCAGCAATGACGATCTGGCGCAGCAATTGTATTTCCTGCAAAATGCTGTTGGTGCAGTGCCGGGTCCGCAGGATTGCTTTTTGATTTTGCGCGGCATCAAAACCCTGCATTTGCGGGTGGAGCGCGCTTGCAAAAATGCCAAAAAAATTGCCAAATATCTCGTGGGGCATCCCAAAGTAAAAAATGTGTATTATCCTGGTTTGAAAGATAACCCATACTACGAGTTGGCTTCCCGCCAAATGCGGCACTTCGGTGCCATGGTTTCCTTCGATTTGCACACCGACACGCTCGAAGAAGCCACGAAAGTCTTGAGTAATACCAAAATTTTCCTGTTGGCAGAATCGCTCGGCGGCGTAGAATCGCTCATCGGGCACCCGGCAACGATGACGCACGCCTCGATCCCCAGGGAAGAAAGATTAAAAGTAGGGTTGACCGATTCCCTCATTCGCCTCAGTGTTGGCGTGGAGGATGTGGAGGATTTGATGGAAGATTTGGAGCAGGCGCTGGTGCATTTGTAAGTCAGAATTTAACATTCTTTAAAAATCCCTATATACTAAAGCCGTTACTACAACCTTTTTTTAAGAACATTAGCCCTGTTGTAGTCGTTCTTTTTTAAATGGAATAATCAAATTTTTATCGTTCCCTTTTTGAAAAAATACAAAATCGCAAAACCATGAAAAAAATTTTTGTTTTAGCCTTGCCTATTTTATTATTAACCTCCTGTGTAAGCAAAAAAAAATACCTGGAAATGCAGGGAAGTCTGCGTACGAACTATGAGCAACTGCAAGCTCGCGTAAATACTTGCGAGACAGAAAGAAATGACTTACAAGCAAAATTACGGGACACCGAAAATCAATTATTGCAAAGACAAACAGAACTTAACAGCGCGAATTCCAGAATTTCTGCACTGGAAAAAGAAAATGAATACTTGAAAAGCACCAACACCAGCTTGCTGGATCGGTTGTCAGACCTCTCCGTTATCAGCCAATCGGGAGCTGAAAATATCAAAAAATCGCTGGAAGCGCTCAACGAGCAAAATAAATACATCAAAGACCTAACGAGCAGAATGCAAGCGAAAGACTCCATGAACCTGGCGCTGGTGATGAACCTCAAGCGCTCGCTGAGTGATGTAAACGATGAAGATGTTACCGTCGAAGTAAAGAAAGGTGTAGTATATATTTCATTGTCAGACAAGATGTTGTTCAAATCTGGCAGCTACGATATTCAACCAAGAGCAGAAACAGTGCTCGGCAAAATAGCAAAAGTGGTGAATGACCATAAAGAATTGGACATTCTTGTGGAAGGTCACACTGACAGCGTGCCCATCAACACTTCTTGCTTGAAAGATAACTGGGACTTGAGTGCGATGCGCGCTACAGCAGTGGTGCGTTCTTTGCAGAAAAAATACGGTGTTGCGCCAGAACGGATGACGGCGGGCGGGCGCTCCGAATACGTTACAAAAGCAACGAATGCTACGGCTGAGGGTAAAAGCTTGAATCGCCGCACGGAAATTGTTATTTTGCCGAAGCTGGATCAGTTCTTTCAATTGTTGGAGCAGCAACCATCAGCTGAGAAATAAGTAATTGATTTACAAATAATTACAAAAAAATTGAGATAGTCTGGCGGAAGTAATTCGTCAGACTATCATCTTTATGAAACCAATGTTTTAAACAATTTTTCCAACGTTTCATCCAAATTTTCAGAAAACCCCGGATGCGGTCTGGAAGTTTGAATCGAAGCGCTGCGCACCGCCGTCAGCCAACGAAAACGTTCGGGCACTTCGTATTCAGCAATCAGCCCGCCATCTTTTGCACCGCAGCAAATCTTTTCAAATGCTTCCAAATGTTGTTGCAACATTTTAAAATCTGTATCTGGATATAATAACTTGATCTTATCTTGATTAATTTGATAGCGTATTTTGATATAATTTTGTTTTTTTGAAAATAAAATAACCCCAACATTGATAAACTCCTCGCGTTCAACGTTTGGCACAAAGCGAATCACGGCATATTCATATAAATGTTTATCTGGCATCTTGCGCGGCTTTTACAAAAACGGCGGAGTTACTTACTCTTTCGGTTAAAAATGTAATATACGTATTTTTTATGCTTTGAGGCGTTTCCGCTGTATCATTCCATTCCAACCATTCGTTCGGCACTGCTTGCACAATATCATGAATTTTATCGGGTGTTAATAACAATTTTAATTCCGCATCAACTTCCTCTAAATGAGCCGCTTGTGGCAACAAAACATGATTTTTAATCATGCTAAAAGGACTTTGGATATAATTTTCCCAGGTCGCCCAATTGTGATGAAAATACAAGGAGGCACCGTGATCAATCAGCCATAACTCCCTGTTCCACAGCAACATATTCGTATTACGCACCGTCCGGTCAATATTCATAATCAAAGCATCGAGCCAGACAATTTTAGAAGCCGTTCTAGCATCTACTTCGTGCACCACCGGATCAAAGGTAAATGCCCCTGACAAAAAATGTAATCCCAGATTCAATCCGCGGCTCGATTGTAATAAATCCTGAATTTCCTCGTCACCTTCCGTACGCCCAAATGCTTCGTCCAAATTAATAAAAACAATTTCCGGCACTTTCAAACCCAATGTCCGCGCGATTTCCCCGCCGATCAGTTCCGCAATCAACGCCTTCACGCCTTGCCCCGCCCCTCGAAATTTCAACACATATTTAAAATCATCATCCGCCTCCGCCAGCGCCGGCAGGGAGCCACCCTCGCGCAAGGGCAGGATATAACGGGTGGCGTTGACGGTTCGTAAATCCACTGCAAAAGCTTTCATCGGCTAAAGGTACGTACTTTGTAAAGTTGTTTTACGCCAAATAAATATTAAAGTATTTTTAATTTAACCACAGAGTCAGCAAAGTTAAGTAGAGTTTTATATTGAAAATCAACATTTTAGCTCCGAGCAACTCCGTCCACGCTGTGGTTTATTAATCCATTATAACCTCAATTTATACCCCTATTTAGACTCGTTTCGCTTTAAGTAATTGATTTTCAATTAAATTTATTTTACAGGAATTGGTAAAAATATCATTTCATCAAAAAAACATTAATAAGGGTATTAAAGCAGTTTTTTTATTACTTTTGATGTTAAAGCCATTGTGATTTAGAAGCTGTTAAAAATTAAGTTTTTCCACATCTAATAGCAAGTAAACGCACT
>CAZFBN010000012.1:0-3117 GCA_964517145.1 uncultured Saprospiraceae bacterium
ATGTGATTGGAGAGAGGTTTATTGTGAGTAATATATGAATCCATACTATCCAAAAAATTCAACCGTAAAAATATTTGAAAATCATCCTAGGTTTCAAGAATTTTTACCAAATCGTGAAGTAAAACAAATTAACTACGTCGAAGTCGAACGTTCGGCTTTAACAGCCGATACGAATAATATGCCTTCTACAGTTCAACAAATTAACAATGCTGCTAAAGCTGCTACGAGAGTTATTCAACAAGCCGCATCAGGACAACCAATACGTGTTTCTATGCAAAAATACATTGATAGAATGTCCGTGTGCAATACCTGTGAATATCTCAACAACTTTCGTTGCGCCAAATGCGGATGTCAGTTAATGGCCAAAGCCATGTTAGAGACCGAAAAGTGTCCTGTGGGCAAATGGTGATCGCTCTTGGTCGTGTAGCGCGGCATACACACGGTCATACAAAGCAGCACCTTCTGGATCGGCATCTTTTAAGTAGTTTAAATAATTTGCGGCTAAAAGTTTGTTTTTACCTAAAACAGCTATTGCTGCGTCAAATTTTTGGCTGTCGGAAGCATTAGCCAACCATCCATAGTTTTTACTGATTATTTCTTTGTAAGAAGGAAGTCCAGAACTTTCTCCTTTTGACTTTAAGTAGTCCATGTTTTGAATTTCTTTTAAGCTCGCCGCCAATTCTTTGTCGTTAGTTGCATAGTTGTAAGCATTAACTAATTGGTTGTACGTTTTAGAACCCGGTTTAGCGTTTGTCTGCGCCAGCAAATTATCTAGTGTATTTTTTCTACTAGCGTCGTCTTCGTTAGCTGCAAACATCGAAATTAATTTGTACGGGTTGTTGTTTTGGTCGTATTCATTTACCGCCGCCATGTATTGAGGAATCGTTTGATTGTGTATGTCTATTTGATGCTGTAACGAGTCTGTGTTGGTCATTTGATGTATTATTGGAGAAACAAACAGTTCGGCTAAAAAATTTCCCTGCATCAACGGGTTGTATTCTGTGTTGGCGGCTAATAAATTCGTAGTTGCATTTTGAACCCACTCGGGTTGTTTGTACATTTTATTATCGGTATAGTAATTTAAAATACTGTCGGCTTCTTCCAAACTACCTTTTGAAATAGGATTTCCTTTGTTAGTCAGCATGTTGTACGCAAGTAACCCGGGTACAACTGCTTTACTTGCTAAACGTCCTAATCCTTTACTTACATTTTTTGCAACGTTCCAAGTACCGCCGGCTACGTTTTTTGCCGCCGGTAATATACCTGAAGTTCTGGCGGTATTAGCTACGGTATTTAATGCGTTTTGGGCTTGATTTGGTATTTGACCAATTTGTCTTGGTATATTAGTAATTGTGTTTTTTGCGTTAGTTATAGTATTGGGTATAAAATTTTTTATGGTAGGACCCATGTTGTTTATCGTTTTTTTAGCCGTGTTAAAATCTTTAAACTTCTTAACCGCATCTACGCTTTCACTTATTGCCCAAGGCGCTAAAAACGCACCCGTTCCCCAGTTTATCCCGTAATCTGCGGCGGTGTTCAGAAACTTGTTTTCTGTGTCTGGGTTGTTTATTTGGTAAGCTGAAACAAGAGGCATTACCGTGCTTTGGGGTTGGTTAACCGCCGGGTTAGCTACTTTTTTAAGCTCGTTTTGTACCCCCAAATTAAAATATTTTTCGTTCATTTGGTCTTTATAGCTTATTATAGATTTGCTTTTTTATCAACCTGTTTTACATTGAACCGTTTTTGTGAGTTGTTTAGATGAATACGAGTTAGCTGCCCAGCACGTACTCAACAATTTTACTGGGTTTAAAAAACAAAATGCATTGGCTGCTTTAACGACGAAGCATCCAATGGGGTTGTCTCTGGCGTCTTGCGGTAATGAAAAAAAGTACTATTGTAATAATTGGAAATTTTGCACAACTTGTTCAACTATAAAAGCAAATAAGATAATGACAAAGATTCCTAACAAACTTAAAAATTTTAAGTTTGTTACTATAAAACATCCATTACCTATAGGACATGTTTCTCTTATAGATAACTTTACAGCACAAGGTAAAAAAATTGGTTTGCTTTGGGATGCTCAAGTAACAGTATTGAAACAACAAACTAAAAACGCTAAGTGGGGGGTATATAGGGAAGAGTTGGCCGTTTGTTCCTTTTCGGATTTAACAGTTAACCCACATCTTCATTCTGTGGTATCCGACTCCGACATTAAATCTGATGGAAAATACGTACATGTTTCTGATATAGAAACTACTGAAGAATTACAAAAAGCAATTTATTACATAATGAAACCATTAAACATGTCTCATCCGTTGGCGTTAGAGGGAACGTGTAGCGAGGCCGTTAAAGGCCTTAGGCTTTTGTTAGATGGATACAAACAAATATTAGCTAGAAACCGCAGACAATTGGTTACTTATGGGACGTTGTAAATAAGTGTCTTTTAAGGTTTTTGTTATATCTGGATATTTTGTTTGCCAAGTTTTTAATATTTTAGGCAACGCGGTTTCAAACAGATAATTTTGTTTTTCTGGGAAATCACCAAAATCAGAGTTTAATGTTTTTGCGTCGTAATAGTACAGGCCGTGACTTGGTTTATCTAAACGACCAGCGGCGTTAAATATTAAATTTTCATTGGCCGTACTGGTTACCGGAGAAATTCTTCCTGGAGATTTAGGATTAAACGAAGCTCCACCGAGGGTAGCGACTAAAGAAGCGACGTTATCAAACACTTCCTGTTCAGTACCGTCAGGGGTTAATACCGACTTTAAACTAGGGTTGGCTTTTATTAAGTAATTTCTTTTTTTAAAAAAATCTTTAGACGCTTGTCTAGGTAACAAATCAACAATTAAGTTTTTAAAGGCGTTTCTTGTGTTTTTTGGGATGGCTTCTTTTAGAAACCCATTAATAAAATATTCAAAATTCATACGTAAAGTATAGTTGTTTTGATATTGATTAGTAAATAAAAAAACAGGGAAGAGTATGACTGCTTCCCTGTTTTGCTAGTTTAACCAGTTATTTTTTTTACTTTTTTTTCTTACGCTTAACCATCACGTATTCGTGATTTTCTTCATCTTCTTCTTCATCTTTTTTAGTTTCGATTTCATCCTCATCCTC
>CAZFBN010000012.1:3217-58995 GCA_964517145.1 uncultured Saprospiraceae bacterium
GATTTTCTTCATCTTCTTCTTCATCTTTTTTAGTTTCGATTTCATCCTCATCCTCGTCCTCGTCCTCATCCTCGTCTTCATCCTCGTCTTCATCCTCGTCTTCATCCTCGTCTTCATCCTCATACTCGTCTTCATCCTCATACTCGTCTTCGTCTTTACCATAGTAGTAATCAGCATCATCAAGACTATCGCCTTCTAAATACGTATCTTCGTCTTCATCGTCAGAAAAAGTTAAAGCGGCTTCGCTTTCTACGGCGGCAACTGTTTTAATTGTTACAAGGTCAAAACCAACCCATTCTTCTAAAGAAGACATGTTTTGTTCCAAGTAATCACCGACAGCACCTCGAATAGTATCTTCGTCGAGATCGTCCAAAGATAATGTTGCGATTTCTTCAAATGTTAAAACGGCTTCTTCTTTTTTAAAGAAACCCAAAATAATTTCATCTTTATCTATGTTCATAAGTCCTTTTGGTTTTTGGTTAAAAAACAAGCTTCTCCAGAAACTAGTTTTTCTCACAGTAGCTTATAAATGCTTTTTTGCAAATTAAAAGTTGGGAAGTTCTACTTTTGATTTAAGGATGGTTTCGTGATCTACAAAAACTTCGTTGTTGTTGCTGTCCAACATTTTACGATACAATTTATTGTCTTTTCCTTTAAAAACGTTGTTGGCTACTCTATGGTCTACGCCTACGGATTTGGATTCGCTTATTCTAAATGGGTCTAAAAATCCAAAAGAGGATTGTTGTACTTGTCTTGACTCGTCTGGAATAGCGTCTGTACTTGGGATACCTCCGGGGCCCAGCTTTGTGATTTTTTGACTAACGTCCAAGTTTTCCATCATGTTTACACCTTCCACATGTTGGCTTAACGAGTTACCTATAATAACCGATTTTACTTGTGGGGTAAAAAATCCAGATTGCATCCAATCGATGTTGTTTTTTTGTTTTATTTTGTTTAAAGCTTTGCGTTGTAATTTACCGGCATCTTTTTCGATGTGTTCGGAAACGAAATCTTCGATTCCTAAAAACTTGGAATACAACAGGTTATCGCGGTCGTCTGGTTCTGCTTCTTTTTTGTTAATTTTGATGAGCTTTTCAGAAGTACGCAACAACACCAAGGGGCTTACTTCGCCTGAAGCAACTCCGATCGTTTGGTTTGTTACTTCAGCATCCAGCTTTGTTTTTTTTAACCACTCTTTAATTTTTTCTGCTTTTTCTTGTTTTGTAATCATTGCACACTCGAGTAATTGTGTTAACGTTACTACCTATGAATAAACAAAGCAACAGCATTTCTAAAAAACTTAACGACTTACAAAATACGTTACGTAGAACATACATTGGTGTTTGTGTTAACAAAAAACAGCTGATCGGCTCGTTTGAAGAAAATGTTTTTAACGTAACTCAATTGGATGATTTAAATTTTTTCTGCGACTATGTACATAAAAAATTTTTACTACCAACCACGGTCGACAATCAAGATCCCGACTCTAGCGATTACGAAAAAATTATAAGCTTTTCCGTCGCGCCAGTTAACGATACCCAGTTTGTTATCTCACCCGGGTTTGGTGTATCACAAAATTTGTTGCAAAAAATTTGACTTTTTATTTAACGCAAAATATCATTATAACATGAGTGCAGCTGTATATCGACTAGTAGATTCTGATAAATTATATGTATTAAACAAACCTAAGCTTAATCATTTTAGAATAAGTAAATTGTTTTTTCCGGAGCATCAAGTACAAGAACAGGAGGTTGAATCTTTGCAACATGGGCTTGCTTTGATCAACAACCTGCCGTACGAAAGTCAAAAAAAGAAAAAGAAAATTTTGACGGACGACGAAAAAGATTAACAATCAACAACTTAAAAATATTTTTCAACTAAAGTCGGATACTATCCGACTTTTTTTGTCGTAGGAGGACCTTATGCTTAAAGACATGGCAGATTTCACGTTTACTTCAAAATACGCCCGTTATGTAGAAGACCTTAATCGACGAGAAACTTGGGAAGAAGCTGTATTTCGTTGTAGGGATATGCACCTTAAAAAATTTAATTTTTTACCGGAAGAAGATAAGTTAAAAATTAAAGAAGCGTTTGATCTGGTGTTGGACAAGCGAATTATGCCGTCTATGCGGAGTATGCAATTTGGCGGTAAAGCTATAGAAGCCCATCAACTTAGATTATACAATTGTTCTGTGAAACACATCGATTCGATTCGTTCGTTTGCAGAATCTTTTTATACGCTGTTGTGTGGTACGGGTGTCGGGTTTGGTATCACAAATAAATATTTAAATCGGTTACCAGACTTAATTTCTAAAAAAGATGCCGAACAAGACGAAGGTGCGTTTACATATGTCATTCAAGATTCCATAGAGGGATGGGCAGACTCTTTAGAAGTTTTGCTTATGACTTATTTTAAAAATACACCTTTTTCTGGGCGTGAAGTTTTTTTTGACTATTCACACATTAGGAGAAAAGGATCTCCGTTAAAAACAGGGGGCGGGAAAGCACCGGGGTATAAAGGATTAAAAAACTCACATCTAAAGATTAAAAGGTTGCTAAAGCACTTAGTAGCAAATAAAATTCCTAGATTAAGGACGATAGATGCGTATGACATTTTAATGTTTGCTGCAGATGCCGTGTTGAGCGGTGGCGTAAGGCGAAGTGCTTGCGCTGTTATTTTTGACAAAACCGACGATCTTATGATGAAAGCTAAGACGGGGGATTGGTTTCAAGAAAACCCACAACGCGCTAGAAGTAATAACAGTTTTAAAATCAGCCGTCAAAACTCTACTTTGGAAGATATAAAACAGGCTATTGTACACACAAAACAATTTGGAGAGCCTGGGTTTATTTTTTGTGACGAAGATGTGATCGAGGATATTTTATACAACCCTTGTATGGAGATTTGTTTTGCTCCTGTTACTGCAGAAGGGCAAACTGGTTTTCAAATGTGTAATTTAACTACAATAAATGGGGCTAAAGTGAAGACTTTAGACGACTTTAAAAAGTGTGCAGAATTCGCTGCAATCATCGGTACTCTGCAGGCTGCTTACACAAATTTTTTATATTTAAGTTCTTGTTCGAGGCAGCTCACGGAAGAAGAAGCTCTACTGGGAGTTTCTATTACGGGGATAATGGATAATCCAAAAATTTTATTGGACCCTAAAGCACAAAAAACCTGCGCAAAAATCTGTGTGGATTCCAATGCAGAATGGGCCAAAAAATTAAACATCAATCAAGCCGCTAGAGTGACTTGTATTAAGCCAGAAGGAACAGTTTCTATCGTTTTAGAATCTGCTTCAGGTATACATCCACATCACGCCCACAAATATTTTAGACGTATTCAAGTAAACAAAAATGAAAGCGTATATAAACACTTTAAAGAGACAAACGCTCATGCGACAGAAGAAAGCGTTTGGTCTGCGGATAAGACGGATGATGTAATTACGTTTCCTATCGAGATATCTAAAGATAGTATGACTAAGAAAGATTTGACGGCGTTGCAGCATTTGGAAATTATAAAGTCTACACAACAGAATTGGGTTGTTTCCGGTATTACTCCGGCTAACAAAAAAAACCTATGCCACAATGTATCTTGTACAGTACTTGTAGACGAAGACGAGTGGGATAAGGTGGCTGAATATCTTTATGACAACCGGCATGTTTTTGCTGCAGTGTCTTTGTTACCTAAAGTCGGAGATAAAATATATAAACAAGCCCCAATGGAAGAGGTGGTTACCGAAGAAGACCAAGCTAAATACGATGATTTAGTAAAAAATTGGGTTGTTGTAGATTATTCTAAACTAAAAGAGTATAGTGATAAAACTACACATTCTAACGAAATAGCTTGTGCTGGCGGCAGTTGTGATTTAATAAAAATGTAGCGTGAAAGAAACAAAAGAATATTACGTACCCGAGGGCCTTACTTTAAAAGTAAAGCCCGGCGATATTGTCGAACAAGGGCAAGCTTTGTCTGATGGTGTAGCCAATCCGTATGAAGTTGTAAAATTAAAAGGTATAGGTGAGGGTAGAAAGTATTATGCAGACACCTTGTTTAACGCATTTAAAGACAGCGGAATGCGTGGTAACCGAAGAAATTTTGAACTTGTTGCAAAGTCGGCTATAGACCACGTAAAAATCAACGACGACGTGGGCGTAAGTAATTATTTACCTGGGGAGATAGTATCTTACCAAGCGTTGGAAAAAAATTATATTCCTAGGGTGGGGTATAAAATCGTAACGCCCGCTTTAGCTTTAAATAAGTATTTGGAACAACCTGTTTTACATTATACAATAGGAACTAAGGTCACGTCTTCTGTGGTACGGGCTTTGAAAGATGCACGTGTGCAAAATGTGGCCGTGCACGACACACCCCCTGCGTTTGAGCCGGAAATGGTTAAGTTATTAGATGTACCGGAACACACAGACGATTGGATGCATCAGCTGTATTCTACTTATCTAGAAAAACGATTTGTAAATCTTGTAAACAAAGGAAGTAAAAGTAGCATTAAGGGGCCAAGCCCTATAGCGGGGTTGGCGTACGGGGTGGGGTTTGCTTCTCCTGTTAAAAAAGCAGAAGAAGAATATACCAATGGCGTGTTTCCGTTACCTGATGAGCACGATGTTCTTTTTAAACTGTGGTTAAAAGCTAATGTAAGAGGAGAAGAGTTTGCGGTTCCTTTAGAAGAGAACAGAACGAAGTTGGTTGTGTACAATGTGGCTTCTCAACCCGCTACGTTTGAAAATCTTTCGTTGGCTTTAGGAGTAACTAATGTAATCCCGGTAGACGAGCAAATTAGCGTAATTGTGTTACCGGTAAGCTCTTTAGTATTGTTGGACTATTTTAAAACAACCAATTTTGCTATAGAGTTAGGTTATGTTTTTTCGGGCGGAGCACAAAAAGCAAAAGCAAATCCGGAATTTTCTGGAAAAATGTTAAAGCTACAACAAGTTGTGTTTAATTTTTAGTTGCCGTTATTGTTTCAATGGCTTATTATCTTATTTATGCCAAAAAATAAGCAAGCCACCTCTGTCGAATTTGAAAAAAGTTTTTTCGATTTGGCGCAACAACAGTTATCCGAAAAATTAGCTCGAGTACAAAAGTATCTAGTTGGATTTGAGATAGTTGAAAAAGATGAAGAAAACGCTACTGCTTTTACTGCCTTGGGTGTTTTTGGGTTTAGGGCCGATAACGGTCAAATTTTATACGTACCCGTGTTCTTTAAAAACGGAGAAATACGCGGCATGGATATTTTTTATTCTAAACAAAATAAACAATTTTACCCTTTAAACGAAGATTTTGTAGAATACTTTTTATCAGACGACCCCACCGGTATCGGTGGGGTTTCTGATGAAAAAGTAAATAAGCTTAGGGCTTCCGTATTACAACCAAACTATAGAGATATGGTTGTTCCTCCTCGTACCGGAAAAACCTCTTTTGCGTCTGTGCTAGAAGACTTAGCTGTGCCGCCTAGCGACAACGTTAAAACAGACCTTTTAACGTTTGTGAAAAACGCCGATAATAAAATTAAAACCAGATTTAAGTCGTTGTTGGAGAAGGATGCAAATTATTTAGAATCTGTTTTAAGGTTTTATCCTCTTAAAAAAATTGCAGAAGCTGTAACTTTAATCGAACCAAAACTTGATGTAAAAAAACAAAAGGTAGCTTTTTATACCTTGGATAAAATTACAAAACCCGAACTTCAAAAGTTGTCTGAAACACAAAAGAAAGCTTTGATCGAAGATGGGATGCTCGTCGTAGATGAAAGAGAAGAAAAAGAAAAATCTACGTTTGGTGAAGAAAAATATGTAGAAAAATTTCAAACGCCGACAGAGTCTGGTTTTTATCAATACTTTACGGCTAGTGGATCGCTTCACTACGGGTTAATCCTTACTAATCTTAAAGTTTTTAATGGTTTTACTAACGACAAAACAATAGTTGTAGACATGAAAAACAACTTTGCTTTTTACGAACAAAGAGACAACGTTGTAGTAAAAGACAAATATTGTGTTGGTGATTTTTCTGAACTTTATAAAGATTTTATATCTCCGGCTGAACTAAAACCCGACAACCATAAAATTTATGTTTTGGTAGATGAAAAATTAAATTGCACACAACCCTTTCGAGTGGTTGCTTCTTTTAAGGACTCTGCTGGGTTGAGAAAGTTAATAGTCGATACTGACGTGGTTTGTGGCGAGTATATATCAGAGAAATCGCAAATTACTTTAGGTTTTATTAAGTCTAAAAACGGGTTAATAACCTGTAATGGAAATACTTGTTTTGTTTCACAAAACTATAAAGCTTTAGAGTTGGTCATCCATCTTCCGTATGACGAAGAATATAAAAAATTACCTACGGCACCGGGTAAAAAACACAAGATCATGTCCGCCTTGAACAGCTGTGGCATGTTTCCTATGACCGTAAATTGTAATGGTAGCGAATATTTTGTTAGCGTAGGGGGCGTTAAACAAAAATTTGAAGACGCTTTAGAGGCCAAAAAAGCAATGGTTGTGGGTTATGGTTTATCTAAAGAAGCGGCTTTTAACTTGATAGATTCGTTAAATTATAACGGGGCTAAAAAATCCGGTTTGTATAAAAGTGCGGCTATGGGGGAGTTTGTACATAGCTTACAACAACCGCCCGAGGGAGTAGAGCAGTTTGGACAAATTGCACAATACCCATTTGAAAGTACGGTAGTTGCACCGACTAGTGACGGTTATACGGGCAATCCCGCGCAACCCGGGCTAGGTACTAGCGCGGGCCCTTCATTGGAGGGTATACAACCGCAACGTACATCTTTAGAAGATTATGTACAACAGGCGATGCAGCTCGCACAAGCGGGGCAGAAGCAAATATTTGATACACACGGTATTGCTGCTTTAAGCAAAGCCGAATCGATGGCCACAAAAGTAAACGCATACCTACCTTCTTTTTTAGCTTGTTTAGACAAAGTGGCTCGAATGTTGTTTTTGTTGCATTGGAAAACTGATAAATTTGAAGAAATGTACGGTCGTTCGGACTTACCTGAATTAGCAGAATTACTTGCTTCTGTTTTAAAAAACTTGGGAGATGTGGTCGTTTTCTTAAAAAAGAAATCTCCCGAGCTGTCCATCAATACTTCTACTAATGAAATCGTGTGACGCGTTCGGCTTTTTCTTTAAACAGAAATCCAGCTTGGAGAAAAAAAATATTAGAAAACCCGGTAAGCGAGGGTTATTCTGATTTGATCGCTCACGGAAAAATCAAAAACATTTTAACTGTTCCTGTAGGCGCCGGTTGTTTAATTCGTCGTTATAAACGGTTTCATTCACCAATTTTGTTACATAATTTTAGAAAACTGTCCCCTTTTTTAAACCAGTATACGTCAAATTTGTCTAAAGAGCAGTATGGGGTTTTCTATGCCGTTTTTTCGAGGTGGTATAAAAAGAAATCGCAAACTTATGGTAGCGGCACCAAAGGAGTCGTTTTTTCAAATGTAACCGAATCCGGTGAAAGTATTTCCATATGGAATTTAAAAAACGTTAAAAAGTTACGCGATACTCAACTACAAGATGTTATACGGCATCAAGAAGGTGTGCTGGTGGACGATAGTATTACCTGGGCTGTTTTACTTGTCGGACACCCGCAAAAAGTAGATTTAAAAAAATATATAGGCTATTGCTTTTTTGCCGGTATGAATTGTGTCGAAGCGGCCAAAACGTTTAAATTTCCCGTAAGTTATTTAAATAGGTTACAAAAACTCATGTTTGATTTTTCTGTATTACCTAACGACGATGTGGGCAAATATACCGAGTTAAAGCAACTTGCTTCTGAGGGGCAATACGACGAAGAAGATTTTTCTTTTTTTAAAATGTTGATGACTATTGGAAAAACCGGCCTGTTGGCTATCACAAACTACAAAGCACTTCCGGTGGAAGAGAAAAAGAAAATTCAAGATTACATTCGTTTTGTGGGTGTTACAGATATGCTAAAGTTGCATCTTACGGTTAAAACCAGACAAGAAGCACTCGAGTATTCTAGGCTGCTCCAAAATATTTTAAATTTGGATATCAAAGAGCAACAAAGTCGTTTGTTGGCGGCGCAAACAATTCATACGCAAAAAATTACAGAAAAAGTATTAAACGAAATGGGGGACTCTTCCTCGTTCTTGTCGGATGTAGACCAAGCTGCGTTAGATGTTATTCGCAATATGTCTTTGTGTTCTCCACCGACAATAGAAGCTAAAACGGGAGAACAAATGTATATAGAGAATCAACAAGTAAAAATTGATTGATTGTTTTTTGAATTTTCTTAATAATAGAAAGACCAGGATAATAGTATGGCAAAACAAAACGCTTTGATAAAGTATGCTTTAGAGGAAGTAATTTCCAATATAAAAAACGGTGACACCCCTACTGAAGCACTTAAAAAAACTGCCGAAGAGTTGGATTTAAACAGTAACTATATACAACGTGTTGGTGAATCTTTAAACGTTGCTTTGACTTACAAACATTTTAAAACAGCTTCGGATAAAGCGGCAAATTTTCCAATTGCAGATATCCCGGGTGTAATTTGTTCTATGTTTGGGGCGCTAGATAAAAAAGCTTCTTCTGGTAAAGACACGTTTTTTGACAATTCTTTTCAGAAAGAAAGTATTGATTACAATAAAATCATCGGTAACCCAAACTATAAAAAAGCTTACATTTCGATTGTGTCGGCCAAGAAAGAAGCCGGTAACGATAAAAACCGATTGTCCGACAAAGGTATTTGTGAAAAAAGCGCAAAATACATCAACAAGTTAGAAAAAACTGCTGAAGATACGAGAATGGATTTTGTAGATAAAAATGAATCCATCAGCGCTTGTTCCACTTGGTTGATAAAAAATTTTAAAAAGTGCGCCGATTATCGTACGCCTTTTGAAGAGTTTGAGTCGCAGGTTTATTCTAAATACGGAAAACATCAAAAACCTTTGTTGGATGAAATATATAAAGCAGCAAATTTAAAAGAGCCTCGAGGTATATATGACCCCGGTTACACTATGTTTGAACCCGCCAAAGAAACAGAAGTATTTGGCTCTATGCTTTCTTTTGGTAAAAAAGCAAAAATTGCATATGAAAAACACAAACGGGCAGTAGAGAAATTAAAAACCGAAAAAGATTATGTAAAAGAAATTTATAAAACAAAACCAACCACCAAGAACAAACAAGAAGTTCAAATTACACCCAAAGTAACGATTGAATCTCGGATAGAAAAAGACGAGGAGCTCGACCCCGTTCTTGAAAAAATAAAAAAACAATTAAAACAAAAAGTTAAAAAAGAAGCAGGTGTGTTAGATGTGTCTTCCGGTTATAATTTTATAGGATCTATGTTAAATCAAATGTTATCGCCCAAGTTCGAAGTAGCCGACAGAACCGGCGGTTCATCTTCGTACGAAAGCCAAAGTGTAACAAATATTTCTAGGGCAGCCACCATTCAAGAGTTGTTGATGCTCGACCCTATATTAAGCAAAGAAAATCCTAAAAAAGTAATAGCTATGTACAAACAGTTGTTAAAAATATCTCCTAATATAGCCGACGAAAAAGAGATTTTGAGAGTCACGCTACGTCAAATGGTGGCTTCTGACGGGCTAAGTCCGTTTGACGCCAATCAAGTAAGTCAAGCTGACTTAAACATGATCAAACAAAGAATTGCTTTAACAGGCGGAAAAGCTTAAAGGAAACAACGATGGCTAAACTACGTATTTTTGAAGGTATAGAAAACGGGGTATATTTTATCCGGTTTGAAAACGATTTAACTGCTTTGTCCGAAAACGACAAATTGTTAATGGAAAAATATGGTGAACCTGAAATTAATGTGGGTGGTACTTTTGATTGGACCGTTGGACAAGACTCTGGAACATTTACTTTTCCAGATCAATTTTTAAAAGTACGACAAGATTTTCCGTATCGTAGAGATTTTGACTCTAAAGACACCGCGTTTGCAGAACACACAAAAGAAATAGTGGATGTATACCAGGCAGATATTGTTGCTAAATTCACCGCTGCGTTTGTAGCGTTAAGAGCCAATGCCGATTTACACACTGGAGAAACGGTAGTTAACGTATGAGTAACCCTTTGTTAAAAAAACTGGCCAGCGAGTATCTTTCTGCGGCAAACGGCTATATTAAACAATACGCCACCGTAAAAACGGGTATGTTAGACAATACGTCTATAATAAATAATTTAAAAGACGCAATACCTTGGGCGTTGGGTGGTGGTGTAGTTAGCGGATTGGCTACGTTAGCTTTAGACAAAAACAAAAACAAAAAAACAAAAGTTAGAAATGCGATAATTAATTCTTTGTTGGGTGGTGGTTTGGGTGGAATAGCACATACAGGAATCAATTATTTTGGTGATCGGTTAGGAATTGATTCTAAAGGATATACGGCACCAGTAAGTTTTATTAATAGTAAAATAGACAAAAATTTAGCTAACGACCAGGTTTATGCTGATCTAGTTAAAAAAGAAGAAAAGGCGCGTGCGTTAGCTAATTTAGCTAGAGAAAACGTAGGGGTCGGGCAACTGGTACTGCAACCGATTTCTGATACTATTGATAATATGAAACCCGTTACTGCGATAGTTGGTGGGGTTACTGGTGCAAAAGGAGGCTGGGATCTTGTAAAAGCCGTTCAAGAAACGCCAGTTTCTGTGGATTCTTCAAAAAATCTAAAAGTTAATTTTCCAAAAAATATAACTCCCATAAGTTCTGGTCCCGATATTGGAAAAGCCACTAGCGATGCCCTAATAAAAAACGACAACAAAACTGTGTCTAGTTTAATTAATTTACTTACAGATAATCGTACTGTATCCAATCTTCCGGAGTTCAAAAAACAAATTTTAGCCGGCAATTACGGTCCTGAATTACAAGCGGTTATAAAAAATCCAATCTATGAAAATTTGTTCGATAATATTTTTAAAATTGAAAAACCTATTTTACCTAGTAAAGATGTTCAGCTTAAAAATTTCGCGCAAAAATACGGCCGAAGATTGATGGGTGCTGGTGCCGGAGGATTTGCTGTTGCTGCGTTAGCGCCAGGTCTTGCACATATCGTCAATAAACAAATTAGTGATACCCCAGAGATGCAAAAATATTTAGCGGCCATGCGTGATCAGAAAGCTGTTAACGATGAATTGATAAAGCACATTCTTTCAAAAAACCAGTAACGGGCTTATATGTCTATTGTTAAATTTTCAAGCGTACTCGATTGGAATTGGGAAGATGAACCAGCAAGGATTTTGACAGATCCTAAGCAACTTAAAAAAATAGGTTCTGATCAATCTTTTTTTGATTATAAGAAATCCCCTAATCAAGTAGACGTGCATTTGATTGCTCTCGGTGCTTACGAGGGAACGGGTTGTTTTTTCGAGGGCGCACAAGTAATTACAGATACGGGGTTAGTAGCTATTGAGCGAATAAAAGAAAATTATTTGGTGCTTACACATAAAAATAATTTTAAACCCGTCACTACATTGTTTAGTAGCTCTTATTCTGGAGAAGTTTCTAACCTTACAATAAAAGGTATGCCTGAGCCTTTGGTAAGCACAGCCAACCATCCTTTTTTTGTATTAACAAAACAAAAATTTAACGCACAAGACTCTACACGCCATATATTATCTGGTTTGCAAGTTGTTCAAGCAAAAGATTTAAAACCAGGAGATTTTCTGTTGTCGCCCGTTTATCCTAACGACAACGACGCCAATTATGACGTTAAAGAAAACGACGATTTTAAATTAGGGTATGTTTACGGAAGTATGGCGGTTAACGACGATGGTTTGGATGTAAAAATAGTAGACGCTTTACTGCGCAACGTGTTACCCGCTTGCTTGTTTAGAAAATCTAGAGTGTGGAAATTAAATTTTATCTTTAATTTTTTAAACAAGCATAAAAACGAAAAATTAAGTAACGAAGAAGTTTTAGTTACTGCCGAAGTGTCGAGACAAACAGCTTACGACGTACAACGGTTTTTAGCCTCTTGTCGAGTACCCGCGGTTATCGAAAAACAAGACGATGTGTCTTATGTGTTAAAGATTTATTTGTCTTATATGTCCCCTAGGACACAACAAACGGTTGTGGAAAACGGGTTTAGTTTTTCAGACGGTACAATTGCTTTTTATGAAATTTTAGACAACCAAATTACGACGGTTGAAAACAAAATGCGTTATAACATCGAAGTAGCCGACGACCATTCGTATGTTGTAAACAACATAGCTGTTCATAACTGCAATAGAAATTTTGATCTGTTTAAAGAAGCCGAGTGTCGTAAAAAACATAATACGTTCGTTAAAGCCGGTAGGGCGTTACATAGACATCATAAAAATAAACCGTCTGACCCAAAATACGGCAACATAAAAGCTTCTGCCTACAACGAAAAAATGAAACGAATCGAGCTTATTGTTGGCCACGACGTCGATAAGTGCGCCGATATTTTAGACGAAATTGAAAAAAAAGGACACGCCAACTACAGTATGGCGAGCGTACAAGCCTATGATGTATGTACTTATTGCAACCATAAAGCAGCCAACGATTCAGAACGTTGCGAACATATTTTAGAAAAACTAGGAGAAATACGGGAAGACGGTGTTGTTTGTGCTATGGAAAATCCTGACCCTAATTGGATCGAGATTTCTTACGTTAAGCGACCGGCAGACCGTATAGGTATGTCTTTAAAAATAGCTACCGAGCAAGTAAAACCTATGCGTACTTCTGATTATTTAAAATTATATCCGGGCTTTCAAATGCCGCTGGAAAAAGTAGCGTCTACAATTTCTAAAAAAGCACAAGATAAAAGGCAGTTGTTCGACAAGCTTGCTGCTATGGAAAAACATATAAGTATGATCGGATCTTTACCCGACCCAATAGTGTTTGGTTCTGATGAAAAATCAACACTAACAAAGTTGTACAGTTCGTTCGAAGACTTACCCGATAACGTAGTAGAAGAGTTAAGAAAACATGAACCGAAACATTTGTTGGCTTTGTTGGCTAAAAACGGAATTGTTTTTACTGTTAAAGATTTTCTAAAATACTTGTTTGGAGATAGAATTTTAGACAAAACAATATCGGAAGTACAAAAAGAAATACCCGGTTCTTTTTCTAAATTTACCGACTTTAAAGATGAGTGTGTGAACGATGAAAAATTTGATCCAGGCACTAGCGCTGCACTTCCTGTCGGGCTTAAAAAAATGGTAAATTCTTTATTTGATAAGTTTTCTATTTTTGACGAACCTAGATCTCGTAAAGCCATTAAAATTACCGTTGTCAAACCCAGAAATAGTTTAGCGTCGTTGGTAGACCAATTAAAGTTAGGTTCTTGCAAAGAACATACAGACCCCGGAATAAAGCTACTTGCCAAAGAATATCTTTCTTACAAGTTGGCTGCTTTACAGTATATGGCCGACCTTAATTTAATGGACAACGGTATTATTAAACATGCTGTAGTACAAAATTTAAAAAAGTGATTTACAATTAACGAAAAACAAGTAGGATTATATTTATGTCTAACCCAATTAAAGAAATGTACAAGATGGCCCTTCGACAAGGGTATTCCGTAAACGACGCTTTTATGCTTGTCAAGCGTGCCACAGACGAAGCTGAATTGAACATGGCTCCTGAGGAAGTGGTACAGGAGATTATGGCTCCTGAAGCAGGTGAAGCTCCCGCTGAAACGCCCGCTGAAACGCCCGCTGAAACGCCCGCTGAAACGTCCGCTGAAACGCTCGCTGAAATGTCAGCCGAGCAACCTACGGAGAGCGAGATTCCTGTACAAGAAGAATTTGTTGAAGAATTGGCCGAAGCTATTGTTGAGGAGATGCAAGAACAAGCCGTTTCTGCTGGTGAAGTAACTCCAGAGCAGGCGTCTGAAGTTGTTCAAAATTCCGATCAAGCCGCAATCGAAAATAAAATTGCGTTTTATAAATCGGCTTCTTACATCGCGGGGTTTTTAAAGAAAGCGTTTAGTTACGGTTATGACCCTTTGAACGCTATTCTTATTTATAAAACGGCTGCCCTCAAACAAGATATGCTGACAAAACAAGCCATGCAAAAACAAGCTTCTGAAAACAAATTAAATTTTAAAACAAACAAAGACTATGTTGCTGGTTTTATTAAAAGAGCCAGCGATTACGGGTTTTCCGAAGTCGAAGCTTTAAACATTTTAAGTAGGTTAAAATAATATGGCAAATATACATTCCTTTTTGTTTGCTTCTGGTTTTGTAAAAACCGCTAAAGAATTTGGTTTTTCCGACAAAGAAGCAAAATTACTTTTTTTAAAAACGGCGGCTTTTAAAGTAAATCTCGATCCAATTAAAGAAATTACAAAAAAATTAGTAGAGTCTGACTTTGTTAAAAACATACAAGGGGCTGTAAAATTAAAGAATCCTGAGGGTTTTAATGTTCCTGATGCTTTAGCAAAAAAGACGAATAATATGTTTAACAAAGATGTCGCTCAATTAACACCCAAAGAATTGGGGCTAGGTGTCGCTGCGACTGCGCCGGTGGCCGCCGGTGCTTTTACAGGAGGGTCGGCTTTAGCCGAAAACATGGGGGTTACACCGGAGCTTTTTTCTGAATCTATTAACTTACCGGCACATCCTCTCGTAGAAAAACTAATAGCAAAACAAGAAGAAGTCGCTAAGGCATTAGCGGACGCTAAATCTGTTACCTCCTCGGCTACTTCCATCACACCTACGCCTACACAACTAGATAAGGCATCCGTTTTAGAAAAAGGAAAAAACTTTATTTCTGGTTTATCAAAAGACGAAGCCGCTGTACTTGCCGCTTCTTTAGGTATTCCTTTGGGTGCCTTTGTTGCTTTAGGGTTAACAAAAAAAGACGAGGACGAGGATTAAAATTAGAAATAATTTAAAAAAAAGCTTGTAACAGTTTAACAAACAAATAATAATCACAAAAAGGATTAACAATTTATGGCAAAAAAATCAAAACATTCGGAAGTGCTTGAGCAACTTCATAAAATGGTAACTAAACAGGCGGAGGAATCTGTACAAAGCACCCAAGAAACGGTTGCTGGTAAACCTGGAGAAGATACCGATATCTCTAGCGTTGATGAACAACATGAAGAGCACGACAAGAATGATGTTGGTGCCGACAAACTCGAGCAGCGTGTAGATCAAGAACATACCGAAGCGGTAACTACACCAGCTGAAAAAACAGCTTCTGAAAAATTAGAACTTCTTGCTAATCAGATTGTGGCCAGCTTAAAACAAGCACAAGAAATTGCGCAAAGCAATCAAAAAAGTGTTGCCGGTACCCCGGGTACTGACACCAATATTACTGGCGTCGAAGAGAAACACGAAGAACACGATAAAAACGATATTGGTGCCGATAAGCTTCCTCAAGGTGTAACACAAACAGACAATGATCTTAAAGAGATGGCTGCCGTGGCTGACTTGGCTGAAAAAGTTGCTTCTTATAACGCCGGTCGTGAATATGCTCAACAGCTGTACGCTCAACAACTTAATCAACTTAAGCAAGCTAAATACAATCTCAAAACAGCTGGTGCAAAAGATTTTGATGCGCTCGTAGCTTATGCTTCTGAAGAACTTGAAAAACAAGCAGTCAAAAAGCTCGAGAAACAAGCCGAAGAGGCCGGTGCCGAGTATTTTGTTAAAGTAGCCAATTGGCTTGTTGAAAAAAACAAACAAAAAAAAGTCGCCGCTTATGTTACTAAGCTTGCTGAATACACTAAAGCTCTTGAGGTTAAACTTGCTGAAGAAACCGGTGCTCGTACTGCCACAGAACAAGTTTTAAACAACCTTGTCAAAAAAGCACAAGAGCAACAAGCTCTTAGCAAAAAACAAGCTGAATATAGCATGTTGACTGAAAACATTTCGAACGCGGTTCTTCAAAAATTAAGTCATCTTGCGGCTGACTCAAAAGAAAGAGAAGTGGCTTAATAATATGGATGATGTAGAAGCTATTAATTTTTGTTTATCTGCTGTAGACAAAAATGAGCAAGTTAAAATAGCAGAATACGTTGCCCTTGTTGAAGAATTAAAAACAGAACAGTTTAAGGAAATAAAAAAATAAAACATATGAAAAACGATAAAATCAAAACAGCTTTTGTACGTGGCTTTGTAAAAAAAGCAATTTCTGCCGGTGTAGCTGCAGATAAAGCAATGAACATTTTGCAAGGTGTAAACCCCGCTCTTGTTGGAGCAGTGGCTGGTGGACTTGGTGGAGCCGGACTGGGTTATCTATCTGGTTCTGATGAAGATGAAAATGGTGAAAATACTAGAGCTCGAAATGCTATCGTAGGTGCTTTAGTTGGCGGTGGCGCTGGCGGGTTGGCCGGTCATCAAATGAATACAATTTCTGACCTAACTGGTCGTAATGAGTTAAACTTAAAAGAAATCGCCGGTTTAACTGGCGGTTTAAAAAATAAAGAAGAAATAATTTCTGGCCTGACTGATCAGAATGCTAAGTTGTTAAAAGAGTTAGACGTCAACAAAGACCTTCTTGAACAGGCTTTTTCTGAAAACAGTAAATTGCTTAGCGACCTAGATTTAAGCAATACACAAATTTCCGAGCTTAAAGGAAACGCAGACCGCCTTTCTGATTTAAACAACACATATAATATGGTTCAAGATTTAAATCAGTATATGACGCCTGAGATGTATGAAAATTTAAGTAAAATGGATGCAGATGTAAAAAAACAACTTGCACAATTTCAATCGGCGTTAGATACAGCAAAAGGAGTCGGTGCCAATGTTGAAATTACTCCTAAACAACTAGAAACAATACGGCGTAATATGACTTTAACCCCTGAGTTTAAAGCAGTTTCGGAAAGCCTTTCGCCTTTAGCTGTTAATATTTTAAAAAATCGTGGTGTTAAACCAACTACAGAAGCCACAGAATCTCTTGTCTTAAATGAGCTTATTCCTTTTTATCAAAAAAATCCAACCGCATTAAACACGCCTCTTGAACAAATAGATAAAAGCTTAGGTCTTGATAACATTGCAGATAAAGTATATGATATGTTTAAATAATTTAATAACATGGCTGTTATAATTGAAAAAAATTGCTTGCAAAATGTTTCTAAGTTTATTAAATTGGCTGTAGACCAAGTTAAGCAACTAGAAACAGATCTTGATTTGGTTACAAAAAGAGAAAAAGTTGCCCAG
This sequence comes from uncultured Saprospiraceae bacterium, assembly GCA_964517145.1. Lineage (GTDB taxonomy): Bacteria > Bacteroidota > Bacteroidia > Chitinophagales > Saprospiraceae > JADJNW01. The sequence goes on from CAZFBN010000012.1 coordinate 20,372, forward strand.
ACGTTGTTGACGTACAAAAACAAAAACTTTGAAAAAAGTTTAATAAAAGCAGCAGAAGCTCTTTATAATAGTGATTTTTTTTCAGAAGAAGAAGAGAAAAACATTTTTGTGAAAAAAGCAAAGGAAGATCCGGCATATTTGTCGGGTGTTCTTTGTAAAGTTTGTGAAGCGGCGGATGTGTCCCTGATCGGACAACCAGCTCGTGTAGCAGCAAGGAGCAAAAAACAAGGAGATTACGATCCAGTCGAAGCTAGAGCTTTTGGATATGGCCGCTTGGGCGGCAATATTTTATTGGATGACTAATCTTTAAATTAGGAGCAAATTATGATTAATGTAAAGAAACATACAGCTCACTCCCTGCAGCAAACGGATAAAGTCGGAAAGGCCAAGGCCAACGAGGCCGTTGTGGCTGGTATGATTGTGTCTGTTGACGCCGCTGGGGATGTGGTTAAAGGCGGAGACGCAACTTCGCTGTTTGGTTTTGCTATTAACAACCAAACAGATGGTGATGTGGTAGAATCCGGTAAAATCGGTGTATATCTACTCGATGGTGGTTCTGTGATCGAAACCGACCAGGCCGCAGCTACCATTACATCTAGTAACTACGCCATTGGTGCCGCTCTCTACCCCGAGGCAGGCAACACCGGTAAAGTTACTACAGACAACACTGTTGGTAAGGTAATTGGTTATGTGGAAGGTATTCGTACTCTTCCCAACCAAAACTCCTCCACCTTCGGTACAACCAAAACCGTCACTGTGCTTGGTATCAAGCTGGCCGCTTAATAGGAGATAATAATTATGAAAAAATTAGCTGACGTTAAAGCATTCAACGATACGTTCGTTGAAATGGTAAAAGCCGGTGAGGTTAAGGAAGCTGCTGTTTCCGCTCAAAAGTTTACTCGCGAAAAACTTCGTGAAGATAGCTTTGCTGAAAAAGTGCTTACCCCAATCGACATCGCCGATGATGAACTCGATAAGGCCGAAGATCCCGAACTGCTTGTTAAGTGGAACGATCGTGAGCCGGATACCGCCCCCGCGGTAACTGTGCCTCTTGGCGTTGTACCAGATGGCTTTCAGTTCAAAGGAACTCGTTATCCTTCTTACTTTAGCCGGATTATTTCTCCGGTGTTTGAGAAAGATATCGATAAACTTCGCACCTATGATTACGATATTCGTGGCGTTCTCCTCGAGAACTCCACCCGCGATATTGCTACCGAAATCGATACTCGTTTTATTACGAAAATCGATTCCGTGCTTGGTACCCTGAATACTGCCAACCCCCTCAACGGGCTTGGTCTTCCTCAGCGTGTAAGCATCCCCGGTGGTATTACTCGTGAAAACCTTGCAGAAGGTTTTAAAGTAATTCAACGGCTGCGCGTTCCTTTCGGTCCTACTCAACCCGACGGTGGCGAAAACGTGGGTGTAATGCTCATGAACACCACTACCGCAATGGATGTAGTGAAGTTTGGTCGTAGTGAAATGGGTGGTGACGCTGCTCAAGAATCGTTTATTAGCGGATTGCCTGTTACTCCGATTCTCGGCGTTAAACCTATTTACACGCTGAAACGCGAACTTGTTCCGGACGGTGTTATTTACCTGTTCTCTTCCGAAGAGTTTCTAGGTAAGTACTACAGACTTCAACCCCTCAGCGTTTATATGGAAAACAAAGCATTCTTCTTGCAGTTCTTCCAATACACCAATCTCTCTCTGAGCATCGGTAACGTTAAGGGCGCTGTGCGTCTCGAATACTAATCTGTAAGTTGTAAGGTGATTGGTTCCTAGCCCCGTAGCAATACGGGGCTAGGTTTTTTATGGGTTGTTTTTTTTCTAATTAAAAGATGGGTTTTTTTAAAAAAATAGAGTAAATTAATTTTTATGGCTATATCTGCAATTACCGAAAAAGATTTAAGGATTTGGGCTATGGACAAGCCTGAGTTGAATACGTTGTTAGACGGCGTTAGGTTTAATTCGGAAGATGTAATGCAAGCTCAAATTCACGTAGTAGACTACTACAACACAATTTCTCCACCACTCATGAACAATTACACCGTTGAGACTTTTCCGTTTAGATATCTCATGTTAGTCGGTGTATGGGGGCATTTGTTACGCGGGGCTGCCATTAACCAAGCATCGAATCAATTAACTTATTCGGCTTCCGGTGCGTCTGTAAACGACAACGACAAAGCTCAAGCGTTTGCTTCGCTAGGAAATCAGTACTGGAGTGAGTTTAGAGAAATGGCGCAGCAGCTAAAGATAAACGAAAACATCGCCAACGTGTACGGTGTAAAACATTCTGAATACAGGTCTAGAGCGTATTTATGATCGAGACTAAGATAGGTGGGAAAGATTCTGCTGTATTTAAAAAGCTTAACAATTCGCTGTCTAAATTTATTGCAAACTTAAAGGCTAAAGCAATAATCTTACAATCCGAAAAACAAAACAACAAATACACAAACGACAATACGATATCCGCGTTGTTTAAAAAATAATTATGCCTGGTTCACCAATAACTTCTTTTGCTGTACAGCCCAATTTTAAAGACGGTCATGTTGTGCATTGGGGGTTAGACAAAGCTTTTTTTACAACCGAAAAAATAAATTTTATAGTACAGGTTTCAGAAACACCCTCTTTTTCGGAAATATTATACACACTGGATGCAGGAGATTCTTTTTTTGCAATAGACAATACTAGACAAAAACAAAACTGGAGCGCCAGTACCTACTACAGGTTAAAAATGACAGTTGGTGACAAAGTATATTACTCGTATACTTTGATGTTTGGTCAGGAAAAAGAAACGGACAGAAAGTGGTTGTATGCATCTGAAATAATAAGAAAAGAATTGTTGCAGATGAAACGATTTAACGGAACGTTGTACTATTTGTTAAAAAGAAAAAATTCAGGACAAATAGATTACGATAGTGTAGATCCTATTTCCGGGTTGGCCTTAGATGATAATGTGGGTAGTTATGGTACAGGTATTATTGGCGGTTACCACGCTCCGTTGGGGTTTTATGGTACAATATTGCAACAGCAATCCGGTAGAGCACAAAGCATAACTGTCGTAGAGAACGAGCAGTTAAGATTACGTACCGTAGGTTTTCCTGTAATTGAAGAAAAAGATATTGTTGTAGACCCAATTACAGACCGCAGGTACAACACAATAGGATCAGATTCTAGTTTTTTTCCAGCTACGGGAATAATGCTTATTCAAGAAATTAATTTGTCTTTAATCCCAAACACAGATACTATATATCAGATAACCGTACCATGACAAAAGTAGGTATAGCATACGTAAACCCGTACACGCGAGAAGACTACAACGATCCGCTTAAAAAAAATACGTTGGTGTTGAACGCTTGGGTGGTTCAAAATATTGTGTACGAGCTGATTAAAATACATTTAATTACTAATGACCCCGCCAAACAAGGCTTTTCGTTTAAACAACGGTACAATGTAGACTCTACAAAGTCAGATATATATTTGGATTTGGCGTACAATTGGAATGCTTCGGTAGTAAACAAACGACCGGCCGTGGTAGTACAGAGAGGACAGGAAAGCATCTCTCATTCGGTTTTTAGCAATACAATAGGTTCCTCGGTAATGGATTCGCTTAAAACAAAACAAACCATAAATACCTTACCGATTTTGATATCTTGTATCGCCACCAACGTCGGCTTTGTTGAACAATTTTCCGATTACATAAAAATGCCATTGCTCCATCACGGCGAAGAAATATATAGAGATTTCGGATTTAGAAAGTTTCGTTTATTAGCTAAGTCTGCCCCGGAATTGGTTGCCGAAGCAAAAGATTATTTTCGTATAAATCTTCAAATCGAAACATCTTACGACGAAATGTGGAAAGTAATTGGCGACGATTTGAAATTAAAAACGGTATCTAAAACAATATTTAATAATTTGTTGGAGGGGCCGTTAAAAAATCAATAAAAAAAGTTTGCTTGTGTACAGTAAACCAAATAAACTAAATACTTAACAAAGAGAAAAAAATATGAGTTATATTGTTCCAAGAGTCCAGATCGAACAAGAATTTGAACAAGTGCCTATTTTTGGTACACAACCATTGGCCGCATTGGTCATTGGCCCACAGTACGACCTACACCGTTACAGCGAGTCGGACGAGAAGCCAGATATTTTTGCTGGTGTGTACAATCCTACTGCAGGTAACGTTTTTGCCTACCCCAATCGTACGGCCGGGTCCACAATCGATCAGGATTATGTAAAAGTTTTCTTTGACAACGCAGAAGCAGAATACTTTTCCGACCTGATTGGATCTGGTTCTGTGGTTGTAAACCCGGACGCCAATTTAAAAAACAGAATTTACTCTGCCGGTTTAGTATTTAAAACCGCCAACGGAACACCAAGATCCGCTGGTCTTTCTAACCGAGACGTACAACTTGGGGACGTTGTATACGTTTCCGACACGTCGATTTCTCATAAAGCAACCGTTACTGGTTTTGTTGCAGACATCATCAATGCTTCAAACGGTCCTGTTACCGGTGCTACTAGCAACAAAACCGACACTACGGAGACATTAAACAACGTACCTACTTATACTGGAAGCGGCGGTGCCCCAGCTAATATTGTAGTGGCAAATACCACGATTGCGTATGAAGGATATCTAAGTAAAAAAGTACTGACAGACACTTATTCGGTCGAGGTTACCACCGGAGGTACGATTGCTTCTGGAAACGTACGGTTTACCGTTACTTCTTCTAGTGGTGTTTTTGAGCCTAAAACAGGTGTACAAATTGTAGGTGGTGAAATCGTAATTGACGACACGGGTACAAACGACGTAAAAGTCGGTGTGTCTGGAACAGGTACGTTTGTAGTTGGAAACAAGTGGTCTGTCGAGTTGGTTGCCGCTTATGCAACATACACACCTACCGTAGCGGGTACATTTACTGGTGACGTAGATACGTCTTACACTGCAACGGTGGTTCGTGGTGGACCTTTTTATACCGGTTCTAACGCCGACGTTTGTGCACAGATTCGCGTTTCTTCCGATCAGGTAGATTCGTTTGGTCCTGTAAACGTACAAGAAGGCGTAGCGTTTCCTTTGGGTACTAAAGGGGTAACTTTTACAATTCCGGCGGGAGCAAACGGCGGTCGTGGGTTGGCGTTTAACGATTCCTTCTCTATACCGATTACCGCATCAAAACCGGGTGCTATTCGTACTTTAGAGTTATCTAGCGAATTACCTGCTGCGCTATTGGCTGGTGCTGCCGCGGATTTAAATCTTTCGATTTGTATTCCCAAGTCCGGGGCGGCGATTACTAAAGTAAAAGATTTGGGGTTGGGCACTTCTAACTGGTCTACTGACGAGTTTAACGTGACTCTGGAGCCCGGTATCTTTTTAAATGACCCCTTGGTATTAGATGGTGCTGATTTAAAACAATTACCTGTTAAAGCAGCAAATGTGTACATCGAACACCGCGACCTGATGAGTTCAAACGTTACGAGCATCAGTTCCGTAAGTACTTCTACGGAAGTCGAAGACGTTCTTGGTGAGCTTCACCCAGACAACCCGATTGCTTTGGCTGTTTATAACGCTGCCTTGAATGCCGCCGGTGTACCGGTTTACTTTATTGCCGTAGGTTCAGATGATCTGTCGGGTTATAATGCAGCTTTAAGTTATGCTAAACAACTAAATACCGTATATAGCTTGGTACCAACTACAACCGACTCCGCCATTCAAGATGCGGTTATTGCTCACGTAAATACCATGAGTACTTCGGTAGAAGCTAAATGGAGAATTTGTTGGTTGAGTTTACCCGTAAACGAAACCGCCATTGTTTTAGATAAGAAAACAAACGGCCTTAATTTTACGGCTACCGTACAAGATGATCCTCTTGAGCAAAATACCCAGTATACGTTTGTTACCATTGATGGAGCTACTCTGATCACCAGTGGAATTAGACCTAATGATACGCTGCTCATCAACTTCGGTACCGACAGTAATGGGAAGCCTGTGTTTGAGGAATACAACATCGATGCGGTTCGTTCTGAAACTACATTAGTGTTGTCTACGGGTCTTCCTTCTGCGATTTTAAGTGGTGTTAAAGTTGAAATTCGTAGGAATTACACGATTGACGAACAAGTAAACGAACTGGCTGCAAAAGCTGTATCTTATAAAAATCGTCGTGTGCGAGTTGTATTCCCCGATAGCTTCGTGGGTTCTGGTCTAAATCAACCCGGTTATTTTCTGGCCGCTTGTTTGGCTGGTTTACGTTCCGGTGTTGTACCCCATCAAGGATTAACCAACATCCAATTGTTGGGGGTGTCCGACGTTTCTGAAACGTTCACCAAATACTCGGATGTGCAACTTAACAAACTAGCTGAAAACGGTGTGTTTATTGTTACACAACTTACGTTAAACGCAACTCCGTTTGTAAGACATCAATTGACTACAGACCCTTCTTCCTTAAGCACTTATGAGGATTCTATAACGACTAACGTAGATTCTATCTCGTATGGGCTACAAAGTAGACTAGATCCGTTTATTGGTCGCTACAACAGAAATCAAAATACCGTTTCTTTGGTTAAATTAGCCATCGAACGCGAGTTGAAGTTTAGAATGACCCAGACAGAAACTACACAAGCTGGAAATCAAATTTTAAGCTACGATATCGTAAATATTCGAGCAAACGAGGTATTCCAAGATCGTATTGATATTGAAATACAGTTGGTTGTACCGGCCCCGCTAAATTATATCACCGTCAAATTGATTGTGTAAAGTATGCGAGTAATTGTAGCTGGAAATTTAAAAAATCCGGTTTTGTTAGATACAGACGAAGCAACTTCTTTGTTAATTGAAACAGATGACGGAAGACCTTCTATGTTGATACAAATGTTGCCTAACGGAAAAGGATATTTGCGATTACAACGAGGAGAAGATAAAAATTTTGATGAAGTAGCTCGACAACTAGGATTAATTTAAGTAGGATAATTATATGCCAGTAACATCAGATATATTCGGAAAAACTTTACAAGAAGTTCAACAACCTTTTACAGCAGATCGTGCGTTGCTACTTATAAACGACAAAGTTGTAGGTGCGGCACTTACCGTGTCTATATCTTATGGACAAGCTATTACCAAAAGACGTACTATAGGTGGAAAGCAGGCAATTATTTATTCCGGTCAACCTGAGGGTAATATTCAAATTCAAAGACTGGTTACGTTTCAATCTGTACCCGGTCAAGAATCCAGCGGTTTACCAGAATATGGTACAGGTATTTGGAATATTTGTGAACCGGCAGATATTAAGTTCGAGTTAACGGGTGGAAATTGCGGAGACCAAACGTTTAGTTTTATTGCGACCGGCGCTATCATTCAACAATACGCTATTACTGCAGAGGCCGAAGGTACAACCATTGCAGACAGTATTGTGATTTCCTTCCTGCAGCTCCTACCGGGCGCTTAATATTTTGACACATGTGGTGTTTGTGTTATCTTAGACACCTATGTTGTTTGTATCTAAAGTAATATCTTCTGACCCGGCAACGTTTGTAGTTTTAATTTCAGGACAAGCCGACAACGATTTTTCTGTAATTTCAGCCGTACCACTTGTTTCTGTTTTTACTGGTTTACTGGGTTTTAAAGAATCTTTTTTACCGTCTCCTGGTAGTAGCGTGTTGTGTTACCGGCTTTCTAAAACACATGCGGCTATAGTAGGTGTTCTACCGACACCGGATATGGTGACGGGGGAATGGGCTAGTGTATCTTTGCCGTTTACAGGCAATCCGGCTATATTAGACACAAATTACAGCGACGAGTATGCCGGAGAAAAAGCCGATTATTTTAAAAATCAAACCTTTAACAACAATAGACCTACTGATGTTGTAGCTGGCGAATATACTTTATCCAACGATTTTGGTGTATTGTTGGGGTTGTTTCAACAACTGGCCGTGCTAAAAGGATCCGAACTTTCGCAGGTGCAATGTCATTTGTTTGACGACCTTGTAAAAATTATAAGCCATAATTTTCATCAAGTATCTTGTTTAAGCGACACTAAAATTTTTCATGACGGCAAGACATTAAATTTAGAATTTTTAGCAACACATAAACCTAACGAAATGTTGGGTTCGCCCGTGTTGGACGCGGAAAGTAATTCTCCTTTGTTTGTAGAAGGAAATCCTGCAGCAGACCCAACACAACACGCTTGCCTGCACAAAGATGGAGAGGCCGTTGTACCGATAGATAGGTTGAAGCTGTATTTAGGTGCGTTAGGAGATTTTTTTAATTTGTTTTTAGTTCGTCCTTCTGGAGATGTACGTTTTGACGATGGAACGGGGGTTAAAACGTATGACGCAGGACTAGCTCAATTTCATGTTGGTTTAAACGGAGCAGCACATCTTCGTAGCGCAAAAGAAATTTTTATCGAGAAAACTAACTTTATAAAAGTTCCAACTCGCATCAGGCGACCAGAAGACCCCGAAGGCAACGGCGAAAACACGCTTTTAACCAATCCGGCTAATTTTAAATTCGATGCAAGCAACCCGAATTATTCTTTTTTACAACTTAGAGACTACACCGCTTATGTTTTAGAAACACTAAACTACCGTAGATTTTCTGACTATTTTAAAGATTTTAATTTACCCGAAACCAAAACCACACAACAACCTCTTGTAGACGAAGTTGTTTTAGACCCGGAAACAAAAAGTACATATACCAATAAGACGTCGGGTCTTTATTTTATGGAAGACGGTTCTGTTGTTATCTCGGACGGTTCCGGTTCTTCGATTGTAATGTCTGGTGGGAATATATATTTACAGGCAGCTAAAGACGTGGTCCAACAACCTCTTAGAAACGCTATTACTAAGGCAGGAGGCCTGATTTCGATACATGCCAACAAAAACATGGAGTTAGTTTCAACCACGGGAGCCATTATTGCAAAGTCAGAAAAAGAACAATTTTTCTTTAGTAAGAGTTCGGGTATAGCCATAGAAGCTAACGGAGAATCTTCAACTTATCCGGATCCTAAAACAAAAGAATATTCGGAACTCGGCGGTGGTGTTTTTATTAAATCCAAGGCGGGTATTTATAATCACGGAAAACATTTTTTAGCCAATACAACCGACGGTAAAGTGACACTGAACAGCGAAGAAGGTGACGTTGTGTTACACGGGCGTACTGTAAGCGCGTTAGGCGAAAATCAACTAAACTTGTTTTCCAAGGAAACAATACAAACCTATGCCGGTAGCAGTATGTTGTTTTTTAGTTCATCGAACGTCAGCATCGGTTCCGGCAACGGAGAAGTCGCTGTTGTTGGCGGTACAGGAACCAGAATAGGCCATGCGAAGGGTAACTTAAATTTAGAAACCGTGAAAGAGCTTGGCGGCGATACACAGAAACACAATCACCAAGTAAAACCGTCTGGTTCTCCTATAGACGGAACCGCCATAGTCAATTTATCTACCAATATTTTTGACACTTTTTCTACAGGAGTGCCTGTTTTTGATGCTGTAGTCGAAGATGACTTTAAAACCGCTAGTTTTAGATTTTTTAAATCGGAAGATTACGCCTTTGGAGAAGACGAGTTTATCCCGCAAACGTTGGCGCAACAAATTGGAGATTTAAGTAACAGTGCGGCCGATCAAGAAGAGGGCGATAATGGTGGTTCTAACACCAATACTACAAAATGGGATTTTAGCCTTGATGCTATAGAAAGCACGTATCCGTTTCCAGGAGCTATTGACAATAAATTTTTAAAATATAAATTCAATAACACCGAAGCAGACAAAACGGGCGTTTTGTCGAACAAAATAAAACCAACCGAAATCGAGGGTAAGCTTGTTAAGGCAAGTTTGTCCGATTATGAGATATATTAAATATGAGCGATCCAAAAAAAGTAACCGATGAGTTGAATAACTTTAGCGCAGGTATAGAAGTTACCGAGACCGACAAAGAAAAGTACTTTAAATGTTTTCTTTCAGACCAACCTTACACGGAAACAATTTCCATGTTCGATGGTTCTGTTAATGTAAAATTTAAAGCTCTAAACGTAGAAGAAAACGAAGATATCATTAAGCAAATATCTATCGACAAAGATAACGGCGTGACGTTAAGCGACGATAGTTATTTTTTAAATCTTGTGTTGTATCGCATGGTACAGTCGATTCAAGAAATAAACGATAAACCTTTCAAACCAGAAAATCATAAAACTGAATCAGTTAAAGATGGAGATACTTACGTAAAAGAAAATTTAAAGTATATTAAATCGTTTAACTCGTTTAAATTAAACGCGCTAATCCTGGCGTTTAAAAAATTTGAAGATAAAATTAATCTTTTGACGGAGGCGATTCAAACGCGGGGTTTTTGGAAAGCCGTCGCATAAGGTTATTGACAAGGGGGTACCTAAGTGGACGGCTGGATTTTAAAATAAAAACCAACATGTCGTTAAGCCGAGAAAATTTTATTCTCGGTGAAATTGAAAAAGAAGAAGTTTTTGAGCTGTATAAGCTAAAAACATTAGCTTTGTTTTCTTGTACGCAAGCGTACCCCTCTACCGCCAATTTAAAAAAATCGTTCGCTCTCTTAAACGAGTGTGTTAAGTTAAATTTGCCATACATGGTGGAAGAAGACGTATTGGCGGATGTTGGTAAATTTGACATCAAACAAGAGCTTCAAAACTGGAAAGCCATCCTCGAGCATAAAGAAAAGCATAAAGACGAAATACGTAAAAAAGATGAGGCGACTAAAAAAGAAATTTCCATTATATTAGAAGATGTGCAAAAATTAATAAAAGCTAGAGAAACCAGAAAAGCTAACAAATGACAAATTTCGAAAACGATCCAACGCTATCAAACATATTGTACGGCAACACGTTAGGTTTGTCTACGGGTAACCCGTTGATGGACATGATGCTGGCGATGTTGATGCCTACCGGAGCCAGAGGCGTATCCGATACAAACATCACCGCTTTTGACGCCAACATGATGCAACGGCGTGCCCGGATGGCAAGTATACTACAAACTCAGGCTTTGTCGTTTAACCAAGTTCTAAACAGAGGTGGGTTTAATCTTACAAACCCAGGTATAGGCGAGCAAATACTGGCGAGTATGCTTGGCGGTACCGTTGCAAACATATCTGCTCCGTTTATAGGAGGTAATCCCGGACAGGCTTTGATGGAGACTTTTACGCGCATGAACCCCATGGCCATGATGAACTTGGGGCAGATAGGAAGCCCGATAGGCCAAAACCAATCCTTACGCGCATTAGATCGTTTAATGCAAAACGTATATTCCGGCCCCGGTGGAAGTTTTAATTATGGAACAATGGGTAGCTTTAATATCGAGCAAGCAAACTCCGCATTAATCTCTTCGATTCAAACAGGATTATTTGGGCACAGTGGCGGTAACAGAATGTCTATGCCGCAGGCGGTAGATACATTTATGCAAGGTGGCGGTATGGGTGCCTTTAAAGCCGCTAGGGGTCTTTTTGGAAACAATATGTCGTCGGCTCAGTTAGCGGATATTATGAATAATTTGGCCGGGACAGACACTATGAATCTGGCAAATTCTTTGGACGCTCAAAAAATGGAATCTACCCTGTCTAGTTTTAAAGCTATGGCTAGGACTGCGGGGGTGGCTGTAGAGTCCGTGTTGGGTATTGTAGAAGAAGCAAAGGCCCTTGTAGAAAGACATCCTGAATTAAAACACGTAAGCGGGCTAGACCTTATGGGGTTTGGTACGGCCGGGTTAGCTTCCGCACAAGCCGTTGCTCAGACTTACGGCGTAAATAACCTTAGAAATAGGGGCGGGGTTACTGAAGTTACTAAAAGAGTAATGACCGGAATGATTACACAAGAAAATTTTTCCGGTTCTAAGCAGTTGTCTGGTATATACCTTATGGCTTCTCAAAAAGGCGACACGGCTACTATGCGTGAAATAGAAAGAATGATTTCTTCTCAAAACGTGAGCGAAATATCGGTGGCTAATTTTGCAAACAAAATATCTTCCAGTTATGGTTATGGCTCTGCTGCCATGTTGTTACAGGCGGCAGAATCAACCAGCGTACAAGGATTGGTTTCTAATAATCAACAAGCTTCTCAAATAAGGTCAAACGCCGGTGCAGAGTTGTCTGCTTCTTATTTGGATCAACTGGACACCACTTTTGCCGGTGTCGGTAAGTATCAAGCCATGAAAGCTAAGATTCAAGAAAATTTAGCCAACGGTATGGCTTTTCAAGAAGCCGTATCAAATGCAGGTATTGCGTTGGGAGCAGGTGGTTCTATGATGGCTGATGAAATATTAAAACAGTCTGCTAATGTAGACACTACCGCCATAGAACGTCGGTATAATGCAACGGCCAGAAAAAACTTCGAAGCAGCTTCTGCCAGAGCAAAGCAATATGTTGCAGACGAGAAAAAATTTAATGAAATGAATGCTCCCTTACAACAAGCTTTAGGTATGAATTTGTTTCAAGGATTCATTAGCGGTCAGCTTTCAGAAAAGGGGTTAGCCGGGCTGTTGAAGTCGCTAACACCCGAAGGCACTTCCAGCGACATAGTTAAACGTGTTTCAAATGTGTTTGGTGGTATATCCGGTAAATCCGAATCCGAATTATATAGTATGCTAGGCGGCCCGGCGCTTTCTTCGGCTTACGGGGAAGGTGGAACCGTTGAATCTAGAGGTAGCGCGTTAGCCGGGTCGGCTGCAACTATGACCGAACAAATGTCGATGTTGTACGGCGGTATGTCCGAAAGCGCCAAAAAAGCATTGCTCGATAAAAATGAAGCGGCCTTAGTTACTTGGATTAGTAAACACGGAGCGTCTGAAAAATCTTTAAACAGGTTCTTTCGAACAAGGATGGCTCAAGAAGCGGTGACTGCTACTAGAATGGAACAATTACGCGGCGGAGAGTTTTCTAATCTATACGGAGGATTACAAGACAGCGTTAAAAATTTAACCAAAAAACAACTTGCCTCGTTGTCGCTAAAAGAAGGAGCTAGTGTAGAGGACGTTTACGCCGCCATATCTTTTGGCGCAAACAAAGACGCTTTAGATGCTAAAACAATCGAAGCTTTTGAGCAGTATGGTAAACTTTTAAACTCTGGTATAGACGTCGAAAACCAAATTGCCGAGGGCGGTGAAACCGCCGCTATGGCCGGTACGTTAGAAGAAATACTTTCAAAATTAGGCGGGTTAGACTTGTTGGGAGAAGTTTCTTCCGCTATAGATAATTTAACAAACGCCTTACTCGGAAATCCAGAAAGCAAAAAACCGCCGATTACAGGTAATTAATATTATGGCAGCCATATTGTTAACATACGGAGAACAGGATATATTTAACAACAATATAAAATATTGTTTTCCTGTCGCTCACATATTATCCGGTATCGAATCGGCTACCGCTATCATTACATCAGTTTCGGTGCGCACCGCGGAAACAACACAATTTTTTTTGTCGTTTGGAGATGTGATTCATTATTTACACTTCGGCAAGGGATTGGGCGAAGCAAACATTTCTGGGATTGCTTTTGTTGATTGTAATGGAGAAATGCCGGGATTGAGCAAGTTTTTTTCGGCGGTTAAAACCGGAAGAGGAAAAATTATATCGATTTCTTTTTTGGGAGGTGGTGCATTTAAAGGCCCATTAATCGGTTCGCAGTGTACAGTAAGGGGAGAACCCGAAACTATGGCCGAATTCAACATATCTATGGCAATCACTTCCTCTTCGTATGGCGGGGCTATAGCAGGAACCGGAACGGGCGCAAACATATCTTCCTCTACTTCAATTTAAAAATTATGTTATACCCAAACCATTTTAGAACAACGGTATTAAATTTAGCTTTTTTAAATTCTTCCGAAGAATATATAAGCAGCAAGTTTGTTCCCAAACAGCTTTTAAATTCTTTTTTTTCTGTTTACGATGCTTTTTTTATCAACAACAGTACTCGCTATTATAAATTGTTTTTGGTGCAAACCTATTTACAAATGCTCAAAAGTACGGGTATGCTTGAAGCTTTGACTAAACTGGATAGTAGAGTTACGTATAATTTTTCAGATTATTCATATTTTAAAACAGGAAAAATATCATCTGTAAAAAGTTCTAACGAAGCTTATCCGCTAATGGTGTTTGGAGAACCGTTACAGCCTTCCGAACTAAAAGATCCGCATTTGTTTTTTGAGTGTTACAGCCCCGCTTTATCTGACACGTTTATTGTGTACGAGAAAAACAAAGGCAAACAACTGTTGGAAGAAACCTTATTGTTCGTAGATAACTTAAGTCAAATCGTAGCAATACCGGATACAGAATTAAATATTCGTGTGATAAAACCGCAAGGAAATGATTTTTCGGCTAAATTAGAAAATTTAGTTTGGGAGTTTATGGTGGAGTCTCCTGTTGTGTTTGATTTTGCTAAAGCGTGGGATCGGCTTGAAAGTAAATCGGCAAACGTAAATACTTTAATAGAAATGCCTTCCGCTTTCGATACAACAAAATACGAAAACATATGGAAAACCAATAAAAATAAAATTTATAGGTTTTGTGCGGCATTAATAATTTTTTATTCTAGGTTAGCTAAACTCGATGAATGACGTAAAACTTAATGTCACTGGGTTAGATTTAAAGTTTACCGGCGCACAAATAACGTACGCCGCCAACCAAATTCCGGTTGCGTTGTTATCCGTAGACCCTACCCAGGGAGAGCTGTTAAATATAAAAAATAACAGAAGAAATAAAGTTACAATAGATATTAAAACACCCACGGGGAGTACTACCTTTACTGGTTTTTTTGACGACATGAGTATCGTACACTCCGTCGGCGGTATCCGTTATTCCGCCGTAATAAAGGGGGTACACCAATCGTTGTTGGAAACTTATCCCATGTATCCAGGTTACCACCCCGGCAGCGAAGATATTTGGCATAGAACAAGTACGGTAAACGTAGATACAACACAAGCAAAGGCGGTTTTTCTTTCAACAAAGATCAATAACGCAGATATTGAAGGCGATCAAAGCATTATAGATTTTGTTGTATCTTTTTTAAAAGAAGCAATAGGGGCACAAATTTCTTATGAATACGTAAGACCCGAAGGTATACTTGAGGCAAACGAGTTGTACGAGACGGTTTTTAAAAACAAAAATTATCTTAAAAATTTAGAGTTTGCTAAAGAATTGTTAGACAACATAGATGCGTCTGCAGTAAAAAACACAGCTTTAAAAGCCAACACCGTTACCGCTTCGAATACGGTTTTCAATATACTGGCCAGCGGTTACGGCAGTACTTCTATTTGGGATATTTTAGTACGTACAGTAACATCTTTAGGTTGTGTTGTTATTCCCGGAAATTCAAAAACGTACATTATTCCAGACAACGCTTATTACGACATGGGTGATCAAATTAACTCCGGTAACCCGAACATATTTAAACCAACTATGTACAATACGTTTACATTTAACGGAAACGGTTATGTTGACGTCGGTGCCGTATTTTTACTTACAGAGTTGGCTTACGCTCAAGGCCAAACAACACCGCCGGGTACCGCTGCTTTAGGTTCTTTTATCGACGACACACAGCCACAGGCTTCGGTTTATGTAGAAAGAATTCCCGGTTGGATGACTTCCCTTAGAGATTCTTTAGTACTAAACACAAAAAATAAAAAATCTACGCCGGTACCTGTAAAAATACCTGATTTGAAACCGGTAGATAAAAACGTAGAGACGGTTACTACGGCCGCAAAAGACGCTAATTCTAAACTCCAAATTTCTTTTTTTAACGAAGAAGTAAAAGAATTATTTAATAATTTTGCTACATTAAGATATTATCAGATTAAATACGGGGACAGAGGAGGAAACATAGTGTCGGTTTACAACAGCAACGTATGTCCCGGTAGCGTCGGGCAATTGTTTAGTAAATTCCCAGACCCGGGCGTGTACCTTAACTTTAAAGTAAATTCCGTTACGCACCGCATAGATGTAAGCCCGCCTTCGTCCGGTACGGCCATTACGGAAGTTTCATTCGATTCGGGTAGAATAGAGCCGGCCGGCGCAGGTCGATTTGGGCCTGTCATAGATACGGAATTGATGTACAATACCTCTTATTCGGATATATTAAAAATACAAAAAGCTTTTGTTAAAGAAACTTCTTCTAGTACAGGATTATGAACGATTTAGAAATAGATAATGCGTTAAAAGAACATAAAAGTTTGATAGAAAACGAAGCCCGTAAATATTCTACTTTTGTGGCATATCCGGTTATTTTAGCGGAGGCTTATGTATTGGCTAAAAAAGCTATAAAGTCGTACGACAAAAATAGCGGCGCAAAACTATCGACCCATATAGTCAACGGCTTAAAAAAATTAAGCCGGTCTTCTACGGAATATGGGAACGTAATTAGGTTGCCTGAAGCTTTGCAGTTTAAATTAAAAAAATTAAATGACGCAGAGAAAATTTTTACTGAAGAAAACGGCCGGGCGCCAAGTGTAGAAGAATTAGCCGACGAGTCTAAATTGGGGTTGCACGTGACAAAAGATTTGCTCACCAGAAGAAAAACCGAAGTGAATGTGAACAACTTGGCTTATACGCCTACGTTTATACAGGGACAATCCGAACAAGACGACTGGATTCGGTTTGTGTATCACGATCTTTCCCCCAAAGATAAGCTTATTTTTGAACATAAAACGGGGTTTGGCGGCAAGCCTGTTTTACCCGTTGCAAAAATTTCAAAAAAACTTAATTTGACTCCTAGCGTTATAAACAACAGAATTGCTTTTATAAGCAATAAAATACAAGAAGGATTTTAATGGATTTCTTTTCATTTTTTGACATCGTAAAAACTTTTTGGATTAAGGATGTTGCCGCCCTTAAAGATAACGGCCCTTATACTTGGGATATTTTTCCAACGGAAAATAAAAAACCGTTTTCTTCGTTTGCGATACATGAAACCTTCGATCGTCAACAAACCAATAAAAAATATATTTCAAATAAACAAAAAGGCGTACCTTACGCACACTACCAACTAGACATAGATTTTTTGGCGAGCGCACAAAAGTGTTACGCTACGCGGCATAAATCGAAGATTGCATTGTATAGGGATTCTATTGCGGTAAAAACTAGTATCCTACCCAGTACGGTTACTAACGGTAAGATAAAACAAGAA
This sequence comes from uncultured Saprospiraceae bacterium, assembly GCA_964517145.1. Classification (GTDB taxonomy): domain Bacteria; phylum Bacteroidota; class Bacteroidia; order Chitinophagales; family Saprospiraceae; genus JADJNW01. The sequence continues at coordinate 37,492 of CAZFBN010000012.1, forward strand.
TTGTTGGTAGCTTCCGTAGAAGGTGGGCAGTCGGGATCAGCATGATTTCTGGAACATCTACAGATTACACGGGCAGAACTACCGATGTTTTAATTCTAGGTAATGTAAATCCATTGTCTTCCGCTACACAAGTAAATTCACTTTCGTTCGGTAGTTCTTCAAAAGTAGTGACAGGTATTCAAAAATTAGTACAAAAATACACTATACTTCTGTTGACGGATGTAAAATCGCAACCGACTTTTCCGGACGAGGGTACGTTGTTACTCCCTTCTCTTCGCAAATATTCTAAAACAACGTCTGTTTCTGACGTAGAGCATTATTTTAATTTTGCAAATCTTACCGTCATTGAAAAATTAAGAGATTACGTGCGCACGGCGGGGGAAAACGCCGTACCTATAGATGAACAACTGGACAGCGCAGAATTGCAAAAAATAGAAGTGGTTGGAGACAGCCTAAATATTAGCGTTAAAATAACATCTTTAGCTGGAGATGACGTGGTGTTTGTGTTACCATTACCGTTAGAAAAATAAACTATGGCCACCGTAGATGAAATCAAAACAAGGATCGAGGCATTTATTGCTGAAACAAACCCTAACGCAGACATATCTCCCGGTTCTGCGGTAAGTGAATTGGTTGTAAAGTTAGCCGCTTCTGTACAAAACGAGGTTTACGCGGACATCGACGAGATCTCGGCTGTTTCTTCTTTGAAGAAAGCAGAGGAAACTGGACTAGATACCGAAGATGTAGTGGATCAAATCATATCTAATTTTAATGTAACTAGAAAAACAGGGACTAAATCAAAAGGAAAAATTAAAGTAATTGTAACTACTTCTAGAGATTACATTTTAAAAGAAGGTATTGCTTTTGTTCAACCTATTACAAATTTAAAATATTTAACTCCTACGACAGTAACGATATCTCCCACTCCATTAGACGGAGAAATTCAATTATCTGCCGATCCCCTCGGATTTTCGTTCATCGTAGACGTAGAAGCCGAAGATGTTGGTGAGGCTTATCAAGCCGCAAACAGGACAGCTTTTTCTTTAGAAAACACAAACATATTACCGACTTTTGTAAAAGCCGAGGCTTTCGGTAATTTTTCTTCGGCGCAAAATTTAGAGACCAATCGAGCGCTTATCGATAGGATGCGTGTCGGATTAAGCGCAAAAACTTTAACAAATAAAATCGCAATTCAAGCCACGTTGGCCGACGAGTTTAATACTTTTAGAGATGCCGCCGTAATCGGTGTTGGTAGCCCGTTGTGCACCCGAGCGTCGCACAACATATTCGGTTTGGCTTTACCGGGTTATGCCGACGTTTACGTACGCGCTACGGGGGGATTGGAAACACAGACCACCAATAAAATCCCACAAAACATAACCGTCACTGTAGTCGCTACGGCCACAGACCGAGATAATTTATTATCCACTTCCGCAATAGGTGACGTTGTTTCTGTTACAGCAGATGGAAAGCACTATGTGCTGGTGTCTAAAACCGCAAAAGATGGTTTTTGGCAAGAAATAGATCAACTTCCGGCCGTAGCCACCACCAAAAAAATAGTTTTGTCTGACGAGCTACACGGTTTTTACGAAGTTGAATTCGTAGAACAAAATAGCGTTGAAGTAGAAGTACAAAACACTTTTTATTCTTACGAATTACCGGCGCACGGCAGAAACGACATTACCGAGTCCAAAGAGGCCCGATTTTCTAAATATCAAACGGCGGTGTTGTTTGTAACTTCATCCGACTCTACTAACGAGTTCGTTGTCGGTTGTTCCGTACAACCCAATATAGCTGCCATGCAAGATTTGTTTATAACCGGAGATAAAAACATACTTTGCGCAGATTATTTGGTTAAAGCGGCAATCCCATGTTTTGTGGCGGTAAAAATAAATATCGCTTCCACAACTTTTTCTGAAACCTTGGACGTTTTTGCCGTACGGTCCGAAATATTATCCTACGTTAACTCGTTACCGTTCGGCGCCGATTTGGCGGTGTCTAAGATAATCGATATTTGTCATAACTACGATATAGCTCGAGTTGATTTGCCTGTAACAATAACCGGTAGAATATTGACCCCGAGCGGCACCACGATAAATTTATCGGATAACGATATATTGCAAATCAAAGATAATTTTGCGTTGGGCGTGTCTAAAGAAAACACATCGTTTTTTTCTTTTTTAGAAGATATACAAATTAACATTACAGAATAATATGCCAACTGTCCGTTATTTCCCGCCCGACGACTATTCCTTAGACAGTGTCGTTTTTTCTGACCGAGTAAGAAATTTTCTCGGTTCTTTTTGGAATATTATATTCGATGAAAAATCGACCATACAAGGGTACGCCGCCGGATTGGCCGAAGAGTTGTTTCAAACATATGTTTCTTTGGCCGAAAGCATAAAATCTTTTTCGGTCGAAGATTGCCCCGTATTTCAAACGGTAAAGTGGTATCCTTTGATTCTTAAAAAATCGGAGTTAGAAAAAACAAAATTAATTTACCGTGCCGAAGACGCGATACACGGGCCGCAAAAAGAAACAAATTTTTACGGTAACGCGGTGTTTAGGTTTGGTTTTCCTAAAGACCAAAACGAAAAATTTTATTCGTACAAATTATCTCAAAATTTTAGCGGCTGTTCTTTGTTTTCCAATAAAGTATTGTTTCCTTCGTTTGCCGCCGTAAAGGGGGTAGATTTTGTAATTTCCGACGGGAAAATATTTTTTAATTTTAACCCGTTTGATTCCGGATACTTCCGATCGTTAGATGTGTTTTCGGAAACCGGAGAACTTTTGTTTTTTACAGATGAAACGGGACGTCTCGTAAAAGATGAAATGATAATTTTATGGTGCTATAATGGCGAAATAGATTCAAAAAATTTATACAAAAGTTTTGGATATATTTTTAACTTTAGCTTGCCCGGCGACGAAAAATATAAAAACATATTAATTTCTTTAATAAAACTTGTTTCTGGCGGAGGAACGACCGGCGGGTTTAAATCTGTTCTGGCCGCTTGTGCCGACCAACCCATAGTACAACATCAGTTTGAAATCGTAGAAGACATATATGCGCGGAATAAAGAAAGGTATGTAATTACCGATAAACAAGTATACAAGACCTCGGCAGACGACAATTTGATGCCCTATGTTTTCGTCGGGGCAACACTTAAAAAAAATCAATTTTTAACCGACGTAGTACAATACTACGACAATCTGGTTTCTCCCGATTGGTACACTTCGTCTGCGTTTCCACAGCTTATATTTTCTAAAAATATGTTTAATGGAGTTGTTAATAATGCCATTGGGTTTAAAAACGGGTTTGAGTTGCTTACCAGAAAAAACAACGGAGAATACGTTTTTCCGGTTATAGGTACTCCGGAAGACGTTGCTTCTTTTAATAAGCTGATAAACGACAACGGGATTCATGATTATTTTAATTTAACCGCAGGTTCTTCTTTGGCGATAAATCCTATGACGTTTATATTTGATAATTTTTTAAAACAAGGGACAGCCGCTTTTGTGTTTAACATACGGACACATTTGTATGATTTAAAAATACCTGATTTTTTAGTGCTTATTAAAGAATACTTACCGCCGCACGTATACGCTATAAACTACATAACTATTTCGGCAGAAACTGAAAATTATGAAAATTTAAATTTTTCAACCGGCGTAAACGCCGATGGGTCTTCTGCTGTTACCTACGACATCGCCGCTCCGTATAACGACATTAAAACTACTTTATTTTCCATTGCGTTTTCCCCCAAAGACCTTGTCGGCTTGTCGGTAGAAGGCAATACTTTAAAAACGGGGTTGAATGCTACCGCCGGTTTTATAGACGGAGATTCGTTTTCTTTACCGTCTGACTACGGAATACCGGCGGGCGCCACCACCCAAACTTTTAACAATCTAAAGTTGATGTCTTTCTAAAAGCGTGTTATGCTCCAAGCTATGTTATTAGATAAATTCTCTAAGTTTAGTGGCCATATAAAAATATGGAACACAAATGCCGCAACGGGCGACTCTACCCTTCTTGTTGATAAAAATAACTTAATTGTTTACAGCGGAGCCGATATACTCGCTAAGGCGTTGGCGGGGGTTACCGACTATAAAATATCTCACATGTATGTTGGATATAAAGATCCCGGGGCGGGTTCCCCGGCTCCCGCTATAGCCAAAGCAAATTCTATCGTCGTTTACGATTCTTTGATTTCAGACTCGGATTATGGGTTTTTGAGAATTCCGTTATCATTAATACCTTCTTTTTTTAACGAAACAAATTACAACAATAATAATGTGGTGTTTACGTCTACGGTGCTGTCTGGGGTAGAAGAACACGGTTTAACCTTTGCTGACGGAGTGGAAATTTTTGAAGCCGGGTTAGCTTGTGAGCTCACAAAAGGTGTAAGGCAAGATGATGTATTGTTTTCTAGAGCTTCTTTTACAGAAATTGTTTACAACAACAACTACAACTTAACAATATCTTGGGCTGTAAAATTTACCGCGTGACATTATGGCTACTAACTGGTTATCAAATGTAACGAAAATAAAAAACGGAGATGATGTATCTGCGGAAATTATAAATCCCATATTAGATCAACATCTACAAAGAGACCAACATATATTTGAAAGGTTAAACGAGTTAGAGAGTAAATCCGTTTTGGTAGACATTAACAGGCAAGTTGATGCCACTACGACTTTAGCCGTAAACGACGTGGTGTTTTATTCTGAAACAGGGTTAAAAAAAGCAAAAGCAGGTTTTTCTTATGCGTCTGAAAAAACCAAATACAGTCCTTTAAATTCTTCTTTTGTAGCCGGTATTTTATACCAATACGACGATACTGTAAAATTGGCCAGTCTCTACACAAGAGGATTAATATCGGTATCTAATTTTCAAGATTTATTGGAGGTAGGTGAAACTCCTAGAGTAGGGCCGTATTACTTGTCTTCATCTACCGAAGGAAAACTTACGGCTAATTATGGCGGATTCGCCGTATTTGTAGGTTATCTTTTACCCGCTAACTCTGGTGTGTATAAGCAGTTTTATTTAAATCCCGGTAAAAACGAACTAGTAGATTTTTTTGAATCTTTTAAATACGGCTTAATCGACCGTCCTGCCGGTACCCCTGTTTTAGCTGGCGGTACGTGGACAATCACGGCCACAGACACCACCAAGCTCGGTTGGATACCTGCGGCTAGTCAACCCGGTGCTCCAGTAGGCGCTAAATTCAAATACAACATACCTTCTGAAACTAACATCAATACAGACACCACATTGACGTTAGATGAAAAAAACGAAGCAATTGCTTTAAAGGCGTCTTTTCCACCCCAACCAAATCATTTTCATTTGTTTTTTATAAACGGTGTGGTTGTAGAGCGTTCGGTATCTGGTGTGTATGAAATAAACGACTCTGGTATTTGGTGGTTTTTAGATGCAGAAGAATATGCTCCTTGGGCAAAAGATTTACCTTCGGGTACCTGGGTAGTCGCCGATTGGTCTTCTGTAAAAGGAACAGACGAATTTAGACCTAAACAATCTTTGTATTTTTCTAGGTTTAATCCGACGTTTAAATCTTTTTTTGTAACCTCGTTAAAACCCACCAGCAATTCTTTAATTAAGTTTTACGACGCAAACAACCCCACCCAAGAAGCTTCTTCTGGTGACTTGCTGGCCGGTGTATTGGATACGATAAACACGGTTACAGTCAGCCCAGATTTACCAACGGCAGTTAAATCGCTCAGTGTAGTTAATAACACGTTACGGGCCGAGGTCGGTTCCGTAGTGAGTTCTATTGTACCCGGTACAGGTATATCTGCGGTTACAGACCCACAAGGGAACGTCACAATTTCGTCTCAAAGCGCAACGGCTAAATCTTTTGTTCCGATAATCGAACCTTTAAGTAGTACTTATAAGTTCAAAGGGTTGCACTCGTATTTGGAGTTTTCAAATCCCGCTACTATAACTACCGGCCTCGCCGGTAAAATATTGTTGCCGCCGGTTTTACCCGCAGAACAAAATTTGTTTTTGGAACTAATCTGTTTTACGGAAACGGCCTCGGGCAATACGGACGTTGGGTTTAAATTTGCTTACTCTGTATCTCAAAACAGCACCGCATTTAATACGGCTATTGTGTACCAAAATTTTGACGTAAACTTACAAACCGCCCAAGGCGGTACTTCTGTTGCAAATAAACAATTTTCTATAGAAAACGCCGTTATGCAAGTCCCTTACACTGCGTTTACTGTCGAGTCTATTGTGAATTTTCAAATTATTCGTAAAGTTCCAACCGGTACGGCGTTTACAGGAAACCTAAACGTTTTGGCGGTTACTTGGCGTATAGGGGCGTAAAATGGTACTTGATACACTCGAGTTTCTAAACGAAAACAGTTTAAGGGCTTATCCTATTAGAGAGACTTTAAACAGAACAAGCGTAGATGGTATTTATGTGCTACCCGACCAATTTATAGTCGATCTTAATTTGGCCGCTACCACCTCCGCATCTACACGATATTTTTTCTCTCAAATAACAAACAGCGGTAATTCGATATCGGTCACTTTATCTGACGACAGTTTGGTTCCTGTCGGTGTGTTTGAAATCCCGGACAACCACGTACAAGGAGCTGCAGTAGAACTTATTCCATCTTTAAATTACCCTTTCGCATACGGAAAACTTGTTGTATGGGATGTTTCTTCCGCTTTAGTACAACCTATAGGTACTTTTTCTTTTACAATAAACTCCACGGAAGTAGAGATGCGTTGTGTTGTTCCGTCGCTGAGCGCAGTAAGACGCATATCTTTTACAGACTTGGTAGGTATAACACATACCGTCTCGGGCGATATTACTTTAGAGGCGGGCACTAATATACGGTTAACCTATAATGAATTAACCAACACGATTATTATCGATGCGGGAAACGGGCTTGGTTTAAATACGGAATGCCCGGATTCACAAAGACCTATTTTGACAATTAACGGTATACCTCCCGATGATGCCGGAAATTTTGATATAGCGTTTTCCGGTTGTGTTTTGATAACACCGGGGTTTGGCGGGTTTTCGATAAATGACACTTGTACTAAATCTTGTGTTAGTTGTGAAGAAATAGAACAGTTAACCGATAGGTTGGTGCAGCTAGAATCAGATGCGTTACAGTTTAGAAACCGTTATCAAGAATTAGAATCTGCGTTTGCAAACTACCAATCTTCTATAGTAACTTGTGGTGTACCGAGTACCAACCCGTTCTCGTAATTTATGGCATTTGTTGTTTCTGAATATTTGGCCGGAAACTCCAAACGAAAATATCCGTTTGTAGACAACGCTACGTTGACATCTACTTCTAACGTCGAATTGGGGGAAAATTGGTTTCTTGACGGTGTAATAGTTTTAAAAAACGAAAACCATCCCGTTTATCTTTATCGGCTAGAAAACACAGGTACGCATTTTATTTTTATTTTAGCAAACACCGAAAATGACGTAGAGGTTATTAATTTTTCTGTATCGCACGCGAGTGTAGTAGAAAATGATTTTTTTTATGGCGAAAACAGTAAAGCGGTAGTAAAGTTTACGGCAGGTAAAGGATTACAAGATGCTAAACAAACTATTTTTAGCTACGAGTTTGTCAAAACTGCCACTCGATTTAATGACAGAGTGGTTGTTGCGAGGTCTTCTAGTATTCGTGTTCGCGTAAAAAACAAAGATGTATATTCGTCTTGGTTTCAACCGGATACATTAAGTATATACGCCGGGTCGAATATATCTTTGGAAAAAAAAGCAGACAATTTGTTTTTAAACGTGGTACCTGGCGCAGGCACCGGTTTATACGACGCTTGTGCCGAAGAAGTGGGAATAAAAACCATAAACTTCGTCGGTTCGTCAGAAAGAAATTTTTCCATATCCACCGGAGAATGTTATTATCTATCTCAATTAGACCCTAACGATGTTTGGCGTCCTAACGGTTTTTTAGGTGTTTACAACGGTTGCAATCCCCAGTGTTTACCGGAACAACTAGAAGCCTATATTCGCTATTTTAACCGCACCAACGATGCTTACGTAGATTTAACCACGTATGTAAACACGATGAGTTCAAAAGCAAAAACATTAATGGAAAGCTTGTGTGTCGGAGATACACCGTATTTTATTCCGGTTTACTCCATTACCGACGATTTAAATAATCAAATCGAAGCCGTATTGCCGAGCCAGATGCCTTTGCCTATAGCTTGTTTGTCGGCCGGAGCTTCTGTAGTCGTTAAAGAACCTACATCGTTGGTTGAATATGTGTTAGTAAATCCTGCCGATGCTACCGGTTCTACTTTGGTGCCGCCAGACTTCGATGCCTTAGACCCGCTAAAAAATCTTGTCTGGGAAAACAAAGGTAATGTTGGCAATAAAAAGTACATATCTGTGGCGTTAACGTTTGTCAACCCTACTTCTACGGAAGTGTTGTTTGACACTAGTGTTGCTTGCGTAAACTCTGAAGTATCCAATTTGGTAATGACTGTGAACAGTTTTTCTAAAACATTTACTCCGACGACAGGAACTTTGTTTGATCCTTGTGCAGAACTAAGAGATACCACCATATCGGGTTCCGGAAAAGTACCGTGTTGCGGTCTTGCTTTCGCTAAATTTAAAGCATCTACAATTAACTCGTCTCCGGCTTCTGTTGCTGTTACCGTTACTGCCGGATCCTTCGGTGCAATTCCTCCGTCACCTTGGTCTCAACCGTTTTAGTTTTTTATGTCAAATAGCTTAGATTTTATAAATAAAAATTTGTACAGGAAATACCCGATTTCTTCTACATCTAATATGGTATCCGTTTTTGGGGACATAATCCCGTTGGATTTATTATCCGCTTTAAAACTGACGACCACTCCAACATATTTGACAAATTACATATCGCAAATTTATGTTAAAAACGGGGTTATTTCCGTAAAAATAAAAAACGAAGAGACGGGATTGGTTATAGGTGGATTTACCGCCAATATCGTTAAAGACTTTCAAAGCGAGACACTTCAATCTTCCGTACCGCACGTAGCCGGCACTATTTTGTTTGGGCGCAAAGATTCAATAGTTAATTTAGATGCCGTATATGATTTAACCGCACAAACCGGAGCAATCGAAAGCTCTTGCGTATTTATACACGAACCCTCTATGTTAAGCGGTTTTGAAGTACAACACACAAGAGTATCTGGAGATGTGGTGTTCGATTTTTCTTCTCCCAATTCAAACATGGTAGCTACGGTTTTAGGTCAAACTATAACGCTTGGCGTTATAGACAAAGAAAAAGTGTTGTCTAAACAAGACAAAGCTTCTTCCAACAATACCTGCGGAAGAGATTTTATATTTAAAATAAACACGGTGGAACCGGACGACAACGGGGTAATTCGAATCGTGGGAGTTTCTCCCATTACAATCGATACGTCGGTACAAGGAACCTTATTACACACCAATAAAGAAATTTGTCCTAGAAACGAAAACATTCCGCCATTTTATAGGAATAATTTTTATTTTAACACCGACGAGCCCTTATATGCGGAAAACGAATACATAGGCGCTAATTTTGTAGGTGCAGATAGAGTTAAAAAAGATATATTAAATACGACCGCATTAGAATGGCCGTCTTGGCCGCCCCCCGAAGAAAGATACAGTAAATGACAACGTTACCGTTTACACCTTGGCAAAACGAAAACGAGAAATCGAGTTATCCGTTTTCCGACACGGCCGATGTTCTGCGGTACCCGAATCTATTGGGTGTTTTTGTAGACGCAAATTTTATACAATTTTCTGGTTACATACCGGTATTACAAAGCATTGAAATTTCTGCCGCAGAAGTAGTGTTAGATATTTTGTGCGATTCTGGCGCATATGTTTTTACACACACAAAAGCTGATTTTATAAGTGGAAAAAAATATATTAGATTGATGGTGGGATCCGACAGGTACATAGGTAAACTTGTATTTGGTACCGGTTTTTTAGATCTGTTTGATAATTTTTTAGGTAGGAAATTAATTTTAAATTTTCCCTTTAGTTCGGCCACCGTAGTCAATATACCCAAGAAAGACGGTCTTTACTCACTAAACGGATTATACGGCACCGTGGCTTTGACCACGACAAACGATTTGTTTATAAATGTAGACGGAGACAACGTAACATGGAACGCCGCGGGTATATTAGACAATGTGCCTTTAGACGGAATACCGTTAAAACAAATAAATCTGACTCCGCCCGACGAAGTTGGAAACATTACGCTTTCTGGTTCGAAATATATAAAAGTAAACGGTAACATCGACGGAAAGGTTAGGGTGTTTGCTGTGACAGACTCGGTAAATACCAAACCATCAATATGACCGGTTTTGATACAGTAGTAGATTGGTTAAACGAAAACGGGTTAAGGGCTTATCCTTTAACTAACGAATCTTTGCGTCAATTTTCTTCTTTTACGTTAGATAACATATTGTTGGACGCTCAATTTGTCGATAGAACAGGTGCGTTGGCCGCCGACGAACAGTTGTTGTCGATACAATGTGATCCGGTTAATATTGTTTTTTTTACTACGTCAGATTTTTTTGAAGTACCTAGAAGCTCTGTTTTTCCGCTAGCTGTTAGAACTAGTAAATTTAATTTGTTGGTGGTAGGTGAGGCGGTTAAAAATCTGCCCGGCACAGCATCTTTTTCTTTCTCGAACGTATTTTTTGAACCGGCTACTATTTTTGAGTTTGCTAACGCCTGGAAAGGGGTTACTTCGCTTACAATATCCGACACAAGGATACCCGCAAATACAGGTACTTTTGGTGTCGACGACATAATTTATTTTAACAAAGGCATACAATTGGATTTTACAACCACGGAAGATACTATTTCCATGTTTGCCGGTAACAATTACGGGTACGCTATTGGTTGTCAGGATTATAGTGGATTAGAGCTCGTAAAGGACTGCTCTGAATTTGTGTTTTCAATAAACGGTTCTAGGCCGTCGCAAAATAAAATTACTTTAGAAGCCGGATCGAATATAAATATATTTGAAGATCCGGACAACCATACGATATACATTTCGTATCCTTATTTGCCGGAAGATATTTGCGGGGGGCTTGTAAAACCGCAAAATAAAAGTATAGTTGTTTGATGTCAAAAATCATTTTTCACAACTCGGCCGTCATATACTCTGCCATTAAAAAATACCCGCAATTATGTCGTGTTCCGGCTTTGGAGTCCATACGACAAATGATGGAGATTATTTCTCCTTCTAAAAAGTGTTGTGGTAAACAAAACGACGTATATAGAAAAAAACAGCAGATAGATATGCTGTTAAAAACAATATCTAAACCAGAATGGTTGATTATAAAAAAGATAATGAATGTAACCGAACTTTGTTATTATGAAAACAAGGACGGAAAACCTGTTTTAGTTTGCTTTTAACCGGCAAACTAAATAAAATTATAGGTATGTACGATAGGTTACCTGATGGTTATTACACAAATCAATCTTTAGATGGCTCGGTGCCGCAATACGGGCAACCGATGTCTCCCGTTTTTTACCAAGGAGAGGATATACTTTTAGGTATATACTTATCTCACAACAATGTCCCTATTACAAAAGATAAGTACAATTTACACGCCATAATTAAAGATAACCAATTTTCGCGAGAAGTTGACTTTAAAGCCGTGTTGGATGTGCATATTTTCGAGGCCAATGCCCCGGGATTCTATAATCTGTGCATCACTTCGACAGATACCCGCAATTGGGCTGCCGGTACTTATTTTATAGACTTTGTTGCTACACAAAAGACCGGTACGGGTGCACCTAAAGATATTGGCTTTATAGCGGCTTCCAGATCGTTTTTATTTGAATATGGTGTTTCTTCCCCCAACCCAGAAACCCAGGGGTACCCCAAAGAGGTCTATTTAGACAATATTTCCCCTACCTATCCTAACTCGGTTACTACCCACATTTTGTAGTAAAAACAGCCTAAAATATGGTATAATAACATAGACAAGTTTTTAGCGCCGATTGAAGCAATTCAATTGGTTTGCTTTAGCTGTTGTCTAGTTTGTAATCCGGACGGATTCGTTAAACGATAATACGACGGTTAGTATTAAATGCCTATATATTGAGTTTATGACGCACAAACCTATACCATATTCTAAAAACAGTCTTTTTATGGCTTTTACAAACTTGTATTCGTTTTCGAAGTACGCATAGTCTAGTTCAAAAGGAAACACATTATCTTCGTATAGAATATGTCCTTCTACTACGTATTTGTTGTTTACTTTTTTAATGTTGTCTAGGTTTAATGCAAAATTGGTAAGCTCTATTTTGTAGTCGTGTCTCATAGAGTAATATCTGGAGTTTTCTTGCCAATACTCATGCTTACCTACCGTAACAACGCGTTCTTTGGCGGTTAACCATTTGTTTTTTAAATCCACACCGAGCAAATCGTTAATTTCCTTTAGTTTTTTATAAGAAAGCCTTGAAATATGTTTGTTCAAAGCGTTTTCTCTTTCTAGTTCAGGTATAGCCAGTATTGGGTGTGGATCGAAACTAGTGTGTTTAGCTTCTAACCAAAGTTTTATAGCGGTAGTTGGTGGTATTTTTTTTGGTAGCTGGATCGTGTTGGTCGTCCATACATCCAGCGCAGCATCCCATATAACACCCGTGCGGTGCCATAATTCTTCCATAGAGTTTATTAGCTCGTTTGAGTTATGGTTACCCATCCAACCACCTTTACCGTTTTGATATAATGGTATTACTTGCTTTTCTTGGTTATCTAGCTCTACGTACATGTACAAGCCAGCAATATGCGCTGGTGAGCTGTAAGAAGGTACAATAAACCGTTTACCCTTAGGAAATCTAGAACCTATAAAGTTTAACGATTTCATGTATTTTTCACGTAAATCGTGAGAAAAATAACCGCAGCCGTTAGTGATCAAAGAAGCGTATCCGTTTTTTTGTAAATAAAGAGCTGGGCTGTTTGCTATGATTTTATCTCGATAAGTTATAGCGGATGTTTCTAGATGTTGTTTGCTATCGATATATAAAGAAGACCAAGTACACCATGTGTTAAAGGTTTGCATGATAAGCCTGTAACTCTCATCGGAATACAACATTTTACCGGAACAAATTTCTTCTGTCGCACAAATTCTTTTAATTTGTTCCTGTTTGGGTTCACCGGTTTTTTGTTCTTGTAGAAATAAAAACTGCAGTGGTGTCAGGTAAACCCCGTCTTTTTTACCGTACCAACCAAAACCCGAGACAAATGTACAAGAGTAACCCAGTAACCCCTCGTGTTCTAGGTATAAAGGTAGATTAACTTTTGAGTTGAATACGTTAAAGTTCATATGTATGATTTAAGAATGGCATTCAACGTAGACCAACAAAAAGACTATAGCAACAAAGAACTGTACAAATTTTTGAAAATATCTGAAACACCAGAATTTGTAAAAACTGCAAGCGTGGACTCGTATTCAGATTATGCTAAAATCAAAAAACACGGTTTTGCTGATCCTGAAAAAAGACTGTTCCCAATAGATACAGCCGCAAGGACATACATAAGCAATGCTTTTTTCCAAAACAACAAAAAGGCAGTGGTAAAAACCCTTGGTAAAAAATACGCAGAACAGTTGGAACACAGGATTAAAAAAGCAGCCGAGGTTTGGGGGGTGTCCGAAAGTTTGGAGAAGTACAACAAAGACCTAGCTCTATCGTATTACGTACAACCCAAAACCATTAAAATTGCGGAAATAAACGAAAACGGTGTTTCTCTTGATTTTTACGAAGTTTCTGATGCTGAACAGTTTAAACAAGCCGCAGAACATTTTTGTAAAAACATCGACAAACACCCTTTTAAATGGCGTAGAAAAATAAGCGAAGAATTTGTTAAAAAAGCTAGCCATTTCTCCGTAGATGAAATTCCCGACATAATTATGAAGTATGCTGGTATGTTTTACGCAGAATTACCATATGTTTCTAAAGAGTTGTGGAGACGCTCTACTAAGCTAGGTGAAGAAGCAAAAGCCGCTTATCAAATCATTCAGAACAATTTGTCGGAGTTAGATTGTGTTGAAGACATTTTCAAGATTGCTGAAATTTGCGACGAGTTGGAGAAAAAAGCTAATTTGTCGTATAAAGTAAAAGAAATCTTAGGCGACCCGGTAGATAGATTGTTTGACTTGCCTATCGAAAAAGTTGCACAAATGTTGGATGTTGTAAAAGTTCACGGCAAGACGTACTCTGTGCCTGACTTTGTAAATGTTTCCAAAGAAATTTACACACAAGCCTTCGGTGCCGACATCGACCCAACCAACAAAGTTGAACTGGTAGATTTTTTACCAACGGCGCCTTTGTCTGACTTTAATTTGTTTTTAGAGTTGACCAACATCAAACCCATAGAATAACTTAACGTATGGCCAAAGCAGAAAAAACATCTACGTTTGAGTACGAGTTAAAAGCCGGAGACATAGTAAAAATAGACGGCTTTGCTTTTGAGTTTAAAGGAAAAACCGATCCCAAAAAGAAACTCGTTATTAAAGGAGACTATTTGGGCGAAGAATTTTGTGAGACAAAAGATTAACGGGCGTGCTTGGTTTCGATTTAAAGTCGCGTGTTAACAAATTTGTGTCGTGGTTTAATTCCGACCACGTAAAAAAAGAATTGAAGTTCAACTGCCGACGCAGAAGAAAACGCTATTCTGGCCGAAGCCGAGTACATTGTCGCTAATCCCGACGAGTTCTTGGTGGAAGAGCTGGAAACAGCTTCCGTACTATGACGGCGCAGAGTAAAAAAAACTTGGTGTGGATATTTTACTCTGTGTGTTTATGCACACCAAAAAATCGTTTTTTGCTACGAAAAAAAGCAAATGCTACAGCGGTAACTTTTTAGTTGTTGTTCCGCTGTTTAAGAAAAACAACCATACACACATAAACTTTGTTGGGCGCACTTTAAAGACGCGGGTTCGACTCCCGCCACGTCCACCAATTTACCCGGCAACCGATGCCTGGTTTTTTTATATAACCTAAAAAAGAAATAAAACATGGAAAACCTATTTAAATTGATTAAAGCCAGTATTATAAACAACGAAGTAATTTATTCTGAAGAGTTGGTCGAATCCATCATATTAGATGGCGGGATACCAAACGATAAAAATTTTGATTTTTTGTTTACAAAAGAAATACTTAAATCGTACGATTTGCCCGAAGAACAAATTGCGGCTTGGTATAACAACGTAAAAACCAAGTACACGTTTTCAATCAACGTACACGAAATTAAAGAAATGGATCTAATGAATGATCCGGTGTTGGCCATGAAAAGCACCATTACACACAAGCAATTGCTGATGAACAACTACGTTATCGGTGAATGGTTGGTGCAAGTAGATGGTGAATACGATGAAAACAATGAATGGATGTCAGATCAAGTAATTGCCTACCATGAACCGGATAGCTATCTATCAGACTTGAGCGATTTGTCTCCGTTGCGAATATTTCTAGACTGTGCAAATTTGCTAGAAGAAGCCGAAAGCTTTGTTGAAATTCCCGCCCCCGATAAAAAAAATGACTAAACAAATAAAACTAATTGTTGAACCCGTGGCGGTGTAGTAAACAACGTCTATACGGATAATAAAGACGAAAATTTAAAATTTGTTGTAGACATCGTAGATCGCGACAACTTCTTCAAAGAGAAGTCTGAAGCATTTAAAAATAACAAACTTAACCCGATATATTAACGATAAAACAAGAAAGAAAAAAACATGACACTTGCCGAAGCAAAGAAATACATAGACGAAAACCGCAACAACACCGAGGCCCTAAAGGCTAAATATGACGAAATTGTAGCGCACCCCGGAGCAATCCGGTATGCAATCACCCATTGTAGCGCTGTCGACAACATCGACGGGTTTAACTTGTTCTTTGACGTTATACCCACCGAAAAACGTAGGGAGATGTTTTTATGTATCATGGCTACCGTCGTGGAACCTTCCCCCGACCAAAACAGCAGGGTTGCAACTAGGACAAACCGTGTGTTTGACCGTTTCTTCGACTATATAGTCGAATCGAATAACGAGCCGGGTGTGGATACACTCCACGCGAACGCTTGTCTGCTTCGGGCGGCTAAAAACAAAAACTTGTATGTGGCCAACAAACTGGCTTCTTGGCTCGTAGGTCAAATTGAGCCGGATGTGAGACAAGCTGTTCGAGAATTACTAAAAGACCTGAAAACAAATAACGCAACCAACGGTAATCTGGCCCAAGATTATGCGGTTCTTACGCTAAAAGAAGCTATAACCTGTCGTAAGCCTCGCCCTACGATTCTTGTACCGCCAACACACTTCTAGCGGCCGCCGTTAGGTTAGGCGTAACGCAATCCGGCGTTACGCCTAAAAGTAGTTGATGGTTTACTTTTATTTAAATAGACTTTAAAACAAATGAGCTTATTAAAAAAATACTTCGAAGACGAAGAAAAGACAGCGACCGTATGTTTTGCTGCCGTGTTGCAAGAATTTGGAACAGATGCGTTGAGTTGGAGAACAGAAATTCTTCGAGAAGAAATTGAAAAAAAAGTTGGTTTTGAGATCACCGATCTACAGGCCGATAAAATTTCAGCCGCAACCATCGTGTTGGTAAGCGACCTGTTTTTCAATCAATGGAACGTGTTTGAAACTGTTTGCCACATATTTTGTAATCAACCCGACGACATGGACACATTAAACCCGCTTGAAGCCGAAGAGCTGATGTGCGGGTTGTCCGAAGTTTTCCTGTTGGTTAGTTTGGTGGACGACGAAATTAACGTAAACGACATAGAGTTCGACCCCGAAGTTTTGTTGTATGCCGGACGCGTATTTCACAACTACGGGTTTAAAAAACCACCCGCTTTGTTTTCAAAAGCAATTATGCCTAAGTTGGATTACGTGCCCGCAAAAGATGTAGATGACGAAAAAAACGAAGCGATGATGGATATCTTTGAGGCGCATACCAAAAAGATAATTTCCGAGTTGGAAGAGTTTAGACAGCTTAGCTCAACCTAATTCTTCGGAAAAGTCGCCCGACGAAGAAGACGGGCCGTTTAATGCGGCGTCGCCGGCATACACGTATGCTTGAACTACCGCCCAAGTAAGCGCGTGTAAAAAGTCATCCGGTTGATCTGGATTATGTCTATAAAACAATTCTTGGCGGTATAACCCATCCTTAACTTCTAGGTATACGTTTAGGATGTCTTGTATCTCCGTCGATATCGAATCGTAGCTAGGTAATAAAATCTTACCTTCCTTTAACAGCCTTATCGTAAATCCAAGCACGTCTGACCTGTGCAAAACCCACCTGTTTTGCCGCCAGTCTATGGCGTTTTTGGGGGAATCCCAACGTTGTATGGTTTTTCCGTGTTCGTATCGGACAAGCTGGCATCGTTGTGGAGATGTTGCTTTAGCTAGTTCTATAGATCTACTCGGATCTGGGCCCGAGTCTGCGGCAATAAACGCATTTACCCCATTACACAAAGCAGCGATTTCTGCGATGTGTCGTTTATACTCCAAGTCTTTGTAAGTTTTTGCGTAGAACACTTCATATATCGCATCTTCTCGTAGAGCACCTATGCACACGGAAGTTCTCGACGTATGCATGTTTACACCCCAGTCTACGCCACAAGTGCACACGTTGTATTTGTTTTTGTTTTGATTGTAAATCTTTAAATCAGAGCTGCCCTTGTCGTAAGGGTTACCCAACACGGTAATGGCTCTTATGTCTGTTTCCGTGATCGGTTTTGTTCCAACATCGTAAGCTAAACCCAACACCTCGTTGTATACTTGGTAAGTTTCGTACGAAGTTGTTTTTTTGTATATTTTATCCCATTGTTTTTTATCGCGATTAAAAAACGGTAAAATTGGTTGGGCTAAATGATATCCGGTAAAATCTTTTACTTTAGGGTTCATAGAAACCCATTCGCCGTTTGCGGAGTTGACTAAAGAACCGCATTTGGCGCAAGACAATCCCTCCGGTAAAATCATTTTTTCCAAAGGCTTGTTGTCTTCTGTAAGAGTATTCCAATAATTACATTTCTCGCATTTAAACGCCCATTCCATTTGGTTGGTTTTTGTCCATAAGGCGTTTATGGTATTGTCGGTCGTCAAAGGCGTACCGGCATATATTTCTCTTTTATAATCGGACAAAGCCATCGTTTCATTAACAATAGAAAATTGATCATAAGATATATCCTGACACTCATCGAATGTATTTAAATCCGTGGCTGGACCGCGTATGCGGGAAGCATCTTCATTTACATATCTAAAAATTACATTACTTCTAGTATCTGTTAACGTTTTTTCAAAAACATGATTTTTTTTCCATCCTTTAACTAACAACTTTTTGATCGGCGGTGAATCCATCCTCGTAGCTATGTAGTTTTGACTAAAGTAGTTGGCTGTAAACTCTAAAGGTGCCACATATAGCATTTTATAGTAATTCCATCTTATTAAATTGAAGCATATGATATTGCTTATCAACGTGGACTTAAGAGTTTTACGACTACATTTCAATAACATCTTATCGGGCAAATTATCATACACCGATCGTAACATGGGGAAGGCGTCCAATTTTTGTTGGCGTCCTTCGTTATCAAATAAATAATTTTCAACAAAAAAGGATGGGGGTAAAAGACAAAACATAATTTGTTTAGCTCTAAACACAGACTCTTTAGTGTTTTCGGCTAACAAAGAATTTATTTTGTTTAATGCCTCTTTATTTTGCATGAACAGAGAAGAATATACTAGAGAAGTTTTCGCGGCAGCAGGTGAATTAGGTAACAAAATAGCCGAACGCGGCGCGTTAGCGATTGTACAGTTATCTACGGGCATATTTAAATTTATTGTTTGGTTTGTTCCGACAATATTTTCTTTAACCTATTACTTGATAAGCATGACGCTACTTGCGTCATGTAGTTTGATAGGATTGGCCAAAGAATCTTTTCAAAACAGTAAAAAGTAATTATATTGCTAATCACGTGGTTCTGTAATATATTGGTTTTTGTGGAAAACAAAAGCACAAAACAATATATTCCAAAAAGCCCTAATGGCAAGATTAATAAAACTAATCTTGAGCTGAACCACAATCACCAAACAAAAAACACAAAAAGTTGTTATCGCAATAACGACGTTTTGAAAAAACAAAAATAAATTTAAATTAAAGGAGAAAAGGGTGTACCTGGTAACAGGTACGCCCTTTTTTATTATATGGAACCTAGGCTTTGTGACGTTTTTGTAAATCGGGCAGCATCAACGCTGTCGATAGTCCCATCAATTATATTTTGGACTAGTTGGTGGATATTTAATTACTATACGGCCACTTGCGCAAATCTGTACGAATTTATTTGTGTAATCATAAGTCTACCCGTTGTTTGCATTAGCTTCGTGTTTGTTGGAGTATCAGTTGGTGTCGCCGGACTCGGTTTTATCTTTTATTTAATAAGAGGACTGTTTGTCGGGTTTGAAAAATTAGACTATTCCGAACTATGGGTTGCTTGTGTATTCTCGACATTTAACACAACAGCTTTAGTAGCTATATTATAAAGATGAAAAACAAAAACAAAAAAAGAGAACGAGTATACATCGAATCGTTGATACTTGTGACTAAAGACTACGGTATTATTGAACTTCCTATGTGCGAAGTATTTGATGGTAAATTAGTAAATGAATTTAAAGTTCAAAAATCCGACGGTACGGTTGAAAATTTTATGACTCATGAAATTTTACTAAAATACCTAAGCGATTTGCTTGAATGTGAAGTCATTGACTTTTTACATCTTTTTGCACAAGAGCTAGATGATTCGTTAAGAGAACACATAAATTATTTTAAAAATAAATATGAAGGTAACGAAAAAAATTAAAACAATGTTTGTGGGCGATGTTCATTTGTCACACACATTGTTTGGAATTCACGAGTTACGTAAAGACAAAGAAATTTGTTTTGAAGAAGCTTGTGATTTTGCAATAAAATCAAAAGTTACAAACTTTGTCGTTTGTGGAGACTTGTTCGACAACATGTTTCCCAACGAAGAAACAATTTGCTTTGTAAAAAATAACGTAGCTCGCTTATTAGCGAATAACATTACACCGATAGGTATTAATGGGGATCATGACAAACCAAGAAACAATAAAAATTGGATTTGTGACGTATGTGGTTTTTTACCCCCCACCGGAGATTCCGGTGTGTTCGGGGTTAATTATTGCGACGATCCATGTGTGGTGTTAGACACACTTAACAAAGCAAAGAACGTAGATCAGGTAGAATGGATTATTCTGCATGGGCAAGCGGTGCAACTTTGGCCATTTTGCGAAGATAAGAAACGGTTGGACTTAAAGCAAGTATCTCTTTCTAAATTTAAAAATTTAAAAGGATTTATTTTAGGCGATATTCATAAACCCCTACACGGAACTATGTCGGACCCTATAAATGGGTCTTATGAAATACATTACACCGGTTCTTTGGGTGTAGTAAACATGGACGAGTGTGATAAGCCTGGATATCTAGTGACTTACGAAGACGGGGGGTTGGACCGTATAAAATATAAACTTACCAGAGGACATATACGGGTAAAACACGAAGATGTTTCTTTGGATCAATTAAAAGACTTAATTGAAAAAAGCACAACGGAATATTGTGGAAATAAACCGGTTATAGTTGTAGATTACGAAAAACAAAGCAGGCAAGAGCTAGATTGTTATAACGATTTGGCTAGGCTTTGTTTTTTAAAAAAGATCTTGAAGAAGACAGAAACCCAAGATGAGTTTGTTGACTTAAGAGCAGAAGTAAAAAAATTGGTTAGCCCAGATGAAATGTTGGCTTTGTTTTTCAGCGGAGCAACATTTGACCTAGCTAAATCCATTGTTACCGCCCCGGAAGAAGTTATATCTATTTTAGAAAATTATAAAAAAAACACGATTGTATAGAATTTAACAAACAATATGTTTTTTTAACTGGGCCCGAGTGGTGGAATGGCAGACACACAGGACTTAAAATCCTGAGGGGGGAAACCTCCGTGCGGGTTCGAATCCCGCCTCGGGCATCGTTTTAATTAATTAATTAAAAAATATACACAAATTACATGCAAAAAGAAAAAATACAAAAATTAATTAAACAATATGGCAGATATTATGTTGCTCGTTGCATAGACAAGTGTCCTAGGGACAATACTAGGAAAGCGGCTATAAAAGAAAGTAATGCTTATCTGTATGCCTTGAACGTGAATAAATTATATGACCAGAGATAACTTAATAAAAAAACACGGTGGGCTGTATGTTGCTCGTTATATAGACAAATGTCCTAAAGACGATACTAGAGAAGCGGCTATAAAAGAAGGTTATGCTTATTTATATGCTTTAAACATAGACAAATGTCCTAGAGACGATACTAGAGAAGCGGCTATAAAAGAAGGTTATGCTTATTTATATGCTTTAAACATAGACAAATGTCCTAGAGACGATACTAGAGAAGCGGCTATAAAAGAAGGTTATGCTTATTTATATGCTTTA